>CAYSHZ010000056.1:0-15503 GCA_964430905.1 uncultured Thermoanaerobaculia bacterium | reverse complement strand
AGTCAATTCTGCCGGCAGGATATCCGCCAGACGCTGGATGCCAGCCAGCGGATTCTTGAGTTCGTGGGCGATCGTTGGGAGGATCTGGGCCATTGTCGCCATGCGGAGGTAGTGGTCGCGTTCCTGCCGAATCTTGATGATCTCGTTGATGTCCTGAAACAAGAAGACGTATTGACTGGTTCCCCGGGGCTCGACCATGTCGAAGACCTCGGTCATCTTGAACCCGATCCAAGTGTGAGAGCCATCCGCCTTCCGCACCACCTCAACCTCGGACCGGTTTTTCCACCGGCCTCGGTCTCCCCCTGTAATCTTGAGCCTTTCGAGGGGTGCAACGATTTCGGCAACATCCCGACTGATGACCCTGTCGACCTCAACGCCCAGGATCGTCGCTCCTGCCTCATTGAGGTAGGCGACCCGGCCATTGGAGTTGACGACCAGCACACCTGCCTTCAAAGCCTCAACCAAACCGAGGGCACACCGGGCAAAGCCAAAACGGACGCACACCGAATCGTCCGGTGGGACCGGGGCCGAAATAACAGGCAGTGAACTGTCGTCCGTCATGGCGGTGACCTCCTCGGTTGAACAGGGAGTTCTCAACACATCATACTTCATTCTCAGAACTCAGCTGGACCCTGACAAACAACGGAGGCCAACCTATTGGTAATCATCGCCTTCGAATCGTAGCCCGAGACCGATAACACAAACCCTGTCCATCCCTACCCCAGAATCGATACAATCTGTTCGATCGACATCTCGACCTCGGCCCGTTCGTCCATCGCCTGGCTACACAGGACCAACAGGTACATCTCCATTCCATCGTAGGAAAACCGGCGAACAACGACTTTGTCCACAAGGTTGATGTCCATGGAGATGTACTCCGCTCCATGCTGCTCAAGAAAGAGGCCGGCCTTTGCCAGAGCATCGCCCAGAATGGACGTGAATGCCGCAATCCTGTCACTATCGACCGGGCTGTTGTGCACGGCCAGAGGGAGGCCCGTTCCGTCCGATACGACAGCACCGGAAAACCCTCCACGCCTGCACATCGCGATCAGGAGGTTCTCCAACCGGTCCCCTCGAAACTCACCTTCGATGACATCCACCGCCTCGTCAACGGCAGTTCCCGGCGTCTCCAGTGTTCGCTGGATATCGACTGCAACCCCAGGGACCGGTGCACTCTCGGTCAGCGAAAACGGATCGTCGATATCTCCACCCTGGGAGGGGACCCCAACAGGATCAACGGGTGAATCTGGTGTGCCCCCATTCGGCACTGATTGCTGAGGCCTCCCACCAATCAACGGGTCCTGTTGGTCAAGAATGTCCCGGAATAGGTCCAGAGCCTCTTGTAACTCAGAAGAGTCCGTCAGCCTGGTCATCTGCGTCCCCTCCAATCCCTCGTAGAACCTCACGCTCCTTGATTTCCATCGCCAACTCCAGATATGGGCGGGCAGTCTTCCGTCCTCCGGGGAGCAGAATCACGGGAACGGCCTTGATGCTGGCGTGCTCGAAATTTTCATCCTCCGGTATCACGGTCCGAAAGAACAGGGCCTCCGGGATGCATGCCACCAGCTCGTCGAGTGTTTGTCGTTCCAGATCACTGTCGCCTTTCCACATCGTCACAAGAGCTCCCTCAAGCTGCAGCTCCGGGTTGTGTTCATCCCGAACCTGGCGCAGCAATTTGAGAAATATCGGCAGACTCTTGAGAACCAGGCTCCGGCAACGAAGCATCAGAATGACACCGTCACTGACTCCGAGCAGCGAAGAAACGATCCCCCCGACGCCCGCAGGAGCATCGAGAAAAACATAGTCAAACCCGCCCCGGATCGTCTCAATTGCAGATTGCAGACGCCCGTCCCGGGCTGAGTCCTCAATGAAAACGGTGTCGTCAGGCCGTATCACACCGGACCCTACGACCGACATCCTGCCGTCCCTGGTCGTCACGATGATGTCTTCGGGATTGACGTCTCCCCTCAAGAGATCAACCAAACCGACGGTAGCCTTCTTCTTCAAATTGCTGGCGATGGCCATCCCTCCTTGGGGATCAGCATCCACAAGCAACACACTGTGGCCCAAACGAGCCAGCGTATAGCCAAGATTGAGTGCGGTCGTCGTCTTGCCCACACCCCCCTTTTGGCTCGCAACGGTCAAGGTTCTTCCCATGCTTGACTCCTCACTCCAAACTCACACCTGGTGGCTCGAACTCTCGTTTGATCATCCTTTCGCCTATGGTATGACGAATGAATCTCCCATCAGGTCAAGGCCGCATTCCAAACCATCGACCCAGTCAATGAATTGATGGGCCAGTTCCGGCGTTCCAAACATTGCACCGTGCTGGGGAGCAATCATGTGAATGTCCAGCGTCCGGGCCATTCGGGCCCACATCTTCAGGGCTGCATTGCTCGGCATATAACGCCGATGAAAACCCTCCATATACTGGACATGGCTGCCGAAATCTTCGGCCATGTGGTAGTCGTGACCCAGGGAGGCGCCCAGATCCCCGGAATAGAGGATCTTCGACACCGGATCATAGATTTGAAAATTCCCGGCCGAGTGCAGAAAATGAGCCGGAATGACCTTGAGATCAACCCCCCCGACCGTGATCGTCATCCCCTCGTCCGGGATCGGATGGATCCTGGATACGACCAACTCGTCCACACCAAAATGCGGAATGAACCTCATCCAGAGTGTCGACAGATAGGCCTGGGCGTCACTCATCATCAGCCAGGCGTTGGCCGCCGCGATGATATCTGGGTCCTGGTGAGAGAAAAACAGATGCTTGAGATTGTTCATCGGAACGGCCGAGGAAATCAGCGCAAACAGCGCCGAGTGGACCTTGTGGCCTCCCGGATCAAGGATCATGGCCTCGTCCCCGTGGGCGATGATGTGCTGGTTGGCCTGCACCATGGTTCCGGACGACAAATCATCGAAAAGAAAACTCTTGTGTTCGCCTGATTCGAAAAGCGTGATCATGATCTGACCCCCTTTCCTTTCACGAGAGTATCGAGGCAGCTTGCTCTGCGGCACGACCCATGTCGAGGAAAAGGAGGCCCAATTTGGCGTCCTTCCGAGCCAACCCGACCAGAACGCCGTGCTCCCCGGCCTGCATCATGACGACGAAACCGTGGTCACCTTTGAGAAAAAGCTGTTCAATCTTGCCCCGGTTCAACTCTGAGGCGGTTCGAGCCCCCATGGACAACATGGCGGCACTCATTGCAGCAACCCGTGCCTCTTCGACACCTTGCGGCAACGCACTGGCCATCATCAAGCCGTCTTCCGAAACGACCGCGCAGGCCTCCACATCACTGGAACTGCCGGACAACTCCGTCAATACGTTATTGAGTTCTTCGATTCTCGACATATCATCCTCCTTGTTTCAATCTTGTTTCAATCTCTCCAAAAAAACCAATTTTCGCCCTCTGGGAACAGGCGCCCGAAACTCCAAAATGATCAATCGTTGATCGATCTCTCCACCATTTCCCTTCCACTCCAGGACGCCCCTGATTCCGCTCGGGAAGGGGCATCGGACATCAACTGTCTCGTGATACCCCCCTCTCGATATCCCTGGACCTCTTCTGACCGGGGAGAATCGAAAATCACTCCTGACAGGATATCACTAATAGGGGCTAGAGTATGGACACTGCTGTCTCAAGAACCCGTGGTTGCCTCCTGGAACGCTTCACATTAGGTTTCCGACTCAACCTCTGGATCTCCGGCATCCGATCGATTCTCCTTCAGCGTTTTCGTGCGAAAACGGGCCGGCATTCATCACCAGTGGAAACCCGACGGGATAGCGTATAATTAAAGAACTTGGGAGACTGGCTGGCGCAGAGCATGAAGGGGTGATCCCAGCCGGATTCAGCGGTGTCGTCGGTGATAAAGGCATGCCTCCAGGGCATTGGTTGAGAATCGAATTCGAATGCGGGTGGAGAGATTGAGAACACGAAATTTGGTTCTACCACGATCCCATGAGACTGGACTGATCGTGGAGACCGACAGGTTTGGGGCTGGAGGTCACCCTGAATTGATTCAAGATAAAAACGAACACAACGACAACCGGCAGCCACCCGTTCTTATCATCGATGATGACCATTCACAATGCCGTACTCTTGAGGACATTCTGCGTCTTGAGGGTTATGACCCCGTCAGTTGTGTAACCGCCGAAACAGGACTGGAGCTCTCGACCCACCGAGATTTCGTCGTTGTTATCCTCGATCTTCGCCTTCCGGACCAATTCGGCACCGACGTACTTGAGAAGATCATGGCCGGAGACAATAGCCCCAGAGTCATCATTCACACGGCCTTCGGCTCCTTTGACTCCGCCCGGGACTCCGTCAATTTCGGCGCCTTTGCCTACGTGCAGAAAGGCGGAGATCCTGAAGAGCTGATCAAACATGTGCACCGCGCCGCCCGGGACAGATTTCAAGAAGACCTTCTCATCAGCCAAAGCAGATACAAAACACTGATCGAGCATGGCCCGCAGGCAATCATCGTTCTCGAGCCCGGTCCTGAGGAGTCATTGAGCGTTGTCGAAGCGAATGCGAAGGCACTGAACCTTTTCGAACTCAGTGGTTTCAACCCTCTCGACAAACTCAAGATTGACCGGTTGTGTTCCCTCATTGTTCCTGAGAACGACAGTATTCCGAATGCAGGTCTCCGCTCATATGTTGACCGTGCCCTCAACGGAGAATCACCTGTATTCGAATGCCTCATCAACAACGACGAGGGCCACGACATCCCTCACGAGGTTCGACTCTCCCGTTACCCGTCCCTCACACGGAATCTGATCATCGGAAGCCTTGCCGATATTTCCGAGAGGAAAGACTCGGAGAAAGCACTCCGGATCAGCGAGCAGCGTTTCCGAATCCTTTTCGACGAAAACCCGTCAATGTATCTCAAACTCGACAGCGACGGTCGGATTGGCTCAATCAATCAGTTCGGGGCAGCTCGGCTTGGCCATGACCCCAAGGATCTCATCAATTCCCCTATTCAGGACCTGTGTCCATTCAACGAGAGAGACAACCTCAATCGGGAAATTTCAGGGTGTTTCCGATCTCCCTCCGTACTCCACCGCTGGGAGATGAGCCTTGTCCGGAAAGACAACGGCCCCTATTGGGTGAGAGTCACCGGAAGAGTTGTCATCGATCACGAAGGGAAGGATTCACTTCTCTTGGTCTGCGAAGACATCACCGAAGCACGAAATTTGGCCGATGCGCTTTCCTTTCAGGCAACCCACGATCCGTTGACATCGCTCATTAACCGACATGAATTCGAAAGGAGACTCGGCATCGCGTTCTCCACGGCGCACGATTTGAAGCAATCGCATGCGCTGCTGTACCTCGACCTGGACCAGTTCAAGATCGTTAACGACACCTGTGGACACGATGCCGGCGACGAGCTTCTGCGCCAATTGAGCACCGTCCTCCAAAGGCATATCCGAAGCCGGGACACCCTGGCTCGCCTTGGTGGCGACGAGTTTGGAGTTTTACTTGAGCAGTGCTCGATCGATGATGCTCTCAAAGTCGCGGACACGCTTCGTCGGGATGTCGAGGGTTTTCGTTTCGTGTGGGCCGATCAATCCTTTTTGATTGCAGCCAGTATCGGCGTCGTCGGCCTGACTTCAGACACGGTCAGCATCACCGAGTTGCTGAGCGCAGCCGACACCGCCTGTTATGCCGCCAAGGACAAGGGTCGCAACCAAGTCCACCTCCACAAAGAAGACGATTCGAATCTGGCAAGACGCAAGGGCCAGATGAGGTGGGCTCAACAGATCCAAACTGCGATCGACGAAGACCTGTTGACCCTCTTTTATCAACCCATCGTTCCGCTCAGGCCGGCCTTCGGTGAAGGCGAGCGTTTCGAATTGCTGCTGAGAATGCGACGGCCCGATGGCCGGCTCGAATCGGCCGAGGTCTTTCTTCCTGCTGCGGAACGGTACAGCCTGACAACGTCGATCGACCGATGGGTTGTCAACACCGCTCTCCGGTGGCTTGAAAACAATCCCAATCTCGTCGACCGGCTCGCATTGTGTTGCATCAATCTCTCCGGACAGTCTCTGGGAAACGACTCGCTCATAGACCATTTGACGGCCGAATTCGACACGACGAGCGTCCCGGCCGAAAAGATCTGCTTCGAGATCACCGAGACCGCAGCGATTTGCGAAATGTCAAAGGCAATTCAGTTCATGTCCAGACTGCGTGCCCGGGGATGTGTTTTCGCCCTTGATGATTTTGGCAGCGGCTTGACCTCATTCGGATACCTGAAAAACCTGCCGATTGACTTCCTGAAGATCGATGGTTCATTTGTGCGAGATATTCTGGACGATCCCCTCGACTTGGCAGTGGTCAAATCAATCAACGAGATAGGGCAACTGATGGGCAAGGTAACGATCGCCGAGTTTGTCGAGAACGAAGCCCTCCTGCGCAAGGTAACCGAAATCGGTGTGGACTTTGCTCAGGGGTACGCGATCGGCAAGCCGGCACCCATCGCCTCGTTCCAAATCGGACAGCTCAATCGTGACCCCTGAACCACGAAACAGGCAATGATGCACCGGACTGAAATCAGGCGTGGCCTCACCGCCAAACTCACTGGATCGGCACCGGCCGGGCTGTTCCTTGCGGCCGGTTTCCTCGTTGCCGGCTTCGGCTTCGCAGACACCCACTCCGACAAAAAGCAGGGTCTGCACCTCAGTCAGTACGCCCACCGAACATGGACGGCTGCCGACGGCCTGCCGACAACCCACATCCGTGACATTGTTCAAACTGAGGATGGGCTTCTTTGGTTGGCAACCACCTCCGGATTTGCTCAATTCGACGGTAGTCACACCACAATCTTCAACTTGGTCACAACTCCGGAGATGATCTCAGAGGACCTGAAGACCCTCGATGTCGGTCCCGACCAAAGCGTATGGGTTGGATTTCAGGGCGGCGGCTTGCTTCAATACCTGGATGGAGAATTCACCAGACACACAATCGTTGACGGAAGGATCTCCACAGTCAGCGCTCTTCTCTTCGATGATGCAGGAACGTTGTGGATCGGATCGAACTCCGGCCTTTTTCGGAAGAGCCCAACAGGTACCATCGACCAGACCGGCATTCCCGACGTCCTTCGAACGATTTCGGTCTGGGCCCTTTTCGGCGAGGCCGATGGAACGATCTGGATTGGAACGAAAACAGCGGGGCTCTTTAGATTACGTCAGGGCAAACTCAACTCGTTCTCGGTAATGAATGGTCTTTCCAGCAACAGCATCCACACCGTTCTTCGCGACCGCAACGGCGTCGTTTGGGTCGGTACCGCCGGCGGTCTTGACCGTATCGAGCCGGACGGCGCCATTTCTTCTTTCTCATCGGATGAAGGCATGACTCGAGATGGTGTCTGGGAATTGATCGAGGACCATCAAGGCCGTATTTGGGTCGGATCGGAACATGGACTGATTCGAATTGACGCAGATTCGTACGAGTTCCTGACCGCTGAGGATGGCATTCTTTCCGATCCTCGAATTCGTGCGCTGTTTGAGGATCGTGACGGCAGAATCTGGATTGGCCATTACCCTGGAGAACTCACACAACTTTGGAGAGGACCCGTCGTTACATATTCGACCAACGAAGGGCTGGCTGAGAATTTTGTAACTTCGGTGGTGGTGGACAACGACAACACTACGTGGTTGACAACCTTTAGCGGGGTGATCCAAACAATTACAAACTTAGGGGTTACAACTGTTCTCGATCTTCGTGAGAATGGTCATCCCGGTATCACTTACTCCATCGCACCGGTCGGAAATGGTGAATCCTGGATTGGAACCGACAACGGATTGTTTCATCTCACCAACGATGGACTGGATGTCTTGACCATTGCCGATGGACTTCCGAGTGACCGGGTTCGAGTGGTCTACGTTGACCCGATCGATCCGAGTACCCTGTGGGTTGGAACGATCGGCAAAGGACTGTGTGTCTACCGAAATGGACGATTCACTCGCATCGGCGTCGCCGAGGGCCTTTCAGGCGAAGATGTCCAATCGATTCTCCGCAACCGAAAAGGCGATCTGTGGTGGGGTGTCGAGAATGGATTGAATCTCATGAGCGGCGACCGCATCACTTCGTTTACCTCCATCGCCGGAATACCCGTCGTTCAGGTTCACGCCATCCATGAGAGCGATGACCAAACAATGTGGTTTGGAATCGGAAATGGGATGGTCCGGTTCCGAGACGGGGAGTTCAAGGCATTCACAACGCGTGACGGCCTCTTCCAGAACCTGGATTGGAGCATCCTGGAGCACAATGGTTTTCTGTGGTCCAGCAGTGATGAAGGAATCCAGCGTATCCCACGAGATGCTCTCAGTGAACGTACAGAAGGAAGCCGAAAGGTCATCCCCGTCCAAATCCTGGGGGCCGAAAACGGAATGAAGAATTCCGAGTGCAACGGCGTGGGCTTCCCATCCGGCTCGAAAGATCGGGACAATAATCTTTGGTTTCCAACGATGGACGGTGTTGTCCGCGTCGATCCACAAAGCTCGTTCTTCGCCCTCGGACCGCCTCACGCAATCATCACACGGGTCCACACCGGCTTACGATCGGTTGCCTCCGCACCGGCGGACAACTTCCCAAACACACACCGCGAACTGGAAATTGAGTATACCGCCCCCGTCTTCATCACGCCTCAACCCGTTCTATTTAGCTACAAGCTTGAAGGGTATGACGAAAACTGGGTCAATGTCGGCGAACGAAGAACAGCATATTTTACAAACCTTTCGGCCGGAAACTATGTATTCCACGTCAGAGCCACCTATGATTCCGGATCAGTTGGCGAAGCTGCCACCTTCACGGTTTCGTTCCCACCGCACTTCTATGAAACATGGTGGTTCTTCCTCCTTGCTCTGGTCACCTTTCTCGGCATCACCGTGTGGTTCGTGATCCTGCTCCTCAGGAAACAGCAAACCAAAACACTCATTGCGGAAGCAGAACTGGAAAAGGCCAGAGAGGCACTGGTGAGAAGGACCCGGTTCACTACCATCGGTCATCTTGCCGCCAATATCGCCCACGAATTGAAGAATCCTCTCGGCGCCGCAAGAAACTCCACCTACCTGGTCAAGCGTTTTTTGGGTAGCGCCCCAGGACCAAAGGTTGAAGAGCATCTCGAGATCATCAACAAGGAGATCTGTATTGCAGTCAAGACTATCGACGAAATCCTGGCCATGACTCGGGATAATCCTCCCGAAAAGCGGAACATCGGAGTGGCTTTGATTGCAACCGACATGTTTGAGCGCGGCTCGGACGAACACGACGACCTTCGTTTGGAACTCGATATCGAGCCCAGCTCAATGACAGTCTTCGCCGATCCGGCTCAACTCAACCAGGTACTGACAAACCTCATGTCGAATGCAGCCCATGCGATGAACCATAGCGGTACGATACGGCTCTGGGCAAGGTCATCGGCAGATCATGACACCATCAGGATCACCGACGACGGCCCTGGCATTCCTGAAGAAAGACGAGAGCATATCTTCGAAGCCCTGTTCACAACCAAGGCAAAAGGCTCTGGACTCGGGCTCACCATCTGCCGGCAAATTGTTGAACGCCACGGAGGGACAATCGCTCTTGAGGAATCGAAGAATCCGAATCACCGTGGAGCGACATTTCGAATCATCCTCCCCAGGAACGCTCTCGACATCGATGATCTCAACAACTCAACCATCTCTGCCCGGGAAAGACAGCAAAATCCAGAAACCCGGACAAACCGGACACATTAAGCATCTTCCTGAATGTCTTGAGCCCCAGAGGAACTGCTCTTGCCCTTTCAGTAACTGGGAGAATTGCCGAGAGTGTTATAGAATTCTGTCTCAAACCCTGGAGGGTTTCATGAGATATCTTTCGTTTCCCTTGGTTATCCTTTTCTCTTTGCTGGTTCTGCCGGCGACATCCTCGGCCCAGGTAGTCGTCCAAAGCGCGGGGGTTGATGCCCGCGTCGACTACGCGTCTCTTCTTGAGTACGGTCCGTGGGATGATCGCAACTATGAGCTGACGGCCGAAGACCTTCAACTGCTCAGCCCCAACGAGCTTGAGTTGTCGGTTCAGATTCCACTCTTTTATCGTGTCGAGCTGAGGCGAACAATCCCTGACATGTTGACCGAGGGACCGGTCCAGTATCCACGCAGCGCCCTCCCCCGCTTCTTCATCAAGTATGGCGGATTCCTGGTCAACGGGAACCTCTATCACTCAACGAAGGTGGTCAATGGCCGGGCCGCCATCGATCTGTCGGCGGGGGCTGCGATGACCGAGAAGCAGTTCATCGCCTCGAAGGCCCTCGAGGGTGACGTCCGGGTGACCTCCCCTACCGGCGCCGCCGAGTCGGCCATCGCCGTCAACCCGGTCCAGCCGGACCACGTCATCGCCGGTTCCAACGGACCCGCCGCTGGACAAACGATGCACTATTCCAACGACGGAGGAGAGAGCTGGACCCAGGCCGCCGCCCTCCCGATGGGGGGAACCTGCTGTGATCCCACGGTGGCGTGGTCATCAGACGGAACCAAGGCCTACACCGTGACCCTGGGCAACGGCGTCTGGTTCTACCGCTCAGCCGACAACGGTCAGACCTGGACGGATCTTGCCACCGAACCCGGCAATGACTCCCGGCGCGAATTCGGCGCCGGTTCCTCGGACAAAGAGTACCTCCACGTGGATCTCCAGCCGGGCTCGAGCTGCCTCGATACGCTCTACGTCACCTGGCACGAGAGCAATACCCTGAAGTTCACCAGATCCAGTGATCGCGGCCACACCTGGAGTTCGGTCACAACGATCTCCAGCGGATCCAACCAGTCCGGCATCGGTTCGGACATCACCTCGGACAAGGACGGCAACGTATACTACGTCTGGCCCGCCTTCAACAGCAAGAAGATCTGGGTACGAAAGTCATCCGACTGCGGGGCCAGTTTCGACCCGGTCGTCGAAGTGGCTTCGACCATCGTCGCATATGACTTCCCGATTCCGTCGATGAACAACCGCAGGGTCTTCCTCTACCTCTCGGCAGCATCCGACCTCAGCACCGGACCCTACGCAGGCAGCATCTACGTTGCGTGGACCGACGCCACAGCTCCGACGGGCAACACACCTGCCAACAACCACGCCCGAATCCAGGTCGCCTATTCTCGGGACGGCGGTGCAACGTGGTCCGGTCCAACGACGCCCCACGAGACCGCAGACGCCTCGACGGTGGACCGCTGGCATCAGTGGTTGGCGGTCGGACCCGACGGCACCGTTCACGTGGTGTTCTACGACACGAGGCGCGATCCCACCCGGGACTCGGTCGATTTCTTCTGGTCGTCCTCGACCGATGGCGCCCAGACCTGGGGAACGCCCGTTCGCTTGACAAGCGAACTCTCACCCTCTATCAACAATGGCTTCGAGTTTGGTGACTACAACGGCATGGACGTCGTCATGAACGACCTCATCGCGATCTTCACAGACAACAGGAATGAAGGCGGCGGCAGCGCCGATTCCGTTGATGTCTACGCTGCCGGACGACAACTTGGGACATCCGACGCGATCTTCTCCGACGGGTTCGAGTCCGGAGCAACGACCGCCTGGTCGACGACGACACCTTGACCAGCATCAGGGAAGAGAACGCGGGTCAGCGGCGGCCAAGCCAGTCCGCGTAGAGTTCAGGGCGTCGATCCTGCAGAAAGAGCCGACGGGCATGAGAGTCCCCCGACTCGTTGAGGTCGAGGTCCACCGCCAGCGTGGACTCCTCCATTCCGGGTGCCCTGGCCATGGCTCTTCCGTTCGGAGCGTAATAGCCCTTTTCGTGAAAGCACGGGTAGTCAGTGATATGCACCATCCGCGTCACACCGAGGATCGTCCCGTCGGATCAATCACGAAAGCTCAACTCCTATATTTTCGCCCCTTGAAAGTACCATTGATCACGTGCCGTGAGTGGTTCTTTAATCGTCCCTCGGTACACAAGAAAACTGCCGGCAGTTCGGGCCCTTCAGGCTACGGCAATCTCCCGGGCGTAGGCCGCGATCTCGGTGACAGCCGCCAGGGCACGATCCACATCGGAGGCCGAAGTGAAGGCGCCAATCGAGAACCGAACAGATCCACCGATGGCGGCTGTCCCAATGCTTTCGTGGACGAGAGGGGCGCAGTGAAGACCGGTCCTCGTGATCACACCGTGGTCCACGTCGAGCAATTGGCCCACCTGCTCAGCCACCAACCCACCAACATTGAAGGCAAGAACCGGGAGGTGGGGCTTGTTCATGTCGGCGCAGTAGAGGGTAACGCCCTCAATGTCGGACATCCCGTCACGGAGCCTCCGGGCCAAGGTCATTTCCTCGTCCAGGACCGCCGTCACTCCACCGCGGCTTGCGATCCAGTGCTGCCCGGCAAGGAGGCCTGCAATCCCGACGGTGTTCATCGTGCCGAATTCCATATGCCAGGGATACTCCCGGGGCTGGGTCTGAAGAGCACTCTTGACGCCCGTCCCACCGGCCCGACACGGCTCGATGTCCACGGTCTTTCCGACGTACATTCCACCGGTTCCGGTGGGACCGTAGAGCGATTTGTGGCCCGTGAAGCACAGAACATCAATATTCATCCGTTCCACATCGATGTCAACCACGCCCGCCGTCTGGGCGGCATCTACGGCGAAGAGGACACCGCGCCGTCGGCAGATCGTCCCCACGTCGGCCACAGACTGAAGGGTCCCCAACACGTTGGAGGCATGGTTCATGATCACCATTTTGGTATTTGGCCGGAGCCGTTCCTCGATCGCCTCCGGATCGACATAGCCGTCGCCGTCAAAGGGGACAAAGTCCACGTTCACACCGCGAGAAGCGTGGCGGTAGAGGGGCCGGAGAACCGAATTGTGCTCGAGGCAGGTGGAGACGACGTGGTCTCCTGCATCAAGGATGCTGTTGATCAGCAGATTAAGGGCATCGGTAACGTTGAGCGAGAAGACCAGGCGGTTGGGGTCGGTTCCCCCAAAGAGTTCGGTCAGCGCTCGACGGGCCCCGGAGATGGTCTCCTCGGCCTCCAGAGCCAGATCGAAACCGGTCCGGCCTGGGTTGACCCCTCGTTTCCGACAAAAGTCGGCCATGGCGTCGATAACCTCTGTGGGTTTGGGAAAGGTAGTTGCGGCATTGTCCAGGTACACAAAGTCAGACATGGTACACCTCGGTCGGTTGGGACAGTCAGCTCACGGCGCCGTCCAGGTCCAGTGGTAGAGGAATTCCATCGCGGGCAAGAGCCCGCTGGATTCTGCGGCGCGAAGCGGCAATCTGGTCACGGACACAGGCCACGGCTTCGTCGGCACAACGAGAACGCAGGGCAGTCACGAGACACTCGTGCTCGTGCCGCATCTGGGTTCCAAAATCACCCAGGTCGAGCCCCAGGAAGAAAAACCGCTGCATGGTTCCCAACAGATCATCCAGGACCCATACCAGACGGTCGTTCCCTCCCAGGGCCACCAAGCACACGTGGAACTCACGGTTGCGCTCCAGAAACTCGGCGTAGGAATCCCAATCGTGGTAGGTGTACTCCACTTCGGCCAGAGCCTCGATGTCCTCGATCTCGCCCGGGGTGGCCAACTCCACCGCACGGCGGACGGCACTGGTCTCGAGAGTTTCCCGGAGGTCAAAACAGTCGGAGATTTCCTTGGCTGAAATGTGGCTGACGAAGTAGCCCTTGAAGGGGATGGCAGTCAGCAACCCCTCCTGCTGGAGCCGCCTGCAGGCTTCACGAACGGGGACCCGACTGGAACCGTAGGCCGTGGCCAATTCGGCCTCGGTCAGGGAAGCGCCAGGCCTGCGTCTCAATGTAATCAGATCGCGCTTCAGAGCCTGGTACACCGACTCGGTGACGGTCTGCCGCGGTTCAACGGGGAAGGGGCCACTCCGTGCCATGGGCATGATTGTATACAATCTGTATACGAGATGCAAGAATGACGCATCTCGTCCGCCAGGATCACGGCAGTCTGATCTTTCGCCTCTCGAGATCGACCTGTTGCCGAAAGAAGATCGCCATCTTTCCGATCGCACCGGCGCACTCGCACCTGGCCCCACTCTCGATCTGAGCGATCATCGCCTTTCGATCATCCCTCTCAGCCATGATCTGGACCTTGATCAGCTCGTGGGCCTCCAGGGCAAGATCGACGGCAACGAGAACCGTCGTCGATACGCCTTCCTTGCCGACCTGGACCAACGGCCTCAAGTCATGAGCCAACCCGCGAAGATATTTCCTTTGAGATCCCTTGAGCATTATTCCCCCACTTCAGCACCAACGGCTGATCGATTCCGAAAGGATATCAGGCCCGGAAATCAAAAACCCCCTCCAGCAGGAGGGGGTTCGATTGTGTGTTTCACTGACAGCTGACAGCCAATACCTGATAGCTGATAGATGACAGCCGACAGCTCCTAGAACCTCCCGACAAACTCGATGCCGATGGTCCTGGGATCGTTCATCATGCCGGTCAGGTTATTGAAGTCAATACCACCGCGAACGATCTCCTCGTCGAGGATGTTGCGTCCGAACAGGGCAACCTCGTATTTGGCCATGTTCCAGGCATAACCCACACGCAGGCCAATCTCCAGCGAATCACTCTTGAATTCCTCGGACTCGTAGAGGAAGAAGTTCTTCTCCGAATAGTAGGCCCAGTCCAGGACTCCGAAGAACCCCTTCTCGACCGGATCCGACCGGAAGTTGATGATCCCATTGACGATCCATTCGGGAGCGTGGGGCAACGGATTGCCGTCGATCAGGGCCAAACCGTTCTCGTCCAACGGATCAGTTACGGTACAGCCACCGCCACACGGTGCGACCGTCAGATTCTTGTCCTTGATCTCGGTCGGGTTGTAGCTCAGGCCAAAGGTCATCAGCCAGTTGGCCGTGGGAATGTACTCGATGTCTGCTTCCAGACCGTGGCCCTCGGTTTTATCGGCATTGAGCAAGGTTGCCGTATTGTACTCACCACCGACTGCCGTCAACTGCTGTCCATCAACCTCGAAGATGTAGGCCGTCAGGTTGAGGCGCAAGCGATTATTCGCGAGAATCGACTTCATCCCGATCTCGGTCGAGAGAATCTCTTCGGTATCCGCCGTCGTCACGCAGTTGGTGGCGGGGTTGGTCCCACCCTCGAAGTCGGCACAGAACATGATCCGACCCTGGATTGACGGGGCCCGGAAACTCGTTGCAATCCGGCCATACCAGTTGAGGTTCGGGTTGGCCTTGAAGGTTGCACTGAGATCCCAACTGGTGTAGTCCTCCTTGGTACTTTCGGTAATCGGCGCCACCAGGGGAGGCTGAAAGACCGGCTGCGGCCGATCAACCCAGAAATCCTTCTCGTCGTGGGAAAACCGGAGGCCCGCCACGACGTTCCACTGATCATTGATCCTGTAGTCCAGTGATCCAAAGAGTGCATAGGCGTCGGTCTCCTGCCACTGGTTGGAATAACCGTTCTGGGGGTTGCCCGGCGACAGGGTGTCGTAACTGAAATTGTCGATCGAGACCTCTTCGTTGAAGTAG
>CAYSHZ010000055.1:0-15587 GCA_964430905.1 uncultured Thermoanaerobaculia bacterium | reverse complement strand
AAAATCCTGGTTGTGGGCTTCGGCAATACCCTGATGGGCGATGACGGTGTGGGCCCGATGGTCATCCGCCACCTCAAACAACGGAAACTGCCGGCGAATCTCCGGGTTGTCGAATGCGCGAGCGACAGCCTGATCCTCCCCTCCTTCTGGCGGGGCGAGGCGCAGATCTGGATGATCGATGCCCTCGTTCGCCGACAAGAGCCAGGTACGATTCACAGCCTCGGCCACGACGAAGTGATGTCCATTCCGCAACGGCACGCCACCGTCCATCACCTCAGCCTCCCGGAGGGCCTTCGGTGGATCAGGCTGACCTATCCCGAGATGCGCAACGTCACCTATCGTCTCTGGGGCATCGAACCAGACGGTCTGGACCTGGGAGAACGCCTGAGCCCGAACGTTGAAGAATCAGTCGGGAGAGTCTCGGACATGATTATCGAAGCTCAGAAAATCTGACCCTGGTCACAGCAATTCTGAGCCAGTCTGAGTCACAATGGGAGCAATGAAGGAAAAGAGTTTCTCCCTATTACCGATCATTTGCGTTCTGTCCTGTATCGGAATCCTCACACCCTCCCCCGCTTTGTGCCAGTGGCGGCCGACCCGTCACTTCACCGTCCGTGAGGGGCTGGTCCAAAGCCAGATCTCTGAGATGGCACAGGATACGAATGGTTACCTGTGGGTTGCAACCCAAGGTGGTCTTTGCAGGTTCGATGGACAATCCTTTCGGCGATTCACCCGAACGGAGGGGCTTCCCGACAATGTGGTCAATAGTGTTGCCACCCTGGGATCAGATGCGTGGCTTGCGACCGACCTCGCCGGTTTGGCCCGCTGGGATGGCGCATCAATCACGGAGATTCCCGGGTTGCCACTCCCTGAAAATCAACAACTGACTGCAGTTGAGGCCCTCGATGGCGATACGATTCTGGTCGGTTCCGAAAAGGGGCTGATGGCATTCTCAGGTGGGAAGTGGATCCTCATCAACGATCAACCGGTTTTTGAACTGGTGAAGGGAACCGATGGACGAATTCTGGTTCTTGGCGACGATCTGATCGTCCTTGACCAGAAGCTTGAAGTCGCCCGGCAGATACCCCTCAACGACGGTCAACGACTGTTGACGGCAGCCGAAAACCCGGATCACCTTTGGATCGCGCTCAAGGCTCACACACTGGGACTTTTCCAGGGGGATGAGCTGCGCTGGGTGACGCCCGATATCACCGGCAGAATTAACAGCCTTCTGGCTGATGACTCGGGTGGCGGTCTTTGGATCGGAACCACCCATGGTCTGTGGCGGCGCGAAGAAGACGGGGTCACCCGGAAGGTCCTGCTGCGTCCTCAAGAACAGAGAGTCGAGGTATCGGCCCTCCTGAAGGACCGAGAGGGCAGCCTCTGGGTTGGCACCTGGGGCTCGGGGCTCTTTCAACTCCCACCGACTCCATGGATGCTCTTTACCACCGAAACCGGATTTGCGGCTCACTCGGCCTGGGCTTTCAGTGAAGGGAAAGACGGCTGCGTCTGGATGGCGACGACCGATGGAGGCGTCGTTTCCTGGTGTGGCGACCACTGGGGACCCAGCCTGGGTTTGGAGAACGGTCTTCCCAGTAACCGGGTCTATACGATCACCCATGACACTCAGGGAGCCTTGTGGATCGGCACCGTCGATGGCGTGTGCCGCAGGGATCGGTCCGGGCTACGGTGTTGGGATTCAGATGATGAAGGCCTTGACAACGATTTCGTCCGGCAGCTGATACCCCGAAAAGAGGGAGGCGTATGGATGGCCACCGACCTCGGGCTGGCACTGTGGAACGGGTCGCGGTGGAGGTTCTGGGGCAAAGAACAGGGTCTCCCCGGCACCACGCCGAGAGCCGGGACGGCCGACTGTGGCTGGTCCTGGACTCGATCGGGTTGGCCTCGTTTGACGGCGAGACATTTGAAATCATCGACCAGAGTGACGGTCTCCCAACCGACCGGGTGTGGACCCTGATCATCAGTTCCCGGGATCAACTCCTGGCAGGGACCGACGCAGGCTTGTGGATACGAGGTCTCGATGACAACGACCGCGGTACTGTTGTTGGTGTCCCGGATGGACTTCCAAACACCTCCGTCATCGCTCTGACCGAGGACCTCAATGGGCGCATCTGGGCAGGAACGACTCATGGAGTCTCGGTTGTTTCTCCCGACGCCAAGGTTCTGAGGACTTTTACGGCACATGAGGGTCTCTCCGACACCGAGGCTGCAGAAGGCGCAGCGTGGCGGGATTCCCGCGGCCACATCTGGCTGGGCATGGCCGACGGGGTCACCGTGGTCGATCCCTCTCGCCTCAGCAGGAATCTCGTGCCCCCCGAAGTCGTATTGGAGAATGTCAAAGCCAACGGCGAGACATACCCGGGCTTCAGGCCCACCTCGACCACCGGAGACGACACATCATTGGAACTCCGGATCGACCCCGACATTTCCCACCTGCGGTTCGACTTCTCCGCACCCAGTTTTGTCGCACCCGAGACAGTTCGATTTCGTTTGGCCTTGACCTGCTTTGGTGACCAATTCAGTCAGCCGACCACTGACCGCCACGTCACCTATCACATACTCCCGGCCGGAAAGTATCGGTTCGGCATTCAGGCCATTAACAACGACGGAGTCCCATCAGCCAAGGCGCTCTGGGTTGACCTCGACGTTCGCCCTCCCTGGTACAGAACCCACTGGTTCCAGTTGATGGCCATCCTGACGGCAGGCCTGTTCGGCGCCGGCCTGCTCCAACTGAGAAACCTTGGTCGGTTGAGACGGCAGGCTTGGCTCGAAGAGGAGGTCAAACAACGAACCACGGACCTGGATGCCGCAAACCAACACATTCGGGAACAGAACGTCAAACTGACCGAACTCTCCCGTACGGATCCGTTGACCGGTCTTGGGAACCGCCGCGTCCTGGCCGACATCCTACCGATCGAAATGTCTATCCTGCGGCGGGGAATCAGTCGGCTGGGACCCGAGGACATCATGAGCGGATACCACGCCGCAGTCCTGATGATGATTGATCTGGATCATTTCAAAAGGGTCAACGATCGCTGGGGTCACGAGGTCGGCGACAAGGCCCTCGTCGGGTGCGCCCGGATCCTCTCGGATGAGATGAGGGAATGCGACCAGGCTATCCGTTGGGGAGGAGAGGAATTTTTCATCCTGGCCCGGGGCCAGGACCGGGAGGGGACGCTCCAGTTTGCCCAGCGTGTTCTCGATCGCTTCAACAGTTTTCAGATCACCACCCACGACGGCACAGTCATCCCCATCAGGGCCTCGTTTGGATTCTTGCAGATTCCGTTGGGGACGACGACCTTCCTGCCCACCGAGCGGTGGTCCGCCATGATCGACATCGCAGACCGATTGATGTATCGGGCCAAAGAACGAGGCCGAGGCAGGAGTGTTGGCTTGGTATGGCGAAAGGTGGCACGGCAGGCGGTGTCGGAGCAGCAGACAATGAAATCCATACTGAACGGTTCAGACACAATTTCTGATGCTTTGGAAACCGTGGAACTCGTGCCGACGCAATGCCAGTAATCGGGAGGCGCCGGCGGCTGCGGACTGAATCGAGGTTGGCGCCAACTACCCCACGAATCGATTGTGAAACGCTACCCACTCAGGCATGACTTCTTCTATCAACTCGAACGGCGGCAGAAAGGCCATCCGAAGATGGTGTGTACCGGGCGCCTGACCAAAGCCCGCACCGTTGACCGTCACCAGACCGGTCTCTTCCAGCAGTCTCATGCAATAGTCAAAGTCCCCGACACCCTTCGGTAGTGATCCGAGGCGAGGAAAGAGGTACATCGCCCCGGTCAGGCCGAAACATTCCACGCCTTTCATCTGGTCAAAATAGTGCCTGATCATCGTTGCCTTTGCGGCAAGATCGCCAAGAACCATCTTCTTCTGCTCCCGAAAGATCCGTTCGGTCTCCGAATCTGCCTTCGGCCCCGTCACCATCAGATGAACGAGAAACTGCCCCATCGTATTCGGACAGAGATTGACCGAGGCCTGCTTCAGGAAGATGTCTCTGAGGTCCAGGTTCGTTCCGCGGACTTTCGGAGCATTTCTAACCTCCAGATAACCTCCTCGATGGCCGCATTCTCCGTAATAACCCTTGGAGACACTGTGGAGTGAGAACAGTGGAATCGCCTCATCGCCGATGATCGAGGCAAAGGAATACCAGGGACGCCCATAGGTATTCTCCTGATACACCTCGTCGGCGATGATTGCCAGACCCCACTGCCGGGCAACATCAACGACTTCCAGCATGGACTGCCTGTCGAGCAACGCCCCCGTGGGATTACCGGGATTGATCACGACAATCGCCTTGACCTCGATGCCGTCCTCCGCCGCCTTTTTCAGGGGCTGTTCGAGGTTGTCACGGCTGAGTGTCCACCCGGCCTCCTCGTCCGGGTGATACCCCACCAGGACACCACCACACCGAGCGATCGTGGCCGAATAGAGGGGATACTGGGGAATGGGGACAAGAATTCCGTCCTGCGGACCCGAGATCAGGGCCTCCAGAACGTAGACGGCGCCACCGGACGCACCATCAGTCAGGAGAATTGAATCCGGATCGGCCGCCAGGGCTCCGGCTGAGTCAATACCATCCCTCGTATCGATGAACCTCGCGACGGCCTGACGAATAAAACGAAATCCGGCACTCTCGGTGTAGGCGCCCGTACCCGTTCGACTTCCTTCCAGCATCGTTTGGGCCAGCTCGATGACGTCTTCGGGAAGTGCCCCTTCCACACCTGCTGCCCTCAACGCCTTCTCTCTCTCGACGCCTTCCGGGTTTTCCAACAGCCCAAGAACCTGCCGATAGAACGAGATGGGCTGCTGTCCAAGGGCCTGTGGATTCCCGATATTGCAGGGAATGATCCTTCGACCTTCGGCGGCCATTTGCGCGGCACGAAGCGGTATCGGGCCACGGACCGCGTATTCCATATCCAATACTCTCGAATTGATCTTGACGTCTTGAACCATGAACGAAATCCCCTCTCCAGTCGAGGTAATAACCCGGACGGCGTACTTCAGATCACCGTTCCATCCGGAATGACGGCATTCTTCGGAATCACAACCAAACCGTCGCGTATGAACCACTGATCCCCGTCGGCTTCCTTGATCCCCTTCTCGTTGACGATTCGGACGTCACGGCCTATTCGAGCGTTCTTGTCAATGATGGCATTCCGGATCACTGAACCGGCAGAAACCCCGACCGGCGGAGCATCAGGACCACAATCCGGATAGTGCGAATCGACCCCCATCAGCAGGACGTGATCCAGGGTGGCACCGACCACCGACGAACGAATACCGATGACGGAATGGCTGATTGTGGCGCCCTCAAGCCTGGAACCCTCGCCAAGCATTGCATGGTCGAATTGACACTGCTGCAGGAGCGCCCCGGGAAGAAACCTCGGTCGTGTGTAAAACGGCCATGCCGCATCGTGAAACGAAAAATCCGGAATACTCCGAACCAGATCCATATGAGCGTCGAAAAAAGCTCGAATCGTCCCGATATCCCGCCAATAGCCCTTGAAGAAATGAGCCTGAATCCGGCGCCGGGGAACCTCGGCCGGAATGATGTCCCCCCCAAAGTCAACCAACTCATTGTTCAGGGTTTCCAGCAGAGCCTCTCTCTTGAAGAGGTAGATACCCATCGATGCCAGGAAGGGCTGATCCGCCTTGACACCTTTTTGCCGAAGGAGTTCGGGCGCCACTTCCATTCCCGCCCGGGCTTCAGCCGTCTTTGGCTTCTCCCGAAACTCCAAAACGCGGCCGCTATCATCCACTCTTGCCGCACCAAATTCAGCGATCTCCTCCTCCGAGCAAGGCATCACACCGATCGTGATGTCCGCATTATTCTCCACATGGTCATGCAGCAGCTGCCGGTAGTCCATCCGGTACATGTGATCGCCGGCCAGGATCAGGACATGCTTCGCCCGGACATCCCTGACAATATTGATGTTCTGCCTGACCGCATCCGCCGTTCCCTGGAACCACGAGGTTCCGTCAGGGGTTTGTTGGGCGGCGAGGATACTGACCGACCCGCGCGAAAAAGCGTCAAATCGATAGGTTCGACTGATATGGCGGTGAAGCGATACCGAGTTGAACTGGGTCAAGACATACATTCTTTCCATGCCGGAGTTGATGGCATTGGAAATCGGGATGTCGATCAGGCGATACTTCCCCGCGATCGGTACCGCCGGCTTTGAACGTCTGGTCGTCAGTGGGGCAAGCCGCGTTCCGCGTCCGCCTCCAAGAATCAGTACCGTCACATCCCGCGCCAGATCCTCGAATGCACTCATCCGATACCTCCTCTAGTCTCGGCCATCAAGTGTATCCCGTTCCCAACCAGCAACAGCCCTTTTCGTGTTCTCACCGATCACCGTCTCCAGAACTCGCGTGTCATCATCGCCAACAGCGTGAAAATCTCAAGTCGACCGAAGAGCATCAGGGCCGAAAGATTCAGTTTCACCAGGCCTGGGAAATGAGAGAAATTATCGTAGGCGCCAACCTGACCCAAACCCGGACCGACGTTGCCGATTGCCGTCAGAGACGCCGTCAACGAGGTCAGAACGTCATAGCCATGAGCGGCAACGACCATGGCTCCAAAAAAAGCCAGCAGGATGTATGCCGTCAAGAAGGCCCAGATCCCTGACAGAACCGACTCTTCAACCACGACCCCGCCATACTTGACCGGACGAATGGCATGAGGGTGGATCAAACGATGGAGCGTCACCTTGAGTGACCGAAAAGCCAGCAGAGCCCTGAGACTCTTGATCCCGCCTCCGGTCGATCCCGACATTCCGCCCAGAATCAGCAGGACCACTACCGACATCAGTGCCAACGTCGGCCACAGCTCGAAATTCGTCGTCACATACCCGGTCGTCGTCAAGAGCGAGACTGTCTGAAATGCCGCCAACCGGAGCGACTCGAAAAAATCTTTTCCCGGTTCGTGAACATCAAACGTCAAGATGGCGGTTGCGACGACGACGACCGCCATGAAGTAGCGCAGCTCTGCATCTTTCAAGACCTCGCGGCCCCGCCCCACAACGACCTTGTAGTGGAGCACGAAGTTCATGCCGGCCATCAGCATGAAGAAGACGATGATCCACTCGATCACCGGCGATCCGAACTCGCCGACCGAGGTATTCCGGGTGGAGAACCCCCCGGTCGCCAGGGTTGTGAAGGCATGGCACAGGGCATCGAAGGCACTCATCCCGGCCAGTTTCAATAACAGCCACTCCATGGCCGTCAGCCCAACATAGACTCCCCAGAGAGAACGTGCGGTATTGGCCAACCTGGGTTGCACCTTGTCGGCAACCGGCCCCGGAACCTCCGCCTTGAAAAGCTGCATCCCTCCGATCCCCAGCAAAGGCAGGATGGCGATCGTGAAGAGGATGATGCCCATCCCACCCAGCCACTGGCTCATGGCCCGCCACAGCAAGAGTGCCCTGGGAATAATCGTTACGTCTCCGATGACGGTCGAACCCGTCGTCGTGAAACCGGAGACAGACTCGAAAAAAGCATCAATTGGCCCAAGAGCACCTGCGACAACATAGGGGATCGCGCCGATAATCGATACCAGAATCCAGGCGCCCCCGACAACCAGGAAGCCGTCCCGCGGGTGAATCCGCCGGTCCCCGGACCTGAAAACCTGAACCATCACGCCACCGGTCACCGCCGCCAACCCGATAGCGACCGCAAACGGCATCACGCTTTCGCCAAACACAAGGGCCGCCCCCAGAGGCAGGAGAAGAAAGGCCGCCGAAAGCATCAAGAGCCACCCCAGCAGGAAGCCGCAGAACCTCAGATTCACGACAGCGCAACCTCGAGGAAATCGTCCAGCCGACCCGCATTCCTGGTGGTGGTGATCAACAGCACGCTGTCGTCGGGCCGAATCGTGTCGGCCCCGGTCGGAACCAGGATTCGGTCACCGCGCCGAACGGCGGCAACCAGAACACCCCGAGGAAGACCCAACTTGGCCAGCGGCCCCCGGACCAGTCTGCTGCCGGGACCGACCTCAACCTCGAAGACCTCAACCGCATCATCCAGAAGGGCCGCAACCGCCTTGACACGGCCTTTTCGGGCGAACTGAAGCGCCAGACTGACCGACAACAATCGAGGCGAAATCACGGCGTCGATCCCGACCTCTCCGATCAGACCGGCCAGTGCAGCGTTGTCCACCAGTGCGAAGGTGTGTGCTGCGCCCACCCGGCGCGCCAGGAGGCACGCAACGACGTTTTCCTCATGGTCGTCGGTACAGGCGATGAAATCGTTGACCCTTTCGGCGCCCTCTTCCACCAAACGCTCCCGATCGGTTGGGCTCCCATGGATCACGAGCGTGGTTCTCAAATCCGCCGCCGCCCTTTCACAGGCACTCCTTCGGCTTTCCATCAGCGTCACATTGGTGCCGGTGGCTTCAAGCCGCCGCGCAAGTTCGACACCGATCCGGGTGGCGCCGGCGATCATCACCTTGTGCTCGGACTGGCGCTGGAGCCCCAAGAGAGCCAATACATTGTCCGTCTCCGCAGGATCCATTGCAAAGTACACGAGATCCCCGGCCGTAATTTCGTCTTCCCCGTGAGGTACCAGCCATCGACCCTTTCGACGAATTGCCACCACCAGCATTGGTACCGCCGGGAAAAGCAACCGCAGATGGGACAAGAGCAAACCGTTGAAATCACTCTTCTCCCTGACGACAAATCCTGCAACTTGCAGCCCACCGTCAAAAAACGGCGCCACATCAACCGCACCGGGAACCGTCATCAGGGACAGAATCCGCTCGACAGCGGCAGTATCCGGATTGATCAGTAACCGCTCCCCGCCCATCTCCGCGGCGATGCTGCGAAAGCTCTCTTCATGACCTGCGTCACGAAGCCGGGCGACGACCCGAGGCACATTGAAAAGGGCGGAACCCACCAGGGCCACGACCATGTTGGCCTCATCGGAATCTGTTGTAGCCAGCAGTAAATCACAGCTCTCGATACCGGCGGCCTTGAGGACGGGAACCGTCGTTCCGTTGCCGACCAGCGTCTGAACATCCAGTCGTTCGTTGAGTTCCCCAACCAACTCGCGGTCCCGTTCGACGAGGATGACGTCGTGCCCATCCGTGGCCAGTTTTGCCGCCAGCGACGAACCGACCAAGCCTCCCCCAACAACGATAGACTTCACCGCAACCCCTTCCCTGCCTCGTTAACCGACATCGGGGTCAAAGTTTCTTCTGAATGTGCCTGAGGATCTGGACGGAGATACTCTGATCCCCCCAGGTTCCAACCTTGATCTTGAGAATCGTTGCCTCGAAGTCCTGCGCCTCGAGTTTGACCTTGACCTTGGTTCCATCTGCCATGCGAGCCGTCACCGTACCCTTGAGCTTGTCGGATACGACATTGACACCGACGAAGTCCAGTTCCTCCATCGCGGCAGTAACCGCCGTCTCAACCTGAGGCAGAGGTGAGGCAAGCACGCCACTCAACTGCCCCCGCAAGAACTGGAAACCGGGATCGGCCTCGACCGCCTTGAAGGCCGATGTGCATCCGAGGGCGAGTCCAACAAGACCGACGAACAGCAGACCAGAAGTGATTCTTTTCATACCGGTACCATACCTGCCATCGTCGGCGGTGTCGAGGTTCTGAGACTGATCCCCGTTTCGAATTACGGAATCAGAAGAACGCAAGCGAGCCCGCTGTCCTTACCGCTCGGCGGTCCCGCCCAATTCCGAGAGCGCCACTCCCAGCCGCAAGAACCCCTCGATGCTCCGTGATTTCCAATGCTCAGTTCAGAACAGGCGCTGTATATTCTGCTTCCGCGACCTCGCCTTCGGCGATGATGATTTCTACCCTGCGGTTCTTTTTCCGGCCCTCGGCGGTCGAGTTGTCGGCCACCGCCCGGCCACTTCCATAACCTTGAGCCAGTGTTCGACTGGGGTCGATACCCTCGTGAATCAAAAAATCCACAACTCCTTGCGCCCTCTTCTGTGAGAGTGTCTGGTTCCAGGAATCGCTGCCTGTTGAATCCGTGTGACCTTCCACGCGCAGATTGAGGTCCGGAAGGATCAGGAGAATACCGGCGAGTTTTGCAATCACGATCTTGGCGCCGGGTTTGAGTTCCGCCTCGTTCGTCGCAAATAGAATATCCGGCAGGTTGACGATCATGCCTCGGGCGCCGGCAGTGGTGTCCGCAACTTTTGAGAGGGCGCCCTGTAAACGAGCGCTGAGATCCTCTTTCTCCTGCTCGAGTCCTTTTCGTTGGGCCTCCAGCATCAACATCTGTTCTTCAAGCGTGATTTTCTGCTGTCTCATCGCATCGGTCTGAAGGCGCATCTCAGCGACCCGCCCCTCGGCAGCCGCAATCGCCGCTTCTGCGTTGAGCCGGCGGACTTCGGCACTGCCGAGGGCTGTGTTCGCTTCGGCCAACGCTACTTCCGCCTCTGATGCACGACCCTCAAGAGCCGCCATCTCCGCTTTCCTCGCCTCAAATTCGGCTTCCAGAGCCTCGCTCTCCTTCCGATTCCGGGTGACTCTGATCGCCTCGGCACAGGTGTCCACCGCACGCCGACTGTAATCAACAGTTGCCTTGGATTTTCCATGTTTTGTGGCGAGAGCGGTCGCCTGAGCCAGCGCAATCGATCCCTCGCTCAGCAACCCAGCGGCGTAGTCCAGTGCACCAACTCGATCGGCAAGTTCACACGCCTTGCGGGCCTGCTCAAGGTCCAAATTCCGATCCTTTCGCCATTCCACCCTGGCGATTGACGGAAAATCCTTTGCCGGCGCCTCGATGAGGTCCAAGAACACAAATTCCTCATTGGGGGCCTTCTTCGTCTTGGCTGGAAGTGATGAAAACATCACCAGATCCGACGGCCGCCGTACCAGAGGGTAGGGTTCGGCCGTAATCAGCAGAGCAAAACTCTTCAGAGCAGTCGAAAAGTTCCCCTCCCCTCCAGTTTTACGAACCCAGACTTCACCGAGATTCTCTGCCTTCCCCTCGCGGGGGACCGCCCACAACACGAAGCTCGTCACGTCGCCGCCAAAAAGAATCGCCGGCTTCATGTGGTCAAAGTCCAGATTGATTTCGGCACGACCCTCCTGATACTCGACGGTAGCTCGGATGTTGGCTTCCGGGGCCTCCTCCGTCCTGGAGAAGTCGATCCTGATATTGTTGCGTTCCGGAAAGGTCACCTGATTGAGTGTTATCTGGGCGGCAGCCGCCCCTGATGTAAGGACAACCGAGAGCAGAACCGTTAGCTGGAAATATCTCATCCTTGCCTCCTTCGCACTTGCTTTGAAGATCGTACCATCTCGGCCCGCCCGAAGGTCTCGTGGAAATTCTGCCTCTTGACTCAATCAATCAGTTGGCCTCCCCCAATCCCGACGGCTCCTCCCCACAAACCTTCGAACAACTCGTCATAACCCGCGGTTCCTTGCCTTCTACCACTCAAGACGGCTATTCTGTGCCGTCCGATTCTTCGTGGGGGTGCAGAGTGACCGGTGTGATAGCTATCAGAAACGAGACCAAGAGCAGATGGGAGCGCCGAGCGCCATTGACCCCGGATCTGGTTCGTCACCTGGTCCACAACCAGGACGTGACGGTTCTTGTCCAACCTTCGGCTCGTCGTGTATTTCACGACAAGGAATACGTCAGAGCGGGCGCAACGATGGCGTCCGACCTCGGGGAAGCTTCGGTCATCTTTGGAGTCAAGGAGATTCCACCGGAAAAACTGCAACCGAAAACCACCTATGTGTTCTTCTCCCACACCGTCAAGGGCCAGCCCCAGAACATGCCGACCCTCAGGCGTTTAATGGAACTCGAATGCACCCTGATCGACTACGAAAAGGTCACCGATGACCAAGGCCGGCGATTGATTTTCTTCGGCCGTTTCGCCGGGCTTGCCGGTATGATCGACACCCTGTGGACCATGGGACAGCGCTTCCTGGCCAGGGGCATCAAGACACCCTTGTCCGAAATCCAGCCGGCCCACACATATGACAGCCTCGAAGACGCCCGAAAAGCCCTCGCCAAGGTCAGCCGCTCGATAGCCGATGAGGGGTTTCCGGCAGAGGTTGTACCGGTCACCATCGGTATCGCCGGCTATGGAAATGTCGCCAAGGGCGCCCAGGAGATTTTGGCGGATCTACCCCACAGGGTGATCACACCGGATGAGCTCAGGGAGTTGGACTCATCATCGACCGTCTCGGCCAACTGCATCTACACGACGACCTTCAAGGAAGAGGATCTCGTCGAGCCGAACGATCCGCAGCGACCCTTTGACCTTCAGGACTATTACAACCATCCAGAAGGCTATCGCTCGAAGTTCCTTCCTTTCCTCCCCCACCTGACCGTTCTGGTCAATGCAAACTACTGGGACGAACGCTACCCGCGTCTGGTCACCCTGGACAGTCTCCAGGACCTTCATTCGAATGACGGCAAACCCAAATTGCAGGTCATCGGAGATCTCGGCTGTGACATCGGGGGCAATGTCGAATGCACCCTTAAATGCACCGACCCCGGCGATCCCGTGTTCACCTGGAACCCAGCCACCGGCGAGATTGCTTCCGGAACCGCCGGTCCGGGCCCCGCTGTCTTGGCCGTGGACTTCCTGCCGACTGAACTCCCCAGGGAAGCCTCCGAGGAATTCGCCTCCACCCTCAGCCGATTTGCGGCAGATATCGGCACAGCAGACTACTCTTCCTCCTTCGAGAATCTCAATCTTCCACCTGAGATCAAAAGAGCGGTCATCGTCCACCGAGGCGCCCTGACGCCCGACTATCGGTATCTTGAGGACCACCTGATGCCCTGAAAAATGGTATCGTACGCCCATGTGTACGACCAAGATCCCCGTTCTCGCCCTGACCGTAATTGTTCTCCTCGCCGGCTGCGGCCAATCACAAGGTGATTCACCCTCCGAGATTTCACCGGAAGTTTCAACCTCAACGGCTCAGGGAGCAGTACTCTCGGCCATCCCTGACATCCTCGATCCTTCCGCCGACTACTTGATCTACCTTCACGGCGCCATCATCGAAGAACAGGGAATGCAGCCTACCCATCCCCAATGGGGGACCTATCACTACGCCGAGATCCTTCAAGGATTTGCTGACCGAGGTTTCACCGTCATCTCCGAGGCTCGACCTGCCGGGACTCGCCCGGATGTCTATGCAGACCACGTCATTGCCCAAGTCCGCAGTCTGCTTGACGGGGGCATCCCCGAGAAGCATGTGACGGTCGTCGGCTTCTCGAAGGGCGGCGTCATTGCCCTCCTTGCCTCTCGGGTCGTCGGACGAGATCAGGTCAACTGGATCATCCAGGCTGGCTGCGGCCCCTGGATCGAGCGTTTGCCGGACTTCATTCCTCGAGGACACATCCTGTCCCAGCTCGACCAGGCCGACGATGTTGCCCAATCCTGCTCGTCACTGTTCTCCAGAATGCCCGAAGGCTCGATCACCAGGGAAGACACCCTCGAACTGGGCTCCGGACATGGCGCCTTCTACTCCATCAATCCGGAGTGGTTCGAAGGAGCCGTCGAATGGGCGGGGAAGTAGACCGCAGACCCGACGACGATCCGAACATCAGTTTCTCCCTCGTGTGAACGAGCTTGGCTCCATGGCCAGACAGTCCCGACCCTCTGTTGCCTACTCCGCCATCATCTTTTCGATCGCCGCCGTTTCGGTTGGCAGGCCGCCCGACAGATTCTCGGCGCCGTCGGCAGTCACGGCGTAGTCGTCCTCGATACGGATACCAACACCCTCGTCCTGCAGATACAGACCGGGCTCGTTCGTGATCACCATTCCGGGTTCCAAAACGACGAAGTCACCACCCGGGTCATGGGCGTCCAGCCCCAGGAAGTGGCCCAGACCGTGAATGAAATGCCGGCCCAGTCGCTCTCCCTTTGAATCCCGGAGTCCGGAATCCTGGAAGACCCCGTAGGCAATCTTCCGGAGATCGAAAATCGTTGCGCCCGGCTTAATTGCCTCCTCGACCCGATCATGCGCTTCGAGAACCAGATCGTAGAGGGCCTTCTGACGCTGATTGAACGATCCATTGACCGGATAGGTCCGGGTCACGTCTCCACAGTAGTAGCCGTACCGTGCCCCGATATCCACGACGACCAGTTCCCCATCCCCACAGATACCGACATTCTGGTCGTAATGCAGGGTCGTTGCGTTGAAACCGGATCCGACGATTGAAGGAAAGGCCAAACCCTCGGCGCCGCCACCCCTGAACGCGCCATAGACTGCACCATCGATCACACACTCGCCGATCCCTGGCGCGATTGCCCGCGCAGCAGCCCGATGTCCCAGGGTCGTAATCTCTGCGGCCCGACGCATCAGTGCCACCTCTCCCTCATCCTTGACCTGCCGAAGGCTGTCGATAGACGAGCCCAGGTCCCTGACGGCGAATGACGAAGTGCGTTCTCTCAGTCTGGCCACCAATCGGTGGGTTGCGGGGAGTTCCTCGCTCGAACCCACCGGAGGAAAATCAGTCCACAAAAGAGCGTCCGGCTCAGAAAGCCACCCCTGAAGCCGGCCTTCAAACGACGGTACCGGACGGATTCTGGCATCAAGAACAACCGACGAGGCCTGCAGCGACAAGACGTCGTCGAAGTTCAACTCTCCGGCAGCCTCAGACCCCGGACCCCATTTCGGCCCGGTCCAGCGTTCAACGTCTGCATCCCTCGGTGGGAGAAAGAGAAGATCCTTGTCCGGACGAAGGACCAGCACGGCATTGGGCAGTTCCACGCCAGTCAGGTAGAAGAAGGTCGAACTCTGCCGGAACGTTCCGACATCCCCGGCCCCACGGTCATCACCGTTGCCCCATAAAACCGCAGTACCACCGCCGAGCCCCTCCCGAAGCCGACCGCGCCGTTTGCGATAGATTTCGGGCGCCTGGAGTTCCGCAGCGTAGTTGCCACCTCTCATGTCAGTCATTGCCATGCCTCAAACCTCCTTCGGTTCACCGAGAGTCAACCAGAACCGTTTCCCCGTCAAGTGCAATTCCACAACATCATGATTGACTGAGACGTTTCCTTCTGGGACAATGTACATATGAGCAACGACGAATACGCAGCTGATGTCTGTTCCATCAACGAGATCGACCCGGAAGCGGTAGCCTTCGTCCAGGAGAGGGTGATGCCCGACAGGACGATCGAGCGGCTGGCAAGGCTTTTCTCGGCCTTTGCCGATCCAACCCGCCTAAGGATCCTCCATGCCCTCAACGTCATCGACGAACTCTGCGTCTGTGATTTGGCGGCTCTCAGCGACCTTTCGGTTTCGGCCGTCAGTCATCAGCTCCGTCTTCTTCGGGACCGAGAGTTGGTCCGGGCACGCAGGGACGGTCGAATGGTCTACTACAGTCTGGCCGACGAACACGTCTCCCAGTTGATGGCCATCGGCGCCGAACACGCCAACGAACGATAAGGATTTCCGTTCGCCAATTTCACAAACGAGCCTTCAGCTGAAGGCTGTTTGCCGATTGCCGATAGGCGTTTGCTGATAGCCAACAGCTTAGCCTCTTGCAAAAATACCTTTCACAGGCCAATTTCCCCAAGTGGTCGAAGAACGGGAGGGGATAAACCCCTCCCCTAC
>CAYSHZ010000054.1:0-15611 GCA_964430905.1 uncultured Thermoanaerobaculia bacterium | reverse complement strand
CATTCGATCGAATCGTGCCTTTTCAACATTAAGAATCTTGCCTCTCAAGGGCAAGATTGCCTGGAAACGCCGGTCGCGCCCCTGTTTGGCCGACCCTCCCGCGGAATCTCCCTCAACAATGAAGAGTTCCGCCTTCTCGGGATCTCTTTCGGAACAGTCCGCCAATTTTCCAGGAAGCGCCGAACTTTCCAGGGCGCTCTTCCGGCGGGTCAGTTCTCTGGCCTTTCGAGCCGCATCTCGGGCGTGTGCCGCTTCAAGACATTTCCCGATGATGCTCCTGGCTACCGCTGGATTTTCCTCGAAAAATGTCGAGAGACGACCATTGATGACAGATTCGACCCACCCCTTGATATCGGATGAAACCAACTTGTCCTTCGTCTGGCTGGAAAAACGCGGTTCGCATATCCTGACTGAAATAATCGCCGTCAATCCCTCCCGGACATCCTCGCCGGAGAGATTCTCCTTGATCCCCTTGAGAAGGTTCTGGGACTGAGCATAGGCATTAACCGTTCGTGTCAGCGCAGCCCGGAACCCCGAAAGATGGGTTCCTCCATCACGATTAAACACCGTGTTGGTAAAGGCGAGGACGTTTTCATTGTAACCATCGTGCCATTGCATGGCCACTTCAATCGATTCGCCGTTGTCGTTTTCTTCCAACAGGGATACCGGCTCAGGGTGCAACGGGTTTTTGGCCCTGTTGAGGTACCGAACGAACTCCGTCAGTCCTCCGTCAAAGAGAAATTGTTCTTGGCGTTCTTCCTTCTCATCGAAGAACTTGATCAGAACCCCGGAGTTCAGGAAAGCAAGTTCTCTCAGATGGCGAACGAGCAGGTCCGGATGAAACTCCAGTACGGAGAAGATCTCCGGGTCCGGCTTGAAACGAACAATCGTGCCGGTTCTCTTGGTTCGTCCAACGGCCTTGAGGTCCGCCTGAGGGACCCCCCGTCGATATTCTTGTTCCCACACCTTTCCATCACGATGAACTTCCAGGCGGAGCCATTCAGAAAGAAAATTGACAACACTGACACCCACACCATGTAGTCCACCAGATACCTTGTATGAGTTGGAATCAAATTTTCCACCCGCGTGGAGTTCGGTCATGATGACCTGCGCCGCGGAGGTTCCGGTTTCAGAGTGAATCCCGACGGGAATACCTCGACCGTTATCTCCTACAGTCACGCTGTTGTCGGCGTTGACGGTGACCTTGACCTCATCGCAATGGCCGGCCTGGGCCTCATCGATCGCGTTATCGACAACTTCCCAGATCATGTGATGGAGACCGGAAACGTCATCGACATCTCCGATATACATCCCCGGACGCTTTCGAACGGCTTCTTGTCCCTTGAGGACCTTGATACTTTCTTCGGAATATATTTCAGTCATTTCTCGACCCCTACGGGCATGTATTTCGTTGAATCGTTCCGTTGACCATTGACCATCTTGCAGCCGCCGGCATCATCTTTCCAAAACTCCTGTCATGAGCACTGGTCATCATCACCTGTCGTCGGTGGCCAAATGATTCAACCAGTTTTCCGAACACCGTGGTGTCAAGCTCTGCATCGGCATCATCAACAAGAACCAGAAATCTTTCGTTCCGTTGTTCTTCGACCTGAGCAAGATTCGACATCCACAAGGCCGCGGCAACAATCTTGACCTGTCCTGCACTCAATACGTCTCTGACAGGATGACCATCGGCTTTCAGAACAAGATCATGCCGGTGTGGCCCATCGAGCGTGAAGCCCATTCGACAATCACGAGCCCTTTGTTGATAATACCTTTCTCGGTAGAAATTCGCCACTGTTTCCTTCTGACCAACGGCCATCGGGGCCTCTCCTCGATAGGTCACCTCAATATTGGGAAACCCTTCAACTCTCAGAAACTGATACATCGACTGAAACTGCTGTTCCCAGTGCTGAATCACTCCAATCCGTCGATCGACTACCTCGGCGGCCGCGCGCGCCAGATTCTCTTCCCAAATTTCCATTTCTGTTGATGTGGTCTGTTGGGACAATGCGGCGTTCCTTTGACGAAGACTTCTCTTGAAACAGTTCAAATCCTCAAGGTGCCTGGAATCAAAAAAGAAGGCCATCCTGTCAAGAAAGGCCCTCCGTTGGTCAGGTGATCCGGTCACCAACGCCGTATCCGCCGCAGAGAGTGTAAATACAGGAAACTGCAGAAGATACTGATCCAACCCTACAACAACACCGTTAATCTCAAATCTCCGAACTGCCGGAGATGAACATTCGACTATCTGTCGAAGGTGAACCTGGTGGTCTCCGTGACCAACCCACGCCTCAAGGCGAAAAGAATGATGGCCGTGACACACCATTTTTCGGACGGACGCTTGCCGAAAAGACCGAATATTTCCTACCACCGCAACCGCTTCCAAAAAATTGGTCTTCCCGTGACCATTCGAGCCGAATATGAGATTCAATCCCGGTTCGGGTTCTGTTGCGGAACTTTCAAGATTCCGAAACTGCCAAGTTATGAGCTTTCGAAGTTCCATCGTTGCCGGCAGCAGTCCCGCTCCGGTCCTCTATTGCCGCATCGGCATCAACACGTAAATGTATTCCTCAAGACGAGCATCATCCTCAACAGGAACAATAACCGTCTGGGTATTTCCGTCCTTCATTTGCATCTCGATAAACTCAGCATCCAATACCTGCAAAACATCCATGAGATAAACCGCATTCAGGGCGACGTCAATCGGTTCACCTTGATAAGAAACAGACAGAACCTCTTCGGCACTTCCCTTGTCGGACCCCATAGAGACCAGCGTCATTTCCCCGGCTGCAGCATCAAAACGGAATCGAACCCCCCTGGCCTTTTCGTGAGCCATCAGACTGACTCGTCGAAGGGACGACAAGAGTTCCTGCCGATCAACCCGGGCTCTGTATGGATTATCTCGAACAATGACTCTCTCATACTGAGGGAAACGAAGATCAACTATTCTGGACACCAGCGTCCGATCACCCATCCAAAAGCCCAGGTGATTTTCCCCAACGGAGATTCGAACGTTTTCGTCAGAAAAACGACTGAACTCCGTCAAGAGTTTCCGAGGGAAGAGTTGTTGTTCAAAGGGTGGTTTTTCCTCCGGGGCTGATGCTCTGACAACGGCCAATCGGTGACCGTCTGTCGCCGCAATCTCAATCTCACCAGGAAGAATTTTGACCAACGCTCCATTCAACTGGAATTTTGGGTCATCTTTGGTAATCGCAAACTCAACGCGTTTCAGCATCAACTGAAACAGATCGAGGGGGAGTTCGTAGTTGCTGGAGTCTGGGACCTCCGGAACGGTGGGGTATTCGGCAGGATCCGTCACAGACAAGCGGGAATGAAAACGACCACTCGTGATTTCGACGGAATCTCCGTCGAGCCGCAAAACGAATTCATCCGAGGGTAAGTTCCTGACGAGATTCTGAAAAACACGACTTTCCAGAGTCACCCGTCCACCGGAGTGAACGGCCGCGGCGCAATCCGTCAAAATTGTCAGGTCCAGATCTGTAGCCACGAGCCTCAGCCGGTCTTCAAAAGTCTCGGCAAGAATATTCGCCAAAATTGGAATGGTCGTGCGGTGTTCAACAACTCCCTGAAGAATAGAGAGTTCTTGGAGGACCAGATTGCGTTGCAGTTTCACTTCCATCGACAACTCCTCCGACGAAGGATGGTACCTTGATCTGTGTAAAAACTAACATAAGTCATCATCGTCGTCGAGAGCGTGAAAAAGTTGTGATTTGTCTGTAAACGCTATAGCTAAAGGGGAACAGTGTGAAAGTGACTGTGGATGAAGGTGTGGATTTTCTGTGAATAGGTGTGGAATATTTGTTTCATTCACACCAATTCACAGGAAAGGCACAACAAATCCACAAGATGTTGTGGATTCAGCCTCGATGAAAGTGATCGGAGAAAGAAGTCAGAGTCGCATCAAAATCGGGATTGGAACGGCGCATCTTTCCAATAGATTCGACGGCATACATTGCTGTCGAATGGTGTTTTGAAAAAAGCCTGCCAATTTCGGGAAAACTGAGATCCAAGATGTTTCGAATCAAGTACATCGATACCTGACGAGGCAGAGCAATTGATCGGCGGTTGTTGCGTCCCTTGATGTCTGAAACCCGGATTCCATAGTGTTGGGCCACGAAGCGAATGATGTCGGCCGGGGAGACTTCCCGGTCTTCCGGGAGAATGTCGAAGAGGGCCTGGCGAACGACATCTGTGGTCAGCGGAGTGTTTTTTAACTGTGAAAAGGCGATAGTTCTGTTGAGGCAGCCTTCAAGTTCCCTGACGTTATTTTGGACTTGTCGAGCGATGAAGAGAACGACATCTTCGGGGAGGTCCCAGCCCTGGGCCCGACCCTTTTCTTTCAGAATGGCACAACGGGTTTCGAGGTCGGGCGGTTGAATATCGGTCAAGAGACCTTGAATGAAACGGGAACGAAGGCGTTCTTCGAGACCCTTGATGTCGGCCGGGCGGCAGTCGGAGGTCAGGACGACCTGGCGACCCGAACTTCGAAGGGTGTTGAAGGTGTGAAAGAATTCCTGTTGGGTTTGTTCTTTTCCGGTGATGAACTGGATGTCATCGAGGAGAAGGATATCGATATCTCTGAAGGTTTGGCGAAAAAGGTCGAGATCCTTGGTTCGAAGACAATAAATGAATTCGTTCGTGAATTGCTCGGTCGTCAAGTAGATGACCCGAATTGAGGGGTTGTTTTCGGTTGCACTGTGAGCTATTGCGTGGAGAAGGTGGGTTTTTCCGAGACCGGAACCTCCGTAAATAAAAAGAGGGTTGTAGGTTTCTCCGGGTCGTTCAGCAACGGCTGCAGCTGCGGCACAGGCGAATTGATTTGAGGGACCGATGACGAACCGGTCGAATGTGAAATGCGGAGTCAGGGGGAGCGTTGGAATCTTTCGGACTGTGTGTGAGTGTTGAGGACCTCTTGGCGTTTGTGTTTCGCCGAGGCGAACCCGGAAATCTCGGCCAAAACGACTCCTGGCCACAGCTTCAAGGTCACTGATGAGATGATCACGAATCCAATCGGTGACGATCGGATTATTACTGGATAGAACCAATGTCCCGTCAGGATCGCTACTCGCATGGAGAGGAGCAACCCAGGTTTCAAAATCCTCATCACCGAGCAGTTGGCGAAGGAGCGGTTGGAGATCAGACCAGTTTTTCATCACAACTCTGGGAGCTTACCATTATCGGGGTTGAAGAACATCCCCCAAGAAGAGTCGGACGGAGAAAAAGGAGAGGGTGGTTGTGGGCTTGACAGCTGAGGAGACGTGCGCTAAGGTTTGCCGCCCTATGTATATGGAGTGTGAAGTGTTATGAAGAGAACATTCCAGCCGAATAACAGGCGACGAAAGAAAAAACATGGATTTCGCATTCGGATGCGGACCCGTAACGGTCGTAAGACGCTGAGCGCGCGACGGAGAAAAGGACGCAAAACCATATCGGCCTAGAGAGCCGGAGAATGCCCCGAACCCAACGTCTTCAGCAACGGACGGATTTTCTCAGGATTTATCGAGAAGGTGTCCGCGTCGTTGGGCGTTATGTTGTGGTGTTCGCTCAAACCGGGTCAACGTCCGAGACACGACTTGGTGTGACCGCGTCAAAAAAAGTGGGGTCGTCCGTCATCAGGAATCGATGCAAACGAAGGATACGCGAGTTGTTTCGATTGAACCGAGATCGGTTGCCCGAGTGCCGAATTGATATGGTGGTGAATGCCCGGCGGGGGTGTGCCGATGCCTCCTGGGAGACGGTTTGGCATGACTATATGGGATGTCTGAACCGGCTCAAAAAGGCACTTGGCGAACAGAACCGGCAACAAACGGCCGAAACCAAGGGGTGACCGATGTCGATGGAGAAACGAATTCTAATAGCCTTTGTGCTGTCCGCCGTCATCTTTGCTATCTGGTCAGTCATCTTTCCCCCTCCCAAACCGATACACCCCAAAGTGGCGACGACAGTCCCGACTCCAGCGGTCCACGACGAGGCCGAGGCTGAGCCCCAAGAATCGACAGTGGCACCAAATTCAGAAGTGACTCTGGTGGCTACGGGGGGCGAGGAGGCGCGGGTTGTTGCCCTATCCAACGATGTGATGGAGGTACGCCTTAATAGCCAGGGCGCGTTGATCGAACACTTGGTGTTGACTCAATATCTAGATGCTGAAAGAAAGGCCCTGGACCTCATTCAGAACGTTGAGCACGAGGAACGGACGTTTCCTCTCCAACTTGTGGCCGATGGGAAACTGGACACCAGGGTTTATGAGGTTGAAGAGCAACCCAATTCCGTGGTGTTCAGATGGGCCGACGGGTCGGGTCGCGCGATCGTCAAGACAATTGGAATGCCAATTCAGGGTTACGGTCTTGATATTTCGATAGTGACAACCGGTTTTGAAGAGAACCTTCGGCTGAGCCTCGGGACGGGAATGCGAAACATTGGTCCGGACGAAATGGCCGGAAACTATGCGAAATGGGGCGACGCAACCATTTCTACACCCGAAGACAAGGAAAATTATCGAAGGAAGAAACTCAAGGAGGATCTCTCTTTTGAGGGACCGGATATTCAGTATGTGGGGTTCGAAGACACATACTTTCTCAGTGTTTTTCGGGTTGAATCGGGTGTTGAGGGCGTAGAAATTAAGAAATTGACGCTTCCCGAGGTCAACGAGAAGGGCGAAAATGTCGAGGTTCCGGTCTTGCGGATTGACCTCAAATCCAATTCAGGCGTTATTCGAGGGCAGTTATTTGCTGCGCCCAAGGAATACGACCTTTTGCAAAGGGAAGGCGGTGGTCTCGAAGAGACCCTGAATTTTGGTTTTCTGAATCCAATCGTCGTGTTTTTTCTCAAGATTCTTCGTTGGATTCATCAGAATGTCGTCGGAAATTGGGGTTGGTCGATTGTGCTGTTGACGATCGGTCTTCGGATGGCACTGTTTCCCCTGATGCATACGTCGACGGTTTCGATGCGGCGGATGCAGAAGATCCAGCCGAAGGTCAAGGCGATTCAGGAGAAGTACAAGAAGAACAAGAGTGATCCTCAGATTCGTCAGAAGATGAATCAGGAAACGATGGCGCTTTACAAGGAAGAGGGCGTGAATCCAGTTGGCGGGTGTCTTCCGATGCTCGTTCAAATGCCTATATTGTTTGCGTTGTATAAGTTGTTTCCTCTTGCGATCGAGATGAGGCAGGCGCCGTTCATCTTGTGGATTACCGACTTGAGTTTGAAGGATCCTCTGTATATCACGCCCGTTCTCATGACGGCGACGATGTGGTTGCAGCAACGGTTGGCCCCCCAGGCCGGGGACCCGAATCAGATGAAGATGATGCGTATGATGCCACTGGTTTTTGGCATCATGTTTCTGAAGTTCCCTGCGGCACTGGTACTGTATTGGTTGACGAATAACGTCGTTTCGATTCTTCAGCAAGAGGTAACCCTGCATCTTGTCGGTGAGCGAAAACGTCCCGGAATCATTCGGCGGCTGGCGAAAGGTAAGAAGTGATGGCTTCAACAGAACATCGTTTCCAAGGAGCCACGCTGGACGAGAGTCTGACGGCGGCATGTGAGAGCCTTCGTGCCCATATTGGAGAGATTCAGTATGAGGTTCTTGAAGAAGGACCGGAGGGTGTCACAATCGAAGCCCATGTTGACCCCGTTGCCGTCCTGGGTTTGTTTTTGTCTGAAACCTTCAAGGCTGGAGATTTGGATCTTCAGGTGAGACTGATCGAGGGCCCGGACGCTCTTGGTGGCGAGTTGAGTGGCGAGGATTTGGGAATCATGACCGCGGGTCTGGGAAAGGGCTTGGATTCACTCCAATACCTTTGCAATCGGGTCTTGAATCGGCGACTTCGGGACCACGTGCCGATTCATCTTGATGGCGGAGGCTTCAAGGAACGGAGAGCACAGAGACTCCATGATGAAGCCGAGACTGCGGCTGACGAGGCGATGCGCCGAAAGGGCCCCGTAACCCTTGGCCCATTTACACCTGCCGCGCGGCGGGAAATCCACATGGCGCTCGCTGACGACCCCGATGTGGAGACGTGTTCGGATGGAGAGGGCTTTCTTAAACGGATTGTCATCCGTCCTCTCCGGCGGTAGAGATACGATCGTCGCCCGGGCGACGGCTGCCGGTGCCGGCGCACTGGCGGTGATTCGGGTCAGTGGTCCCGCAACGGAGCGCCTCGCTCTGGGGCTGAGTCCAGATATCAACACAACAAAACCCTGGAGGGCGACTCGAGCCCGTCTTCAAAATGAAACCGGAGACTTTCTGGAAGAGGGCATCGCGATTTTTTACCGGGCGCCCAAGACCTTCACCGGCGAGGATATGTTGGAGTTGATGGTTCATGGGTCCCCCTGGGTCGTGAACGCGGTGGTTACCTCGATCATTTCATTGGGTGCGCGGCATGCCGAACCGGGTGAGTTCACGAGGCGTGCGGTCGCCAACGGGAAGTTGGATCTCATTCAGGCCGAGGCAATCAATGATGTCATCAACGCGGAGACCGGGTGGCAGGCCAGGTTGGCCAGAGAACAGCTCCATGGGGTGCTCTCGAAAAAAATCACGGCACTCAGAGAAGCGATGACCCTTCTGCTGGCGAAGGTCGAGGGATCCCTGGATTTTGAGGAACAGGGGGCGGTTCTCGGTGACGGGGGCTTGACTCCGGCACACAAAAGCTGCGAGGAACACATCGAGGCGTTGTTGGGCACCATTTCGGCCGGCGTCCGCATACGAGAGGGAGCCCGGGTGGTCATTATGGGCGCCCCAAATTCAGGAAAATCAACCCTCTTTAATGCACTCCTGGCTCAGGAGAAGGCTATCGTCACGGCGCAGCCTGGAACGACGAGAGACGTTCTTGAGGCGGACCTTGAAATCGAAGGCCTCCCCGTCGTTCTTGTGGACACGGCCGGACTGCGAAAGGCTGAAGATCCGGCAGAGCAGGAAGGCGTCAAGAGAGCGTTGGAGGAAGAAGAAAGAAGCGAGTTGGTGATCACCCTCTATGCAGCGGATGGCGATGGTGTCGTGAGCCCAGAGCCGGCTTCGGCAGACGAGCGATATCTCAAGGTGATCAGCAAGGCGGATTTGGCTGACGACCGAAAAATCGGGACACTTGCAGTTTCGTGTGTGACCGGGGAGGGCCTGGATCAATTACGTGAAGAGATTCACCGCCGGGTTGCGGCGCCGGTAGATCAGCTCCCCCAGGCGGTGGCGATCAATGTTAGCAACTCCGAAGCTCTTCTGGCGGCGAGGCGGCATATCGTGGCCGTTCCTGCTCTTCCGCTGGAACTTGCTGCCCTTGAGATTAGGGCCGCGCTCAAAAACCTCGATGAGCTCATCGGGGCGGTCGATGATGATGCAGTGCTTGATCAGGTCTTTTCGGCCTTTTGTGTTGGGAAATAAGGATGCCCAAGCCGAGTTGGGACGTCATTGTTGTCGGTGCAGGGCACGCCGGTATCGAAGCGGCGATGGCTGCTGCGCGCATGGGTGTCTCGGTGTGTGTGGTCACGCTCCATCAAGAAACGATCGGCCAAATGCCGTGTAACCCCGCGGCTGGAGGTATCGGCAAGGGACACTTGATTGCGGAATTGGACGCAATGGGTGGGATCCAAGGATGGGCGGTTGACCGAGCGGGGGTCCAGTTCAGGCGACTGAACAGTTCGCGGGGTCCCGCCGTTTGGGGTCCACGAGCCCAATGTGACAAGGAGCGGTACTCGGAAATCATGAGGCGCCTCCTGGGCCGAACGCGAGGACTTGTTGTCACCGAGGGCGAAGCGACAGAGATTATTGTGGTTCGAGGCCGGGCTTGCGGCGTACGCCTGGCTGACGGGAGCGCCCTTTGGGGTTCCCGGGTGATTCTGACGACGGGGACGTTTCTTGGCGGCGTGCTCCACACCGGTGATGATCGCAGGGCCGGTGGTCGGTTTGGAGAGCGCCCCAGTGTTGGCCTTGGAGAGAGCCTTCGGCACATGGGGCTGGAGTTGCGGCGGTTCAAGACAGGGACGCCACCGAGGTTGGACCGGGAGAGCCTGGACTTGTCGAGGCTGGAGACCCAAAAGGGGGATGATGCTCCTCAGCCCTTTTCGTGGAGAACCCACTCGGTTGTGAATCGGACCGTTTGTTGGGTTTGCAGGACACCGGAAGTGGTTCGGGAGATCATTAATGAGAACCTTGATCGATCTCCTCTCTTTGGTGGCCAGATTGATGGTGTCGGTCCCCGGTACTGTCCTTCAATTGAGGACAAGGTTGTACGGTTTCCCCATCACAGAGAGCACACGGTTTTTTTGGAACCCGAAACCCTGACGGGTCGAAGCATGTATGTCAACGGACTCTCGACCTCGCTCCCGAGAGACGTTCAGGAGAAAGTGATTTGGGCAATTCCAGGTTTCGAAAAGGCTCAATTTCTCCGTTATGGCTATGCAGTTGAATATGACGTGGTCGCCCCAAGACAAGTTGGTCACGACCTCCAGGTATCAAATGTTCCTGGGCTCTATCTTGCGGGGCAGCTATTGGGAACCTCGGGCTATGAGGAGGCTGCGGCACTTGGACTTGTCGCCGGGGTCAATGCTGCCGCGACGCTTCGTGACGGAGAGGGGTTGCGTCTTGGACGTGATCGAGCGTACATCGGCGTGCTGGTTGACGATCTGGTCAATAGGGAGCACCGAGAACCCTACCGAATTTTCACCTCTCGTGCCGAACACCGGCTCCTTCTGGGGGTTGATTCCGCTTCGGAACGCCTGATGACCGAGGGTGTGCGGCTTGGTTTGGTTCCCAAGAAAGTGTTTCACGTGAAACAGAATCAATGGGAGCGACGTGATGAAATCAGCCGGGGACTGGAAAACACCCAGGTTGTTCCTGATCGCAATACACGAGAACGATTTATGGCGACGTTTGGGTTTGATCTCAAGACCCCCACCACATGGGCTGGTGTTCTTCGAAGACAGGACGTTGATGAGGCACTGGCCGGAACGATGGCTCCCGGGCTTGACGAACTGTCGTCCCTGGATCGGTCGATTGTCATTGGTCGGTTGCGGTATGCGGGCTATGTCGAGCGACATGCGCGAGAACGATCCCGTGTTGAGCGCCTTCGCAATGTGAGAATCCCCCAGGGCTTTTCCTACCGGTCAATCATGGGATTGTCTCGGGAGGTTCTGGAGGAGATGGAGCGGGTTCGGCCCGAGACATTAGCCGAAGCCGAGCGCCTTGGCGGTATCACCCCGGCCGCAATGGCCTTGATCGCCGGAAGACTCGGTTCGGGAGACGAAGAGTGACTCGGGAGAAAGAGACGTCTTTTGACGAACTTCTCCAGGGGCGCGTTCCGGAGGGGGTGCTTGATCGGCTCGCGGCCTATGGTGCCCTTCTGGAGCGCTGGTCATCCCGCCATAATCTGGTTCGGGTGGCCAACCGAAAGGAGTTGGTGGAACGCCATATCCTGGAATCTCTGGCACCGATTCATGCCCTCCCACAATCCGGCCTCCTGGCGGATGTGGGGAGCGGCGCAGGGCTTCCCGGGGTGCCCCTGCTCTGTGCTATGGATCAATGGTCCGGCGTCTTGATTGAGCCGCGGCAGAAACGGTGGGCGTTTCTGAGTCTGGTTATTCGTGAACTCGGGTTGAATGCCCGCGTCGTTCGAGCCCGGTACGAGACCATAGAGGATGACCGGTTCGACCTTGTTACGGCCAGGGCTGTCGGAGGGCACGAGGCTCTATTGGCGTGGGCTGCAGAACGATTGAATCCAGCCGGTGTCGTAGCCTTGTGGGTGACCAACAACGAGGTTCAATCCCTTGGTGGGCTCTTGGGCTGGTCTATGGTAAGCTCGGCGCTTCCAGGCCTCGAGAGGGGCCGTCTTATTCTCTTCAAGGTGTGTTCCACGTGAAACCTCGAATCGTCGCCATAGCCAACCAGAAAGGCGGAGTTGGAAAGACAACAACCGTCGTCAATCTTGGGGCGACCCTTGCTGCTTACGAACACCCGACGCTACTGGTTGATCTTGATCCCCAATCAAACTGCACCTCTGGTCTGGGCATTGAACCTCCCGCGGGAGCAATGGCAACCAGTTATGGGCTGATCATCAACGGTTCGGATCCCGCGGAATCATTAATTCCAACCGGGTTTCCTCACCTTTCAATCATTCCCGCGACGCCGGACCTTGCGGGCGCGGAGGTTGAGTTGGTGGGGATGGTGGGCCGTGAATTCAGGGTTCGAGACGGTTTGCGCAAGATAGAAGGCTTTCGTTATCTCTTCATCGACTGTCCGCCGGCACTGGGTCAATTGACGCTCAATGCCCTGACGGCCGCAGATGGACTTCTGATACCAATTCAGTGTGAGTATTTTGCCCTTGAGGGTGTCCGCGAGTTGATGAAGACGATCGAGGAGATTCGCCGATTCCTCAATCCCGGCCTGGCATTGGATGGCGTGATTTTGACGATGTTTGATGACCGGACCAACCTGGCACGCCAGGTCGCAGAGGAGGTCCGCTCGGTCTTTGGAGACGTGGTTTTTGAAACCGTGATTCCGCGGAACGTCCGATTGGCCGAGGCGCCGTCGTTTGGGCGGCCGATTCACGCATATGATCTTCGAAGTCGGGGCGCCCAGGCGTACCTGCGACTGGGTCGAGAGTATTTGGGCCGAATGGAGGGCCGCCACCATGACTAAGAAGGTGTTGGGTCGTGGACTCAAGGCCCTCCTGCCTGACGCACCCCGGGCGCAGGCCGGCTTTGCAATTATTGAACTGGAGCGGTTGGTTCCCAACCCAAGGCAGCCCAGAACCAACTTTGACCCCGCGGCGATTGAGGCCTTGGCTGGGTCCATTCGCGAGCATGGAATTCTTCAACCGTTGTTGGTCAGTGAAGATCGTCAGGGCCGTTACATTATTTTGGCCGGAGAGCGGCGGTGGCGAGCGGCAAAGAAAGCGGAGCTTGAGCGGGTTCCGGTCGTGATCCGGGAACGGGTTGACGGCCAAAGAGAGTTGGAATTGGCCCTTGTCGAGAACCTTCAGCGTCGTGATCTGACTCCCCTTGAAGAGGCTCGAGCATACGAAGAACTGAGGACCGGGCGGGGTCTGTCTCAGGCACACATTGCTGAGCGCGTAGGCATCGACCGGAGCACGGTGGCCAATTCCCTCCGTCTCCTGAAACTGCCGGAGGACATTCAGCGCCTGATTGAGGGAGGCCGGTTGTCGGCAGGACATGGCCGCGCACTGTTGGGCTTTGGATCCGAGGCTCAGATGAAGGAATGGGCCGATCGCACAGTATCTCAAGGGTTGAGTGTGCGTGTTCTTGAGGGGGCGGTGGCCGCTGCCCGCAGGGAAAGTGCGACGACCGCACCCCCAAAGAAGAAACCCAGGCCGATTGACCCAAACATCAAGAGAGCAGAACAAATGCTTTCTCTCAAAATCGGAACAAAAGTTGAGATAACAAAAACCAACAAGGGTGGGCGAATTGTGGTGTCGTGTTCGAGCCACGATGAGTTACTTCGAGTTTTTGATCTGCTGATTGGAGAGGGATGATGGCACGAGGCGGTGATGTGCTCAATGGTTTTATCGACTCTGGTTGTGTGATTCGCGGCGAACTGGAATTCAAGAGTTCTTTTCGCCTTGATGGGCGGATGGAGGGGCACATCAAGTCTTCTTCGGAACTCCTGATTGGGGAAACTGGGATTATTGAGGGCGAGATCGATGTTGCGAGATGCATCATCGGTGGCGAGGTTCGTGGTACCATTCGCGCCGCCGAGCAGGTCGTATTACATGCGTCTGCGAAGGTTTGGGCTGAGATTCAAACGTCGGCGCTGGTGATGGAGGAGGGCGCCTTCCTTGAGGGGAAGGTTGTCATGGACAAGAAATCCGGCCTGAAAGCGGTAGGCGGAACGAAGACGGGAACATCTTGATGCTCCCGTCGTCGTTTGGTAACTTGAACTGATCTATGTTGGAAGAGGAATATCCCCGGAGCCCTGAATGACCCCACCAAATTTATCCATAATCTTGATCATGCTCTGTTTCTGGGTGACCTTGTGGTTGGTCAACCGTTATTTCATTCGGCCGATCAACGCCGTTCTTGATCAACGGAGTGGCCAAATCGATGGAGCACAAGAGACCTGGGCGACGACGAATGCAGAAATGCTGGCGGCGACCGCTCAGGTAGAGGAACGGTTGGTCGAGGCTGCGCGTGGCGCCGCCGCGAGGCGGGAGACGATTCGTGCAGAAGCCAATCAGAAGAAGCAGGCTCAACTGGAAGCTGCCCGAAATGAGGCGGAGCGCCAACTCCAGAGTGCCCTAGCTGCCTTGGCCCGGGATGCCGAATCGGCCCGATCGGAACTCCGGAAACGGGCCGAAGACCTCGCCGGAGACTTTGTTCATCGCCTTCTGGGTCGGGAGGTAGTCTCGTGAAATCCATTGGAACGTGGGTCATTGTTTTTGGCGTCCTTCTGGGACTGGCCTATGGCGTGGACCATGGCGAGGTCAAACTTGGAATCCCGGTGTTTGTCTGGTTGGCCCTCAACCTGACAGTCTTTCTCTACCTCTTGGCTCGGTTTGTTGGTCGTCCGGTTCTTGCTTTTCTTGAGATGAGACAAGATGAAATCAAATCTGACCTTCAGCAGGCAGAAGAACGGCTCGTTGACGCCAAACGACTCAAAAATGAAGTCTTGGAGAGACTCGGAAAAGTCGAGGCCGAGGTTGAGGACATTCAAACGAAAGCCGAAAAATTTGGACAGGAAGAAGCCGATCGGATTGCTATAGAAGCACAGCAGGAAGCGGAACGTCTTCTTCGTAGGGTTGGTGAGGAGATTACTCATCGAGAGGCGGAAACTCGAGAGCGCCTGGAAAAGGAGACCGCGGAATTAACCGCGCGGTTGGCGAGGGAAATCCTCAAGAAGACTATGACGGATGCCGACCGGGAACGGGTGATGGAGCACAGTGTTTCGGCCCTTCAATCGATGGATCGGGAGGTCTGATGTCCAAGTTCAGAGCGGCACCATACGTCAAGGCGTTGTTTTCCGTCGCTGGGAGCGGACGGGCTGCCGACGCAATGGTTCCTTCACTCGACAGCATGGCAGACGTGGTCGAGCAGGTTCCTGAGTTGCAGCGAGCGATGATTTCGCCGCTGATCTCCCCGGAGGACAAGGCTCAAATCCTGGATCGAGTCCTGGACACCTTGGAAATTAAAGAGCCGGTTCGACGTTTCATTCATGTTGTCCAGAGTCATTTTCGTCTGGAACACATGAGCGATATTGCCACCGGGTTTCACCTCATGGTCGATCGGTCCCTCGATCGGGTCCACGCCCGTGTTGAAGTTGCCTCAACCTTGAGTGAGTCCGTTCGACGAGAACTTCTTGCGGCCCTGCAAAAGGTCCTGGGGGCCGACGTGAAAGCTGATTTTATCGAAACGCCGGAGCTCTTGGGCGGCTTTCGGGTCCAGGTGGGCTCCAAGGTTTTTGATGGATCATTGGCAGAACAATTGAATCAACTGGGCCGAGAGGCCCTGTGAAACAGGGGTAGAGTATGCAGATCAAAGCCGCGGAAATTGCGGACATCATTCGCCAACAGATCGAAGGACACGAAACCACCGTTGATATGTCGGAAGTGGGTACCGTCATCTCGGTTGGTGACGGAATCGCCCGG
>CAYSHZ010000053.1:0-15656 GCA_964430905.1 uncultured Thermoanaerobaculia bacterium | reverse complement strand
CCACACCAGCAACACGAGGAGCAGTGGGTAGACCAGCATGCCCATTCCCAGCCGCAGGAAACCGAAGTCCTCGAAGAAATGCGGCAACAGATGAAGGCCCGCCGGCAGTTTCATAACACCCTGCTCGTACAGGACGACGAAAGCCAACAGGACCGCCATCAACGACTGTCCCGCAATCAGTCCGGACGCCACGAGGATGCCGGAGTTCTCGGCCTTCATCGTCGTTTCCTCATCGGCCTTGCGGCGTTTGAGGAACCAGTCCAGCAGGGCGCGGAGAACGCCTCCCGCAAAGACCGCCGAGGTCGTCGAGAACGGCAGGTACATCCCGACCGCAATCAGCATCGGCGCCGGCGCCTCGATCAGGATCAGGGCCACGCCCAGCAGCATCCCGACGATCACCAGGGCCCACGCCATCTCGCCACCGACGATGCCCTGGGCCATCAGGGCCATCAGCCCGGCCTGGGGCGCCGGCAACTCGGCCGAACCAATCGTGTATGCCTGATTGAGAACCATCAGCAGCACCGGAAGCACGATGGCCGCAGCCACAACCCCGACGATCTCGCCCACCTGCATCCGCCAAGGCGTTCCGCCGAGGATGTGTCCGACCTTGAAGTCCTGCATCATGTCGCCGGCGACACCGGCCGCACAACAAACGACACCTGCCACACCGAGTACAGCGGCGACTCCGTGTACACCCGTGACCTTCATCAGCACCATCAACACGGCGGCGATTACCAGGGCCGACAGGGTCAAGCCTGAGATCGGATTGTTGGAATTGCCGACAAGACCCACCAGATAGCCGGCGACCGCCGCAAAGAGCAGACCCAGAACCAACATGACAACCGTCAGAACCAGGGCGCCCGGCGTCGAGGCCGAAAAGTACCGGTAGAGCAAAAACATCGGAATGGCCATGACCCCAATGGCAATGAAGACCCATTTGAGGTTGAGATCACGCTCCGTTCGCGGCACGGCCTCGGGGTCTGCACCGGCCCCAAGACCTGCAAGCGCCTTGGAGATCCCGCTGATCAATGCTCCACGAAGGTTGTAGAGCGTGTAGAAGGCTGAAACAATCATCGTCCCCACCGCCAGTGGGCGAATCTGACGAAACCAGATTTCAAAGGCCAGTGCCTGCCAGCCCTGTTCTGCGCCCACCGTGGCCAGACCGGGGTTGAGAAAAATCGCCAGCGGCACCAGCACCAGCCATCCCAGAACCGCGCCACAGAAGAGAACCGCCGAGATCCGGAGGCCGACGATGAAGCCGACTCCCATCACCATCGGCGACGCCTCCGGAGTCGACAACAAAATGCCGCCTCCATACTCCAACTTGTTCCCCAAAACCTCGATTACCGACCTGGGAAAGTGGAGAAAGGCCGAGGCCTTGTCCCGCATGATCTGAAGCCCGGCATCGTTCTTCAGGAGTTCCCAGACAGCTGCGATCCCCATCGCCCCGAAGACCAGCCCGGCGCCGGTCTGTCCCTTCTGCCCGGCCTTGACGATCTCCGCTGCTGCAACGCTTTCCGGAAACGGAAGGTCGGCCTCGACGACCAGCGGCCGACGGAGGATGATGACGAACAGGACACCGAGGACACCACCGATGCCCATGATCATCATGGCATCGCGAAGGTTGAACTCCGACCAGGCACCGGCAATCAAGAACGCGGGGATCGTAAAGATCGCCCCCGCCACCAGCGATTCCCCGACCGAGGCCGTCGTCCGGGCCAGATTCTCCTCAAGGATATTGCCCCGGAAGAGCCTCAGGGCGGCCATCGCAACCACCGCCGCCGGGAAGGTTGCTGCCACCGTCAGGCCGACCTTCATACCGAGGTAGGCGTTGGCCGCACCCAGTACAATGGCCATGACCACTCCGAGCGCCAGGGCCTTGAACGTCATCTCCGGCATTGACTCTTCCGCCGGGACGTAAGGTTTGAATTCCTTCCCACTCATGCTCAACCTCCAATCACCAGAAATCTATCGTACGGCGCGGTAAACCGTCGTTGGAATCAGAGACACACTGGCCACGGTCAACCCTCGTCTTCGAGCAAGGCCTCCAACTGTGTCAAGGTCCGTTCAAAGACCGCCATTGCTGCCTCGATGGGCTCGGGCTTCGAAAGATCAACGCCGGCGTCGCGCAGCATGTCGAGCGGCGGCCGGGCACAACCGCCCTTCAGCATGCCAAGGTAGGCATCCCTCGCACCGGGAACGCCGGAACGAAGGCGTTCCGCAATGGCAATGCCCGAGGTCAAGCCCGTCGCATAGGTAAAGACGTAGTACTTGAAATAGAAGTGCGGGATATAGGCCCACTCGATGGCATCGTTCTCATCAATCGTATAGTCAGGGCCGTAGTAGGTCTTGACCAATCCACCGTAGATTCCATTGAGTGCCTCGGCGGTAACAGGTTTCCCGTCCTCAACCAGCTCATGCACCTGCAATTCGAAATCGGCAAACATCGCCTGTCGAAAGATCGTTGTCCTGATGGTCTCGACCAGCTCGCTGAGCAGCCAGGCGCGCTCGGCATCGGAAGACGACACCTCTACCATGTGGTGTGACAACAGCATCTCGTTACAGGTCGAGGCGATCTCTGCGATGAATGGCGGGTAGCGCCACGTCTGATAGCCCTGGGCCTTCATTGCAAAATCACTGTGCATCGCATGGCCAAATTCATGGGCCAGGGTCGACACATCGTCGTACTGGTTCTGGAAATTCATTTTGACGAATGGATGAACTCCGTATGCGGAAGCAGAAAAGGCGCCGCTCTCCTTGTTCTTCGATGGATAGACGTCGATCCATCCGGAACGCGGGTCGAGACCCTCGGCCACCCTGTCGGTATAGAGCGTGCCCAGGGGCGCCAATGCCTTGAGGATGTGTCCCACGGCCTCGGGATAGGTGAATTCACTCGCAGTACTCTCGGCCAGCGGAACGTAGAGATCGAAGAGATGGACCTCGTCAACGTGCATCACCTTCTTTCGCAACGTCATGTAGCGATGAAGCAGGGGCGTGTTTTTTCGAATGGTATCGACCAGATTCCGGTAGACCGCAGGATCGATATCGTCCTTATCAAGGTATGCCTCGAGCGCCGTATCGTATCCACGGGCCCGGGCCAGAAAGACGTCAAATGCCGCCTGACCTCCCAGCGTCGCCGCAAAGGTGTTCTCGTACCCCTTGAGGGTCTCGAACATTCCCGCAACGGCGCGGCGACGGACTTCCCGGTTCTCAGAACCCCTCAAGAGTCCATAGTTGCTGAAGGATAGTTGGACTGCCTCACCCTGCTCATTGATGACCTCCGGAAGGCTCATCTCCGAGATCAGGGCGCCAAAGGCATTCTCGGAGGACGACGGCAATTCGTTGAGGTCGATCTGTGCCCATAGATTGTCGCCCGCCAGAGAAAGGACCTTCTCACCCTCGGCACCCAGGACGTGGTCGGCACGACGCCGCAACTGGTCGATGAACGGCTTGAACGCCTTCAGCGAAGGTGTGGCGCTATAGGCCTTTTCAAGAGCCTCCCCATCCATGGAGAGGATGGCCTGTCTGAGAACCGGCCCCTGGGCCATCAAATCGTTGGTCATCGCCAGGGCCCGCTGGTGCCTGGCAATCACCGCCTGGTTGACGGTGTCGGTGTCGCGCCGCAAATTGGCGTACAGGGTCAGGCGGTTGATCAGCTCGTCGGCCGCAAAATAGGCTTCGAGGTAGGTGACCAGACCCTCCGACGTGCCGAGGCCCGCCTTCAGTTCGCCCAGTCTTTCAAGCCTTCCCGTGGCGTCCCGAGCCCCGATTTCCCAGGCCTCGTCGTTCTCCACGAGAACACCGAGTTGCCATTTGTAGACATCGGGAATCGCCGACCGTTCGGCATTGGCGTCCGGCTTCCAGGTGGGCAGATCCTCAAGTCCCCCTGCCATCACCGACGATCCCGCCGCAACGAAAAGACCCAGTGCAACAACCGAACCAAAACAACGATTCATGATCTCGTCCTCCCGGAAAGGCAGTGTACGTCAGTTGCCGGACCTTTCACACTCTCCACCGGAAGGAAGACCTCATTCAACCACCGCGGGCCACCAGGGGAACCCATCATCGAAAAGCCGCTCCGACCAGACCATACCGCCACGGTTTCTATCCCTCGCAACACCATCCAAAATGAAAAGCCAGGGCGCCGCCAACGCGGCGCCCTGAACTCAAATTCGGTGTCAGAACTTATGGGCCAACGGCATCCCATGCCGAGGTATTCCCCGATTCAAAACCGTCACTAAAAAGGGAGAATCCAAACGTAATGACCCGAGTGGTCTTGTCCTCCGCCGGTTCACCGATCAGGGGTATTTCGGCACTCCGGTCCTGACACTGGAGTTGATCTGTCTTCATCGTGACGACAATACTGCGCAAGGACTGCTGGGAAGCATCGGACGCTGCCTGAAAGACCACAAAGAAACCCTCTGCTGCCTTCGGAGCCACGGAATTCCCCCCCACACCGTGGAGGATCGAGAAATCCAGTACTCCTGCATTGAGGCTGAGGTAAAGGTCTGTCGAAAAGAGGTCGTCGACGCCCTCGGTCCAGATGAGGTCGTCGTCGATATCGAGATAAATCTCCATCCGGTCAACGATGTTGTTGATCTGCGCCGAGGTCAAGGGTGTTCCGCTCTGATCCTCGAAATAGAGCTGAATATCGGAGATCTCGAGGTTGTTGTCTCCACTTCGGCCGTTGTTCATGACGATGAAGTTGAATATCGAGTCCTTCTCGGAGTCGTCAATCCCTGAGGGTGAGTAGTCATAGGCCAAGAGGCCGAACTGGGCACCGATATTCTTGTACCAGGTCAATGAATCCGTTGTGCCGGCGGCAGTGAGAACCAAGTCCATATTGTTGTCGCCATTGATGTCCTCCGCCAGGGCCTGCCAGGGGGAGTCCAGGGCGGATTCAACGAAATACCTATTCCACGAGGAACCATCACCATCGTTCTTATAGATGACAACATCATCGGCGCCGAATCCGGTGGCGACGACGTCGATGTCGCCGTCGTGGTCGATATCGACCGCCTGTACCTCGGAGCCGTCACTGAGGTAACCGGTGGCGACGTCGTGGGAGGTCCAGGTCCCGCCGTCACCGTCATTTTCAAACCAGAGAATGTCGTTGTCATTTCGGATGGCGCCGATAATATCGAGATCACCGTCTCTATCGATATCGCCCAGGGCGACACCTCGAGGGCCGTCGAGACCGGTGATGGAGGCGGATCCCCAGACTGAACCTTGGTTGAGGTAGTACCGAATGACGTTCTCGTAATAGCCCGAGGCGACAAAATCTGGCCGCCCGTCACCGTTGAGGTCGCCGACTGCCACGTCGTAGGCGCCGTCGAGCGGCGAGAAATTCTTCTTCGTCCACGAGCCACCGACTCCATCGTTGTTGATGACGATCGTCGCTTCGTCGTCGTCGAAGGCACAGACGACGACATCGAGGTCACCGTCGGCATCCAGGTCCACGGGCTCGACGGTGTGGGCACCGTTGAAGGAACTGAGAATCGTGTGCCGGGTCCAGGAGGGGTCGCTGGTACCGTCGTTGGCCCACCAGTAGATGGCGTCCGTCGCCAGAGAGGCGCCGAGAATATCGAGGTCGCCATCCTGGTCCATATCTGCGACTGAGACGTCACGATACTGGCTGTTCCCGGTCTCAACGGTATTCTCCCACCAGCCCGTCTCGGTAATCTGCAGATAGACCCTGACCCAGGAGTCACCCCAACCTCCGAGCACCATGTCCTTCAAACCGTCACCGTTGATGTCCGCTACTGCCACCGCGCGGGGATCAGTCAGCGATTCGCGGACCGTGATGGGGTCATCATCGACAAAGCGACGGTGGGTGTTCTCGTTCTCCCACCAGGAAAGCCTGTCGGTCGAGTAGCCAACGGCAGCGATATCGAGGTCGCCGTCCCCGTCGAGATCGACCGGAAGGGCATCGTACGATCCTCCAAAGGATCCATCGACAGTTCGGCGCAACCAGAGATCTCCGTCTCCGTCCCGGTTCTCGATCCAAAGAACCTCATTACCCAACTCCCGAGTGACGACGAGGTCAAGGTCGCCGTCGAGATCCATGTCGGCGATCTCAACGGAATTGGGGCCGTCGATACCGAGTACCACATTGTGCTCAGTCCAGCTTCCTCCGTTTTCGAACCAAACGACCTGGTCCTCCCCAATTCCCGTAGCGGCGATGTCGGGTTTTCCGTCATTGTCGATGTCACCAACACTGACCGAGGAGGCGCCATCAAACGAGTTGCTCAGGACGTGTTCAGTCCAGCCGGAATCCGGCGTGCCGTCGTTCTCGTACCAGGCGACCTGATCGATGCCGATATCGGCAGCGACAATGTCCGGATCCCCATCCCCGTCGATATCGGCGACTTCAACGTCCCAGGGACGATCGGTCGTTGCAGCCAGGCTGTGGTGACTCCCGGAAAACTCCGCCGTTCCCGTATCGGAAAGCATGTTCTCCCGCCACGAGAGACTGGAATAGGTATGATCCGGCGATCCCTGGGCCGCCAAGACGTAATCAAGATCTCCGTCGAGGTCGATATCGGCCAACTTGATCGAGCGAACCCCTGTGTAACTGAGAAAATAGACGTCATGGGCGGCCCAAGTTCCGTTGGAGAGATGTTCATACCAGATGATTTCTGCCTGCCCCCCCCCCGCGATGTTGGAATACTGGCCCATAATCACATCGAGATCACCGTCTCTGTCGATGTCACCGACATCGACGCTCCGGGGAGAATCCAAGCCCGAGGCGATAATTGTACCGGCGGTGGCGCCACCTTGGTATGCCAGAACCAGCCACACCTGCCCGGAGGCTTCCGCACACATGACAAGATCGGTATTGCCGTCGCCATTGAGATCACCGGCGGCTATATCGATCGGAAAATCGACTGTATTTGCGCTGGTCAGGATATCGTCCTGGGAACCAAAGGGCAGTTCCGCCGCTCCTGCCGGACCCCAGACAAGGACAAGTACGAAGAGCAGTATTCCACCCGCAAGGACTGGCCGGGCGATAGGGTGATGGTGTTCAGAATTCATGGTCATGAGAACCTCCCGATGTATTTGACCTCCATGATGGGTTCCCAGGGTGCTCAATGACATAGGCAAAGGCGACATCCCCATGTCACCGTGCGACACAAGCATGCACAAATGCGCCAAACCATCGAAAGGGCCTCCATAATGGTGAAAATCCATGACCCGAGCCGACCACAGGGCGTGTAGGAATCTATTCAAATCTCCCGAGAGAAATTGCACACTCGTTCAATCGGACCATGTATGATCCACCGGTCCCTGGTCCGGCTTCATCGCCACAAACCATCGGACAAGGTTCTCAATCCCGAAGGAGACATGATGCATCGGAGAATTTCGTTCACTCTCATCGCCATTGCTTCGGCCCTTCTGATCGGCTGCAGTTCCCATCCGCACCTGTCGGTCGACGAGGGTTACACGCAATTCAAGAAGGCCATCCGGGATGTTGAAACATCCGAAGAGAAGGCTCGCCTGTGCGAAGAATTCCTCAGTCAGTTTCCCCAGAGCGAGCACACCGGCGACCTGGCCGAGGCAGCCGCCTATTACCGAGGTGAAGCAATGGACGACCCGGCCGGCGCAGTCACCTTTCTCGACGATCTCCTGTCCAAGGTCCAGGACCCGGACATGCGATTCAGCATCCAGGTGGCGCAGTTCCCCTTGGCGACGAAGATCGGCCGGGAGATGGACCTCGGCGCAGTCATCTCCGATCTTCAGGCGCATCGGCCCCTGACCTTCTCCGAACACCTCAACGTTGGAGAATTGGCTGCCGGACATGATCTATGGGACCTGGCCGAGAGCCAGGCGGAAGCGGCCTCGGGCTTGGCGACCGCCAAGGCCTTCAGGGCCGAGTATCCCGACACCGACCTCGATGACGAGGCTATCGCCTCCAAGGCCGAGAACCGCGTCGTATTGGCGGCGGCCAACCGGGGCTGGGCACTGGCCCATCTGGACAGGAACCAAGAGGCGCTCAAGGTCTTCGAGGCTGCTGCGCCCCTGAGCCAATCGAACTACCTCGGCGTCCCGTCGACAGAACTCTTTTCCTACTGGGGTCGAACAGTTCTCGATCAGGGCGATCCCGAACGGGCGCTGGAACTCCTGGGCCCCAATGCCGTCCTTGGCGACAACGAAGAAGCCCTGAACGCATACCGCCGTGCCTTCATCGAAGTCCACGATGGCGAGGCCGGATTCGAGGATTTCCTCTGGTCCGCCAGACAGGAGTTGGCCAAGGTCGTGGATGATTTCGAACTCCCGGACTACGAAGGAAAGCTCCATACCTTCGGAGACACAAGGGGCAAGGTCGTATTCCTCTCCTTCTGGTTCCCCACGTGAGGCGGCTGCCGCGTGGAGTTGCCACGCCTGCAGACCCTCTTCGAAATATACAACAACCAGGGCCTTGAGATCGTCGCCATCGAGGCGACCCATGACACCGAGAGAGCAACATCCCTGATAGAAAAGAAGGGCCTGACCTACACCCTGCTTGAAGACCCCGAGGACGGCGGCGTTGTTTTCAACATCTTCAACGTCCATTCATTCCCAACGTCCTACCTGATTGACCGCGAGGGCCGGGTAATGTACTACCACCTGGGCTTCGAAGAAGGCGATGAGGTCGAGATTGAGGAACAGATCAAGACGCTGTTGTAAGAACTCTCAGCCCTCAACTCTCAGTTTTCGGAATATACACCGACATCGGAGTTGACGGCGCCTTTGGAACGACGGTGTAAGCTCTCTTCATGATTGTCTTCCCGCAGCGTCCGAGGGTCGATCTCGACAGGGGATGGATCTTCCAACAGGCCAAGGTCAGCCGGCGGTGGTTGGCCGGACGTGAAGGTGGTGGCGAAGAAGTCACACTTCCCCACTGTTGGAATAGACACGACACCTTCCAAATGGGACGACACTCCTTTGCCGGTCACGGCGCCTACCGAATCACCTTCCAAATTCCCCAGGCGTCGGCGGACGGAAGTTGGCGGCTTTGCAGCGAAGGGTTCTACGGTCTCGCAAAAATTTGGCTGGACGGGCAGCCCCTCGCCAGGGTCGATGGTCAGTTCCTGGGCCTGAATATCGATCTGCCCGAGCAAGAACCGGGAGAGCATCTCCTGGCGTTGACGATGGAGAACCGGATCCACCGCAACGTCCTGCCGGGTTTCTCGGCGCCTGATTTCCTGCTCTATGGCGGCCTGGTCGGCAGGGTGTGGCTCGAACGCCGGCCCCGCTATCCGCTGGACCTCGATGGGCTCAGCGTACAGCCAACCCTGGACGAGGCGGGCAACGCGTTGCTACTCGTCCGGCATGGGGTTCCCCACTCCCGGCTTGAGGTCGAATTGTATGACGGCACGGGTCAATGCCTCGCCCAAAAAAAAGCCGACACGGGATCCGAGGTTTTGCTTCGGCTTGAGCGGCCCCTGTTGTGGTTCCCGGATGGACCTCATCTCTACCGTACGGTCATCACTCTGGCTGAAGGCGATCTGATACGGGACCGTGCCGAATTGGGCGTTGGTTTCAGAAAGGCCGAGTTCCGCACCCAACAGGGGTTCTTCCTCAACGATCAGCGGCTGGAACTCCACGGCGCCAACCGCCACGAGTCAATCCCCGGCCTCGGTGCGGCCCTGCCCGAAGAACTGCAACGCCGGGACGCACAATTACTCAAGGGACTCGGCTGCAATTTCGTCCGCCTCTCCCACTATCCTCAGCACCCGGCCTTCCTCGATGCCTGCGACGAAATAGGACTCCTGGTCTATCCGGAGATCGCCACATGGAAGAGCGTTCGCTCGAATCCGGGGTGGCTCAGGGCCGCCCATCGGCAGATGCGGGCATTGATCCTCAGAGACCGCCACCGGCCCTCGATCATCCTCTGGGGTATGGGGAACGAGAGCCGGTCCCGCAAGGCCTACCTCCAACTGGGCTCAATCGCCGAGGAGTTGGACCCGGGACGACCAACAATCTACGCCGAGAACCACCTCTACCGCGCCCGCCGAAAGAAGATCATCGGAATGCCGGATGTCTGGGGCACGAACTACGAACTCGAGGTCCTTGAAGAGGCTGCGGCCTCGAGCCGGTCGGGGACGGTCATCGTCAGCGAATGCTGCAACCATCCCCGCTCAATCAAGGGAGACGAGACCGAGGAACTGACCCAACTCAACACCCTCCACCGCGATTGGGAGGGGATGGCCGACAAGGAGTTCGTTGCCGGCTACGCCGTTTGGTGCCTGACTGATTACGCGACCGAGCACCACGATCGCTTTCGCCGCCTGCCGGGCCTCTTGGACGCGTGGCGCCGTCCCAAAATGGCCGGGGAATTGTTCCGGGCACGACACGCCACGGAACCGTTTGTCGCCCTCTTTGTCACTGGGTGTGGGCCCCAACGACCGCCCTCGCGCTTCCGGCAGGACGTCGTCCTCGGCGAGGCCGGCACCAGCGAGATCCACGTCGTCTCCAATTGCGATCGGGTCGACCTGAGGATCGACGGAGAAATACACCGCCTTGAGGACGCGATTCACTGGGTATTGACCACACGTACCCGACCAAAAAACCTCCAGGCGGAGGGATTCTCCAACTCGACGACCGTCCATTCAACTTGGCGGCTTCACGGACCGGCCCACAGGATTCTCCTCACGCCACGAGGCCGGCCGGCGCCTGGACGGACTTTCGAGATCGACATCGAGGTCGTCGATGCAGAAGGCATTACAGCCCGCGATTTCAACGCCAACTGCCGTCTCACGATCGAAGGACCCGCAAGGCTCCTCGCCTACACCGAGGATAACGAGGCCCTGATCGCCCGGGGGGAAGGCCGAACCTACGTCAGGAGTGATGTGATCGACTTCGGAGAGGCCCGCCTGACAGCGGCAGCAGACGGTCTGAAGTGCGGAACAACCCTGATCCGCTGGGGTTGACGACTGCTCCGCAGTCAACCGGATTGTCGAGCACCAAGGCGGTTTCAGGCTTGGTTCATTCTGGACGAATCAACGCCCGTCACGACCTGCCCTTCGATCTCAAGACCGTCGGGAACCAGGGCGTGCCTCAAGACCAGAGACCGTGCGATCTGAACCCCAGGTCCAAGGACTGAGTCCCTTTCCAGTATGACTCCAGGGCCGATCCGACAGTCCCGGCCCAGGGTCACCCCGTCGTCAATCCAGACCGGCCCCTCAATGACCGTTCCCGGGGGTAACACATCGGGCCTCTTGCCTCCCAGGCTCTCGTCGAGGAATTTCAGATTGAGGTCCAGAAGATCCGCCGGGGTGGAAACCTGAAGACGACTTCGGGTTTCAACGCCAACAATCTTTTTGCCCTCATCGATCAGCGCCTGGATGGCATCCTGCAACTCGTACTCACCCCGAGTCGAAGGACCGTGCCGGCTCAACAGGTCGAGAATCCGGCTCGGCAGGGCATAGAGCGGCAGGCTGACCATATTGGAAGGCGCATCTTCCGGCGCGGGCTTCTCGACGATCCTGCGGATGGTTTCTCCATCCATTTCGACCGGCGCCGCCGTACTGACTCTCTCCAGCGGAACCTCCATTAGGCTGAGGGCACCGTCGGCATGAGCCACCGCGGCCAACAAGGCTCCCACGTGTTCGACCGGCTTGAGGCTATCGCATGCGGACAACACAAACGCACCATCAATGAATGGCGCGGCCAATCCCAGGGCGTGGGCCATGCCCTTGCGCTCCTCTTGAACGACAAACTGGACATCGAGATCCAGCGCCGTCCCTGTGGAAAAGTGACCCCTGATCTCCCCATCCTCCGGACCAACGACCATCACCATCTCCCGCAGACCGTTGAGCACAAGCGTCTCCACGACCCGATCGACCAGAGGTCGGCCCAGCACCGGCACCATTGCCTTGGAACGGTCATCAGTCACCGGACTGAGACGGGTCCCACGACCAGCGGCCAGGATCACCGCCTGCACCGCAACTCCTCCTCGTCGATCACCCTGGCCGGACCGGACGGACGGCAGACAGCAGCCCGTGACCTTGAAGCCAGCTCCGGGAAGGCGGCCCGATAGAGTCGCTCAACCCTCTCGATGATCTCTTCGGCCGCTCCCGCATCGACCAGGGCCAGGCAACTCCCACCAAATCCGGCGCCCGAGAACTTCGCACCGAGGACGCCCGGGCTCTCCCGGAGTGCCTCGTACAGCATGATCAGAGGTGGCGTCCCGCACTGATAATTCCCGATCGAGCTCTCGCCCGAGGCGGTCATCAGAGCGCCGAAGGTCCGAAGGTCCCCCCGTTTCCATGCCTCGATACCCTTCTCAACCCTGGCAACTTCACCGAAGTAATGGGCCGCTCGAAGGTTCAAAGGATCTGGGAGGTCCTTCCCATGGCTTTCGAATATCTCTGACGCCACATCCCCCAGACGCGGCTCAAGGCTGGGGGGCACGCCTGCTTTTTCCTGAAGCCTGAGTGCGGCCGCCCTGCACTCGTCGACCCTGGAGTTGTAGTCGGTTCCGACCAGGTGACGAGACGCTCCGGAGAAGAATGCCACTATCCTGAAATCCGGCGCCGTGTCCGGAAGTTTTGCCTGGGTCACCGAGAAATCCGAACAGTCAATGCGGGTCAGGCTCCCAACCTCGGCGAAGAGGATCACCGACTGGTCAAGAAGACCACTGGAAAGCCCGATAAACTCGTTCTCTGCCCGCTGGACCATGCGTGCAATCTCCGTCCGGGCGAGCTCCAGCTGATTGACCTCGGCCAATGCCATCAGATAGGTCACCAAAACGGCTGCCGAAGAACTCAGACCCATTCCTGGGAGATCACCCCGCACAATGCCGGAAAAGCCACGATCCAACCGAGAGTCCCGCTGCAACACGCTGACCGCCGCTCGAAGATAATCGCCCCAGTCCCCCCTCTTCTCCGGGGTTTCCCGAAGGTCAACATCAACTGCCCCCGGGAAATTGAGGCTCTCAAGCCGGACAATCGGCTCATCCAGAGGCTGAACAGCGATGATGACCGACCGATCCAGGGCAAGACCGGTCACAACACCTCCCTGGTGGTCAACATGGGCACCCAAGGGACTGGCTCTCAAAGGCGACTGAACGCCGAAGGTCTCACCGCTCTTGAGTTGATTCAGCCAAGCCTCGGTATCGTTGCGAGAGTTCATGGGTTCGGCGAGGATACCGAACCCTGATCGTCAATGCCACGACCACCTGCTCTGACCCCCGCCACGCCGAGCATCTTCCTCAAATCCTACACCGGTTTTCGAACGAAACATCATCAGGTACGATACGATCAATGACGGAGGACGTATGAACCAAAGCCTTGGAAACATGATATCGGTGATCATCATCAGTCTGATCTGTGCATCGCCGGCTTTGGCGATGGAGCCGGCTCCTTCGGACGGTCCGGAACTGGTCCTGGTTCTTTCCGGAGGGGGTGCCCGCGGCGCGGCCCACATTGGAGCCCTGAGGGTCCTCGAAGAGATGCACATTGTTCCCGATATGATTGTCGGCACCAGCATGGGTTCGATCGTCGGCGGACTCTATGCGGCCGGGTGGTCCCCGGATGAGATTGAGGAACTCCTGGTCTCGATCGACTGGGATCAGGTCTTCACCGATCGCGTCCCTCGCAATGATCTCAGCTTCCGAAGAAAACAGGACGACAGGCCCTTCCTGATCAATGCACGACTTCACCTGGACGAGGACGGTTTCTACCTCCCTGCGGGCCTCCTGAGCGGCCAAAGCCTCGAGATTCTGCTTGATATCCTGGAGGCCCAGAGCCAAACGAACCCTGATTTTGATCGGCTCCCAATTCCTTTCCGGGCAGTGGCGACCAACATCAGAAATGGTGAGGCCGTTGTGCTGGATTCGGGCAGCCTCTCCCGCGCAATGCGCACCAGTATGTCGATTCCGGGGCTTTTCCCCCCCGTGGTACTGGACGGCGAGACCCTGGTCGACGGGGGGTCCGTAGCCAACCTTCCCATCGGCATCGCCAAGCTACTCGGCGCCAAACACATCATCGCAATCGATATTTCCAGCCCTCTGCAAAGCCCCGATATGAAATTGAAGAATTTCTGGGATATTTATAATCGCCTCAACTCGCTGCTGACCGTCGGCAATCGAAAGGTCGATGTCTCACGACTCCGACCCGGAGATGTACTGATTCGACCGGAACTCGGTGATATCGGTTTCCTGGATTTCAACCGCGCGACGGAGACAGTGGCTTTGGGAGACGCCGCCACCCGAGCGAAGGCTGACCAGCTCCGCCCCTTTGGAAGCCCCCAGCCGGAGTGGGAAGCCTTCCTCAAACACCATCGCCACCCGCCATCTCCATCAATCCACATCGATCGAGTTCGTTTCGAAGGAACCGGTTTCGTCAAAGACCCCGTCGCCCTCGCCACACTGCACCTCAAGCCACCAGCCGACCTCGCCCCGGAGGAACTCCGAAGGAATCTGATGCGCCTCTACCATCTCCGGCACTCGGGCGTCGTCAGTTTCAGGATCGAGGACGTCGACGGCCTCCAGGAATTGGTCGTCAACGCCCCGCCTCCACCCTATGGCCGCCATTCATTCCAGATCGGTCTGGGTATTTTTGACGACTTCGACGGCAACGGCGCCTACAGCCTCGGAGTTCGCCACCAGATGCTGCCTGCAAACCAGTGGGACGCTGAATGGCAGACCATCCTCGAGATCGGCTCCAGTTCCCGACTCTTCAGCGAGTTCTACCAACCGCTGGGCTCAACCCTACGGTGGTTTGTTGTTCCCTCGATCGGCATCTCCCGGATTCGCCAAGATATTTGGAGTGAAGGCAAACCGTTCGCAACCTATCAATTCGACGAACAGCACATCGATATCGGCGGAGGTCGCGTCCTCGGCAACCGGAGTGAAATCCGACTGAGTGCCTTCTACTCCCACAACGTCTTCGACAAAAAGATCGGTGATCCGCTCTATCCCAATCTCAAGGAAACTCGTGCCGGATTCCGGCTGAGGTTCTTCCACGACACCGAGAGTTCCGTCATGTTTCCCCGGTCCGGCAGCGAGATCAGGTTCAACATCAACAGGACCCTTGAGTCCATGGGATCTGACAACGAAATAACCCAGTATTCCCTGCGGATTGCGAAAGCATGGAGTTTCGGCAAGTACACCATTGTCCCCTACGTCGAATATGGCGAAAACAGGGACCCGGCCGCCGATTTTGCTGACCTCTTTTTCCTGGGAGGGCCCGGCCGCCTGTCCGGTCTTGGGTTCCGAGAACTGTACGGTGACAAGATTGCCCTGGCCAGAATCCAGAGCTACCGACGTCTCAAGAAGATTGACCTCGCAGGCATTGCGATCCGGCTCTATGCCGGAATCTCCCTGGAGGCGGGCAACACCTTCTTCTTTGAAGAACCGGTATCCCTCGAAGAGCTTCTCTACGGCGGCACGGTCTTCATCGGCGCCGAGACACCGATCGGGCCTCTCTATCTCGGCTACGGATACACCGAAGGCGGTCGAACCCGGTGGTATCTGGCTATCGGAGACCATTTTTAGTTCCCGTCCGGAAAACGGGTGCCTTATTCCTCTCTCACTGCAGTTGTCGATCTGATACCAGCTGAGCCTCTTGCAAGAATACCTTTCACATGCCAATGTTCCCGAGCCATCGAAGAACGGGAGGGGATAAACCCCTCCCCTACAAAGAAGAACCCAGGGGCGGGGTTTATCAGCG
>CAYSHZ010000052.1:0-15679 GCA_964430905.1 uncultured Thermoanaerobaculia bacterium | reverse complement strand
CAACTACAGGAGAAACTCCGTCCCTTGCCATAACAATGCCTGGACACTGCCGATCGAGATCGCCTCCAGATGAAGGGCTATCGTACCCGACAGTATGCTGCGAGTACCGGATCCTGGTGGTCCGAGGTCCGGAACACGTCGGACAATCCGCCCGCCGTACTTCGATCCATCGGCCCCGCCTCCACACCTCGTATCGTTCCAGAACCACAAGATCCCGGTTCCCCAAAGGACAGCTCTCAATTTCATTGACGACCCGCCGTCGCAATTCGTCCTTCCATCCTTCTCCCGTAAGATCCAAACCCAGATCCCAGGCAAGGTCGTGCCACGCCCTGACACCCAGAAGACCCGCCTGGATCCACCCGTCGGCCGGAAGGGCATCAAAATCGTAAGACGGGAAGTAGAAGAGGTGGCGCCGTATCCTTTCGGCCTGTGAAATTTCCGCCCAGGGTCGAGGCCGAACGCCCACACCATCGACCAGGAAGGACACCAACCGAAGGTCCCCCTCCCGGGGTTCAGCCTCCGTCCCGCCATTCCTGCGGAAGGGGTCCGATCGGGCAACAAAGACCCGATCTCCATTCTCACCATACCGACGGGGGAATGGAGATCGGCTTTCCGAACGACGTGCCAAACCCAGCAGCAACGGGTCGCCGGGACGACTCCCATCCATCATTGCCGGCTGGCCTTCTTCCACCCGGTAGATGAAGTCAACCCGATCAATCGAGACATCGGGATGGTCGAAGAATGTGAATCCGAGATTGATTCCGCCGGCCTGATCGATCAGATGCCCCAGTGCCCTCTTGGCCTGATGCATCTTCGATCCCCTTCGGAGGATCTCCCTGAAGTCAGGCCCCAACGATCGCCTGAGCTCCTCCTCTGGGTAGACACGCTCCATCGAGGCCGAAAACCTCCCATCGTCATCTCCGCCGGCCGGAAAGACCAGGGTCGACGACGGTGCATCCCGAGCCATCGAGGAACCCGAGTCAAGAACAACCAGTACATTGGGTTCAGCCCGCACCGCATCCAGAAGATCTCGATCATCAGCATCCACAGGCGCCACAATGAACACGAGCAAAACCAACTGAATAATCGCCGTGTTTCTCATCATCCACCCCCTTCCCCTGGAAGACTTTCCCGACTCAGGACCCTTTCAATCGGGACAGGACCGATACTCAAGGTCATGGAGACCTTCCGGTTGCTGCTCGTCAGGCCGTGAGCAGCCCGGCTCTCCCCTCGGTAGACCAGCACGCACAGGGACTGCGCATCACTTCCCTGTCCGCCCCCGATCTGCGATCCAACGACGACCCGGGGTGGACCGGATACCATCAGACGACTGACCTCGACCGAAATCGGCAGGCCGGTCTCCGCCGCGCCAGGACCCCGGCGATCCCGGACTCCAAAATCAAACGCATCGGTCATGCCGACTCTCAACCGGGCCTTGGCGCCGGCAATGCCGGCATCGGCCGCGTAAAAGGTCATCGTCGGAAACCGTTCGAGGCCGGCAACCCTGCCGGCCACCAGACTCCGCGTCACCAGACCGAAAGCCAGGAGCGACAGAATAACGAGAAGCATCAAGGCCAACAGCAGGGCCACCCCCTCCTGCCCCGACCAACAACTGAGCCCCGCGTCCCTTCCTCTCTCTCGTTCGGGTCGTAGAGAACACCATGTGAAACAACCAGTCATCAGAATCCTCCAATCAGATCCCGGGGTGTAGGTTGGACAATCCGGGGACTGACACGAATACTCATCATTCGGTAGCGGAATCCCCGACTCCCTGATGGGCTTCGCGATCCGTTCTCCACAGTCTTCGATCCGCCCTGCCACCTGCGATCCGGACGCTGGGTCCGAGTGATGATCGACAGTCGAATGTGTCTCAGGTGAGCCATCTGCTCCCCGGACGGCCCATCTCGCCGTTGGCGGCTGAGAAACCATTCATCATCAGACACCCGACCGTCGTTATTGAGGTCACATCCCAACGCCACCTGAAAATCATGGACATTCGGCACCATCTCCTCGGCCAGGACCCGGCCCGTTCCTCCCCGGGCAGGACGCAATCTATAGAGGGACGTGCCTCCAAACTGGTTCTCCGATACGAGAAAGACCAGATCGTCGAGGAATCCCCCCGAAAAGACCTCCCCTGGATTGACACGACAGGCACACCCAAAGTTCAGGGCGGTGAATGCATTGGACCTTCCATCGTCAAAGACCAGATTGAGGATTCGGTGTCCGCCGCAGTCCTCGAGAACCGGCTCCTCGACAATTTCGACAACCCTCCACTGTCCGATCTCCCGGCTGCCACCGTTTCTCAGTGAGAAACTCAGCGGCGCCTGCAGGGCGAAGAGAAATGGTCGGCCCTGGGCCCTGCCTGGAGGATCGAGATCCTGGTCCAGTCCGGTCCAGGGCGAAACCGAGGCTATGCGACACCTCCCGGGGCCAACGAAGTCAGCCTTGGAAATGCCATACCTCTGGGTCGCCAGAACGCCCCGGATTCTCAAGACGTCGGTTCCCTCAATCGGTGATCGTCCTGCCTCAAAACTCCATCTGCCTCCACCGGCCGAACTCCCCAGAAATTGATCCGCAGAAACATTGTCGGAAACATCGATCGCAAGAGGACGGAGGGCGCCATCCGCCCCAGGAGCCACCAGCGGCAAACCTCCGGACCCCGCCATTCGAATCTGACGAACAAGACTGCCGACGGCATATCGAAGGTCTTCGGATGCCTCGCACACATCACCCTCGACAATGACAACATTGCGAAACTCCCCAAGGGACCCCAAGAAAGAGACCATGACCAGACTGAGCATTCCAAGGGACAGGAGGGCTTCGAGAAGTGAGAATCCCTGAGCACCGTCGTGGCTGCCGGAAACAAAATGTCTTTCCATGTCAATCCCTGCCCTTCATCACGACAAGGGTGAGATCACGGTGAACGCCATTTGTTCCGGCCCTGCCCACGGCTGTAATTGCAATCACCTTGAGATTCCCGCCTGTGGATTCTCTCCCGGGGGGCGTTGGAGAGAGAGAGTCGATCACTCGGTCCTCGACCTTCCAAACAACACCGATATGATCGTCTCCGGGATCAGCTCGGTGGTTGCCGGCACAGAGTTCCGGGTCAGTCCAGGGGACGGCCAGCAGGACTTCAGCCATATCTCGAGCCCGATTGTTGAGAAGTGAATACTCCCGTTGGGCCGATGTCAGTTTCATCGACAACGGGAAGAGAGTCAGGACTCCTACTGTCCCGATCATCAGAATCGTGAGCGCCACCAACGTTTCAAGCAGACTTGTGCCACATTCGCCGGATTCTTTCCGGTCAAACGGAAAACTGTTTTTCATGGGTACCACCTGTTCTCAGCAGGTGTGGACTCATCCATCATACCGCTCCATCCGGAAAATTCAACTCACCTGGGTCCGTTCAACGAACCAATTCCCAGAATTTGGGGTAAAATCGATTGATAGGTTTTGGGGTCATTCGCAACGAGTACCTTCATGTGCGGAGCCCAATGAACCGGTTGGACGGTTGGAACTGGTCCGGTATTCGCTGGTGTCTGAGAAACTGGGGGAACAATGGCTGAGATCCTATATACGGTTTTCTTCAAGGGCGAGATTGCAAAGGGGCACAATTCCGATGACGTGCAGCAGAAGCTGATTTCAAACCTGCCCGCCGAGGGACATCAGATCAGTCAGGCGTTCAAGGGCCGGCCGCTGACCATGAAAAATTTGTCTCGTAACAGGGCCCTCAAACTCGTCGAAGCATTCGAAAGCGTGGGCGCCCTGTGCCAGATCGAGGTCCAACGACAAGGCGCGACGCAAACTCCGCCCCAGAGACCGGCACAACGGCCTCCTCAACGACCAGCGCAACAGTTCCAGACCGAACGCCCACGCGAGGCGCCCTCCGGAAGGGCGCCCCTTCATGACCCAGACGAGACGATCACCTGCGCAAAGTGTGGGTTGATTCAGCCTCGGGGTACGGAGTGTGCACGGTGTGGCGTCCTGTTCGACAAGATCGAGACCGTCACTCAACTGGCCAATGACCCGGATCTGATCGCGCCCGAGATCGCCGAGAGCTACCGCTCTCTTCTGAGAAATACCGAGGTCTGCCTGACCCCGGCCATCCCCCACGACATTGCCACCAAAGTCTTGGCGCCCTACCTCGATCCGGATGCCAGATGGCAGGATGACGAAGAATTCGTTATCAATTCCGACGAGGAGTTGGTCGCCATGCTCGACGCCACCGCGGCGCCAAAGTCCTCCCGACTCAACTTTCTTTTGACCAACCTCAAGTTCATGATGTATCGGTGGGTTGATGACGGTCCACTCTGCGCCGGTTTTGATCTGTATTCGATCAAGAGGATGATCCTTGTCGGCGAGGGCAAGTCCACCCTGATGATAGACGAGACGACCATCGAATTGCCGATCGTACCCGAAGAGAACCAAAGAACCCGGGAGATCTTTATCAAGATGGCGTCAGAGATCGTACGGGCTCTTAAACAGGCCGATCGGGCAGCCCGTCTCAAGGCCAAGAGGGCATGGCACGCGGACCCCCAGGGTGGTCGCCCTGAACCGTCACCTCCTTCGTTCGGGAATCGACCCCGCAAGGGAAAAGTCACTCTTCAGTCCCTCGACCTGCGGGATATTCAGAAACCATCGGCCAACGAGATCAATCGGCTGGCCGGAAACCCGACGGATTCCGACACCGAAAATGACGGCAACCTCCTCTCCAGCGTAAAAGGCTTCTTCAAGAAGAAATAGCAACAACAGCAGCAACGAGAGCGTTTGGTCAGGGCAACTCGACTTGCCGTGTCCAAAAAGATCGACAGTTGCTGGCCGTCTATCCGGAAGACTCCCCCACTACCGATGGAGGCTCCGACTGTACTGCCTTCTCGTCCGCTTCCTTCAACCGAGCCTCCAGTGCCCGGCCGCTGTCCAGCAGGACCGCCGCCCATTTCAGGTCTTCGGAGTTCTCAAGGAAGATCTTGATCATCATCGTCAGGGGCACCGACAACAGCATGCCGACCGTGCCCCACATCCAACCCCAGAAGACCAGGGAAAGAAAGACAACCAGAGTCGATAATCCCAGTGAACGTCCCAGGAGAGCCGGCTCGATCAGATTACCGATCAGCACGTTAATCACCAGATAGCCCACGGCCACGGCAATCCCGGGCCCCCAACCCAACTGGACGAACGCCAGCAGAACAGCCGGGACCGCCGCTACAATCGAACCGATGTTGGGAATGTAGTTGAGCAGAAATGCTACCAGGCCCCAGACCACCGCAAAGTCCAGCCCGACGATGCCGACCCACCCACCAACCAGCAATCCCGTACTCAGACTGGTCACCGTCTTGATCGCCAGGTAGCGCTGAACCTGCCCGGTAACGACGGAAAAACGATCAAGGCTGCCGCTCCCACCGCCGAATGCCAACCGGATCTTGGTCGGGAAGGTCGTCCCCTCCAGCAGCATGAACACCAGGGTCAGGATCACCAGAAAGGTGTTCTGAAGGGCCGCAAGAACTCCCTTGAGACCTGTTCCGATGAAACCCATCACCTGCCCGGGTTTGATCACTTCCAGGGGTTTGACGATTTGCTCGTTCGACGGTCTTTCCGGCAGAAGCTCGAAAGGAAGGTTTTCGACCCAGGTCTCCACCGATGCCCACAGTTGATCGACCCGCTGTTCATACTTCGGGACGGCCTCAGTGAATTGGTTGATTGACGTACCGACGATGGCGCCGACACCCGACATGATGCCGCCCAAAACCAGGACAACCAGAAGAACCGCTACAACCGTCGGAACCCGCCTCCGGGTCAGAAGATCAACCGCAGGCAGGCACAGAATCGCCAGGAATGCCGCAAAAACAAAAGGAATCAGAAGCGGTCCGGCAAACCGGATCCCACCGATGACAATGATGGTGGCAGCTGCCATCACAAGGAAATGCGCCCCCCCCGGGGGTCGATCGTTGGTGTCTGTCATGGAGACATAGTACCAAGGAAAGGCGTTGAGAGTTGGCGAGCTCCTGCTATTTGCCCAGGCTGGGGAAATATATGGACGAAGATCGCTTCCAGAGTATTCTGACAGAAGAAGAGGCCGTCGAAGAAGAGGCCGTCGAAGAACAGACACCGACACAAGAGTCCGATCAGTAACTCTCGCGCCTCAAACAGGCCGGTGTATTCCGGAACGCAATTTTCAGCCGGTGACCGCTCGTCTCCGAAGACTCATTGATCTCCGTTCAATTGAACCTCGTCCAACCGCTTGAGCGCCGGACCTTTCTTACACAGCAGCACGACCGTTGATCCGCTTTCGGGCGCTTCCAACGAGAAGCGGAAGGAAGGGGCACCGTCCTTCCAGACCACCAGCGGTACGATCTGGTCACCAAATTCTCGGATACTCTCCCGAACCTGGTGGGCAACACCATCCTCGCCCAGATCAACCTCCACGGTCACCGCCGTCTCGCTTTCCAGCCTGCGGATCCACTGGGCAACCTCCACACCCTGTCCACCGAGAAGATCGAGCCAACCCCGAGACCGGCGGCCGAAGTCCTCCGGAGGAATCTTGAGTGCCACCACCGGGTGTTCCACACCAAACTCGGAATGGACCAGATCGGCCACCAGAAGGTTGAGCTCGTCATTGGTCGTCGCGGCGATGACCAGAGAATCCCTTTCGACCCCGGCCTCCTCATAAGTGGTCGAATCCCGGGCATCCCCAACGACGGTCGTCACGCCGGAGGCCCTCCAGGGATCGAGCCTCCACGAAACCCCATCAATACCGACGACGGTACGACCACTCCTTTTCAACACCTCGGCCAACAGAACCGTCAACGCGTTGGCGCCGACCAGGACCATGCGAAGTCGTCCGGGATCTGAGGCATAGCCCAGAACCCTCGGCAAGATGATCGCCATCAGAGTCGACCAGATCACCGTCATCAAAATTCCAAGATAGACCAGTCCTTCCAGTGCCTGGGCACCGTCGATTCCCTGGGCGACCATGTGCTGGGCCGCCAGGGACGCAACCGCCGCCGCAACGATGCCTCGTGGCGCCGTCAGACCTGCAACCAGGCGCTCCTTCCACGCCAACTGCGACGGCCAAACCGAGGCTGCGACACTCAGTGGGCGAACCACGAGGATCAGTAGGGCAATGACTGCGGGCCCCTTCCATCCCAACTCGACCATCGCACCGAGATCGAGGTCTCCGGCCAGCAGAATGAAGAGCATCGAAATCACCAGGGTTGTCAACTGCCCCTTGAATGCCTTGACCGAGACCAGATCGGGCAACTCCGCCGCCGACATTGTGAAACCCATGACCATCGCAGCCAAAATGCCGGCCTGGGGCGCCTGATGTTCGGCCAATTCGTAACACACCATCAGCAGTGCCAGGATCGTCAGATTGCGCAGCTCACCGCTGACCAGCCGGGTCCGGACGACCACCTTGGCCACGGCGCCGGCAGCGAAACCCAGAATGATCCCCGTCAGGGTGATCACCGTCAACTGGCTCAAGAGCTCTCTCCAGGGAATGCCGGCACGTTCGGTCCACTGCAACACGACATAGGCGAGAACCGCCCCGATGGGGTCGATCAGCAGACCCTCGGACAGCAGCAGGGTCTTGACCTCGCGCGGCGCAATCAAATGCCGCAGCAAAGGAACAATCACCGTCGGCCCCGTCACTGTCATGATCGCCCCGAACAGGGAGGCCATCGGCCAAGCCATCCCCAGCACCAGATGAGCCGCAACAGCCGATCCGACCCCGGTGACGACGACCCCGATGGTCAATAAATTGCCCACCGGCCCCCCGACCTCGAGCAAACGACGAGGATCCAGAGTCAGACCACCCTCGAACAGGATGATGGCAACGCCCAGATGGACCAGGGCCGTCATCAACTCCGGTCCCAGGGCCTGCGGGGCGAACAGGGCCAAACCCGCTGGACCACAGAAAATCCCCAGAACCAGCAGCGGCAGAATCGCCGGCACCTGGAACTTCTCGGCCAGAACCTGGGCAGCAATACCCAGGGCAACCGCCGCGACCAACGTCGTCAAGATCATTGAGGCAGTGTAACTGAGCCCGCAAAGCCGGGTCCTGCCTTGTGGTGTGCTGTCAGCTGAGACTCTTGCAAGAATGCCTTCCACAGGCCGATGTGCCCGAATAGTCGAAGAACGGGAGGGGATAAACCCCTCCCCTACAAAGAAAAGCATAGGGATGCCTTTGTCCCCGACCGTATTCCAAGGCCGATCCCAAAGGTCTCCACGACATTGTATTCTTTGGGGCGGGGTTTATCCCCACCCGGGTATCTCTGAATCTCACAAGAAGCTCAACCGACAGCTGACAGCTGACAACCCTAAATCACCCCATTGGCCTCTTCACACCCGCTCAACGCCTTTCGGCTCATGGTGAAGTGCAGGCCTTCGTCCTTGAGCTTCTTGAGGACCGGCTTGTAGATCGCGTCGTGTGTCGGCAACAGACACCCGGAGAGCTGAAGCTGACCGTCGAGCATCATCTCCGCCGCCAAAGCCGTCGGCAGACCGACAGTCTTGGCCATCGCGGACATCCCTATGGCATCGCCCGTATCGACCATCGTATAGGTCACCCTTTCGCAGGGCGTCAGGCGATCGGGGTACTGGACGTCCATCTGGTGGACCAGGATCACCATGTCGTGTGACCCCGGCTGGGGCGCCAACCTTTCTTCCAGAAGATGGGCAACCATGTCGGCCACCGTGTTCCCCGGACACCCACAGGGTTCCTGGTCGAACAGTCCCAAAAAACGAAGATTCCTGATCACTTCGCCGGTGGGGTTCAGTTCAAGGAAGAGGGTCGCCGCCTCGACCACCCGGTCGGCCGGCACCGGCAGGGGCAGAAACATGCCGACGACCTCACGCGGCGACAGCTCGCCCAGGTTGGGGATGGTCAGACCGGTATTAGTCAGACCCAATTTGACCACGCGCGACCAGGTCTCGCAGAAGCCGGGCCAGCGAAGGGTCCCGCGGATCATCGTCCGCACATCATGGAGGTCGAAGTGGTCACGGTAGCTCAAGGAGTCCCGATTGGGATAGGCTTCGAGCGTTCCAACACCCTCGACTTCGACCGGCCACGTGTGAAGGAAGAGCCTCCGGTGAGGAACAATCCGAATCTGACCGTCGACCATGTACTGTGCTCCGGCCTGACCGGCAGTCGCGACATTCCAGGGATTCCAGGTGATCAGGTACTGCATGGGATTGGACTTGGACTCCGGCGCCGGAACGCCCGACCCGAAGGAGCGGAAAGAGAGAATCTTCCCGCCCTCTGCCCTGACGTCTTTTACCGCATCCATGGCCATCATGTGGTCGATGCCGGGATCGAGGCCCATCTCGCCGAGCAGCATGACATTCTGGTCACGGGCCCAGGCCTCGAGTTCCCGGGTCTCGTCCGAGAGGTAGGACACCGAAACCATGTGGGCGCCCTCTTCGACGCAGTGCCGAGAGACCGCCGCCTGGAAACGTGGCGCCAGCAGGTTGCATACGACATCGGCGCCCTTGATCGCGGCAGCCAATTCCGGCTCCTCGGTCGCATCCAGGGCCATCGCCCGGGCATGTGTGGCACCCTGACCGATCCTGTTCTGGGCGGCGGTGATGTCCATGTCGGCAACGACCGTCTCCCATCCCTGCTCGGGACCGCGATCAACCATGCGGCGAATGAGGTAGGGGGCGGACCGTCCGGCTCCGAGAATGACGACCTTTTTCATGCTCTCTCCTTGTTTCCCTTGTTAGTGACCGAGGGTGGCGACCATCACGGCCTTGATCGTATGCATCCGGTTCTCGGCTTGGTCAAAGACCCGGCTCCACCGACCTTCGAAGACCTCATCGTCGACTTCCCTGATTTCCGGATACTCTTTGGCGACATCGGTTTCGAGATTGTGGAAGGCCGGCAGACAGTGAAGGAAGATCGCATCGCGCCGTCCTGTCATCTCCATCATCTCGACGGTAATCCGGTAGGGTCCCAGGGTCGCGATTCGTTCGGCAATCTGCGCCTCCTCGCCCATCGACGCCCAAACATCGGTGTAGACGACATGGGCGCCCCTGACGCCAGCCTCGATGTCGGCTGTCACCGTCACCATACCGCCGGTTTCCAGAGCAATCGCCTTGACCTGCTCCACCAGTTCTCCGTCCGGATGGAGACTCTCCGGAGCGACGATGCGCACATCCATACCCATCTTGGCGCACCCGACCATCAGAGAGTTGGCCATGTTGTTGCGCCCATCCCCGACGTAGGCAAAGGACAGCCCCTGAAGGCGGCCGAAAGCCTCCTGAACGGTCAATAGATCGGCCAGGATCTGGGTCGGATGCCAGAGATCCGTCAGGCCATTCCACACCGGAACGCCGGCATACTCGGCCAGGGTCTCGACCGTCTCGTGCGAGAAACCACGAAACTGGATGCCATCGAAAAACCGCCCGAGAACGCGAGCGGTATCGGCCACAGTCTCTTTCTTGCCCAGTTGGATGTCACCCTTGCCAAGATACTCCGGGTGGGCGCCCTCGTCGACGCAAGCGACGACAAAGGCACACCGGGTCCGCGTCGAGGGTTTCTCGAATATCAGGGCAATATTCTTGCCCTCCAGCGCCTTGCCCCGGACACCGGCTCTCTTGTTGGCCTTGAGGACCGCCGAAAGGGTCAGGAAATCCGAGATTTCCTCGGAGGAGAAATCCACCAACTTCAAGAAATGACGTCCTTTGAGATTTGCGGCCATCAGAGCCTCCCCATCTTTTGCATTGGCCCCACGCGCCCTCGATTGGGCGGAGGAGTATCGCCGCGCATGGTACTCCCCATGACTGCCTTTGCCAAGACACAAAACGCCGAGGAAGGGGTTGGACACCCCAATCGTGGAACTCTCTTCCCGAGATCGCGTCAAACAAAGAGACAAGAAGACGAGTATCCCTTCTCAAAGGTACTCGGTTTCGACATATGGCACAGATGTGTCTTTAATAATGGAACGAAGAGCTCGAATCAGGCATGATGGTTTGACCGAAACGGAGAGTGCCATGAAAACCAAATCTTTGCGGTTACCGATTATTCTGACCCTGGTCACTCTGGTCCTGATGACGTCGGACCTTCGAGCCCAAGAGACCACGGATGGCCTGCCGGATCTGGGCACGACCGGAGTCGTCATTCCCTGGTCGGATTTCAAAACGCTCCTGGCGGATTTGAGGGTTCAGCCCACACCAACGCCCATCCCGCCCCCACCGGTGGACTATGCCTTTTCCCAATGCCGAATCCAGGCCCGAACGGATCAGAAACAGGAGCAACTCCAATTGGTGATGGATTTCTCTATCGAGATCCTGCGGAATGACCGCTGGGTCGAGGCCAGGATCGCTCCGGTCGAGCTGGCCCTGGAATCCGTCGAAATGGATGGTGCGCCTGCCCGCCTCTACCGAAACGGCGCCTTCTCATGTATCGCACTCCATGGCCGTGCTCGCCACACCTTCACTCTCAAGGCCCTGGTCCCCATCATCCAAAGCCAGGGCCGGCGATGGGCCGATCTTCTCTACCCTTCGGCCCCTGCGGCCCTCTTGAATCTGACCATCCCGACAACGGATCTGATGATCACCGCCGAACCGGGCGTCAGCCGCGGACCGGAAGAAAGCCCGGGTCTGACCCGATTCAGCGCAGCTCTCAAGGGCAGCGGGAGAACCCGGATTTCGTGGTTCAAGAATCTGACACAAGAGGACAAGGAGACCACACTTTTCGCCGAAAGCCAGACCCTGCTCTCGGTCGGCGAAGGCAGCTACCACGGCAGGACCCGCATCGCCTACACCATTCACGGCAAGGGTATGACCTCGGTCGATCTGGAACTGCCCGAAGGCCTGAGCATTCTTGATCTCTCGGGGCAGGGCGTGGCCGGATGGACGACGGGCGAGGTCCGCGAAGGGCGCGTTCCACTGAAGGTCACTCTGGATTTTCAGGCCCGCGGCGCCTGGTTCTTCGACCTGGAATTCGAGGGGTTGCTTGATGGCAGTACGACGACTTTCGATATGCCGGACATCGTCGTCGAGGGCGTTCGACGGGAACGGGGATTTCTTGCCCTGGAGGCGGCGACCAACGTCGAACTGACCCCGGGGGGACACCTGGAAAACACGGCTCTTGTCGACCCTTCGGAAATGCCCCAGTCCCTGGCCTCTCGGGCCGGGGCCGATGTTCTCTTCGTCTTCAAATACCTCCACCACCCCGTCACCGCGGAGATCTCGGTTACGAAACACCAGGACCTGGTGGTCAAGAGGAGCATCGCCGAACAGGCACATCTCGTCACGTTCGTCAGCTCACAGGGGCGTCGACTCTGCTCCGCGTCCTTCACGCTGCGAAACAACCGAAAGCAGTTTCTCGCGGCCACCCTCCCCACCGGTGCGACCCTCTGGGGCGCCTTCCGGGAGGGCCGTCCCGTCAAGGCCTCACAGCGAGAGGACGGCGCCATCCTGATCCCCCTGAAGAAAACGCCACTGGGCCTCGATGCCCAACCGGCGCCGTTCGAAGTCGAGCTGGTCTGGTCGGAGAACGGTCACAGAAAACGGGCCTTGGGTCGCCATCATTTCGCGGCGCCTTCGATCGACCTCGACGTGCTGGCCATGGACTGGGAGATCTACCTTCCACCGGATCAGCAATACTTCGCATTCGGCGGCGATCTGGAACCTGAGGCGGCCGCACAGGTTTTCCCCGATGAGGCGAGGAACGCCTTCACCGAGAACGACGCCCTCCTCCTCAAGAAAAAGATCGCCAGGGGCGACCACCAACCCTACCCCATACCGGACCCATCGCCGACTTCCCAGGTTGCAGGCTCGAATGTTGCACACGTCTGGAAGGCCGCCCCTTTGGAGAAGGCGGGACAACGGGGCATGCTTCCGGTCAGGGTGGAGGTCCCACGCACGGGACGACTGCTGCACTTTTCGAGACGGCTGGTCAGTCCAAACGAGGCTTCAACCATCGCCTTCCTGTCGGCGCCCAAGGCCTGGCGCCTGCCCCGGTTCACGCGCTGGGTAACCTTCCTCGTGACCTTCGTGACGGCACTGGGTCTCGGCCTGTGCCTCCTGCTCAAGGCGCCGCTCCGCTGGAGCATCCTGGCTGGAGTCCTGCTGGTCGTCCTCTGGCTGCTCTCCTCGACCCAGCGACCGGCCTTCCTGGTGGCCCTTCTTCCGGCAGCCCTCTGCGTGACGCTTGTTCATTGGATTCGTTCAAAAGACAAGGACACAGTGGAGACAATTCATGAGTAGGCCAAGGCAATCAGGACATGGACCGGCCTTGATCGGAGTTCTCTGCCTCGTGATGACGATCCTTCCGTCCTTTCCTGCACGGGCACAAGACTCGCCTCTCCCGGACCTGAAAAACACTGCGCTGGAGCTTTCCTGGCAGGATTTCAAGACCCTGGTTGAAGCGACCCGAACAGTAGTCACGCCGACCCCCGCTCCCCCAAAAGAGGCATTTCTCCGCTCGGCGGAGTACCGGGGCCGTCTGGAGGGAACCACCCTCCGGCTGACCGGATCCCTGCAACTGGAGGTCCTGGCGTCGGGCTGGGTCCGAATGCCGATGTGGACCCAGGCAACGGTCATTTCCTTTGACGGCGGCGGGGCTTTCCTCTCCCCTTCGGGGGGCGGGACCGAACTGATCGTCCAGGGCCCTGGGAGTTACCCCCTGAAGGTCGAACTCGCCATCGCCATTCCGGATCATCCCGGTGAGAACCACCTCGATTTGATCCTGCCGGACGCTCCCCTCAACGTCGTCAAAATCGTCTCCGGAAGCGACATCGAAAACCTGGAGGCAACCAATGCCTTGACGGTTTCTCGGCAGGGGGCCGGCACTTTCCTCTCCCTGAAACAGGGCCGGGCATCCCTGAGCTGGCGCCGTCCTTTCGAGGTCGAATCAGGCGCCGGAGGAGAAGTCATCACTCCCGAGGCTCGGCTCCACCTGCTGTCCTACCAGATGCTCGACGTCGGCGAGGGCGCCCTGGGTGGACTGCTCATTCTGGATTACCGGATCCGTATCGCGGAAATTGCTTCCGCCGACGTCGAGATGCCCAACGGCATCGAGATCTTTGAGGTCTCTGCGCCCGGTCTGGAGAGCTGGAAAATCCTGCGCAAAGATGGAGGTCGGATTCTGCATCTGGTCTTCGGCGGACCGGTCGGCGGCAACCTCAGAGTCAGTGTCGGTTTCGAGGGTGCCTATGATCCGGAACAAATCTCGATTATCGCCCCCCGATTCAAGGCTCTGGGCATCGAAAGGGAAACCGGGTGGCTGACGGTTTCCGCCGGCGGCGCCGAGGTCTCGCTGGAACTGGGAGAGGGTGTCCTGCCCTCGGATCCTTCCGAACTCCCGGAGGACATCCTCCGCCTCGGCGGCAACCCCGTGGCTGCCTGCAAGTTCTCCGGCACGGTCGGAGAAATCAGTCTGAACATTCGGGAACACGAGGACGCCGCCGTATTGACGGCGATCATTGAGTCGCTCAACGCGACGACGGTTCTTCTGGACAACGGCACGGAGGCCCTCTGGCTGGACCTGCGAATCAAGAACAACCGGCGGCAATTCCTCCGTATGGATCTCGCACATGACGAGACCGAAATCTGGTCCCTCCTGGTCGAGTCCGAACCCACTCGCCCCAAGCGCTCGGGGAACACCATCCTCATTCCCCTGCCACGGGGCGGGCAGGAAACCACTTCGACCCTCTCGCTGGTGTTGCTGAACCGAGGACCGACACTCCGGAATTTCCGTACGATTGAGCCCTCTTTGCCTCATTTCGACGTCCCGGTGGCCGAGGCCCTGTGGACGGTATTCCTGCCCACGGATCACCGTTATCGGGTGTTGGACTCGTCCTTCATGGTCGTATCCGAGACCCACCCCCTCACCGAACAGACACACATCGGGACTGTTGCCCTGGGTTCGATGTCGGCAACCAGAGCCTATGCCTCGGCGCCGGTATCCGGCGAACTCCAGAAGATGCAGGCAGACAAGGAAGAATCAATCATGCGGCAGGTCCAGAACCGCCAGAATGTCCTGCGCCGTGGCGCCCTTCCGGTTCGAATTGCCCTCCCGGCAGGCGTTCAATCGCTCCCCAGCATCCGAACGGCACAGATCCTGATGGTCGATCCTGAGGCCCCGACACTGCCGATCCGCCCCTATCCCGGATGGACAAAGAGCTTCGTTGCCGGTCTCAATGTCCTATTGATCGCCGCCGCGGGAATCCTGTGGGGCATGTCTTCGGGCGATGGACGACAGAAACTGGGCCTTGGCCTGGTCTGCCTCATTCTGTCGCTGGCCCTTCCAGGCGGTCCGGGCTTCGTCGCCTCCCTCTTCGGTACGATCTTCCTCGCCCTGAGCGTATGGACCACCCTCAGGGTCATGCATCGGATCCGAAAACGAAGGGACGCACAAGGGTAGGTGTATCGTTGGGGATGGCCAAGCACTGTGGGGCTGTGACTCTGGTTGCCGGGTTGGCAATGGTGATCGGGATGGCGTGCTCACCTGGCCCCCCAAGCACCCGATCCGGCTCTGTTCTCCGGACCGTTCGAACGCATTTTGAGAATCAATTCCTGTTGACTGGGAAGCTGGAGTCCTTCACCTCGACCGAGATTCGAGTTCCCCGGACACCGATCTGGGCTGTTCAGATCAGCTGGATGATCGAGGACGGCGCAGAGGTTGAGGCCGGCCGGCGGATCCTCGAGTTCGACAATTCCGCATTTTCCGGGTCGA
>CAYSHZ010000051.1:7023-16094 GCA_964430905.1 uncultured Thermoanaerobaculia bacterium | reverse complement strand
CCAGCGCAGCCGTTGCTTCCGGAGTTGGACGAAGACTCCGAATTCCCCAAACGGCCAATGCAGCTCCGGCAAGGATCAGGACCGGAATGCCGACCCGGACCGCAAGGCCCAGGGGAATATTCTCGGCACTGCCAATGATGTGTCCCCATCGTCCGATCTCGGTGAGGTGTTCCATGCGGTAGGGGCCCATCGCCTCGGACATCGCCCCCGCACCAATCCCCCAGAGGGGTCGGTCTTGAATTGATTGGATGACCGCTCCCCAGATCCGCCACCGATGCCAGGCCAGGCTGTCCGGGTGCTGGAGGAAACGCCACATGATCGCCCCGATTGCCCCCACTCCGCCGAGGGCCATCATCCATCGGCGCAGGCGACCGGAGGGCCACAGCAAACCGGCAATGACCAGAATCGACAGAACCCCCGCTCGCGAACCGGTCATAATAACCGGGACGGCCAAGAAGGCCATCGCCACGGATGCAGTCCGGAACGAGCCAAAGAGCCCCACTATTAACGGGATCACCGCCACGATCATCGCCACCGAGATATTGGCATTGGAAATCAGCTGCAGTGCACCCAAGGAGCCCGCGACAATTCCAAGGCCCAATATCCCGGCACCCGCACCAAGGAGAATCAACACTATCTTGCGCCCAACCAGCCCTGCCCGGACAGTCACTGCAAAGATGACCCAGGCTGCAACCCAGGACCCAAGGGTGGTCTTTGAAGCCAGTGCGTCACCCGATGCGATCAGGGCCGCCGCAACACTCCAGGCGATGAGACTCCACCAAGACCAACCGGCGAATGTCTGTTCCTGCTGACCATCAACCGCAATCTCGACGGACAATACCGTAATCCCAAGGCCGACAACCAGATACACCAGCGGCCACCCTACTTCACCGAGGAGACCGACGCCCACCACCACGAGGCCCGCCAGAATCGTTCGAAGGTCAGCGCGGGTCATTGAGTTCATTCTCCAATTTTGAACTCGCGGTCTCGAAATCCCGTCGGCGCCTCTCGTCGTAGGGCTGCGCGACTTTCGCTCTCCAGAGATTTTCGAGCCCCGTGACCTCATCGCCGGCCAGGAATGCCAAACGACCCATCAACTGGGCCCGGGCCGCCGACCGAGGGCACTGCCAGTTTCTGTTTTCCAGGAACAGCAGGGCCTCTCTGGCCATCGCCGGATTCCCGGACTCCAGTGCCAGGGCGCCGACACACTCAACAGCATCCCCGCTCCAGGGCGCCAGGAACGCCGCCTGTGATGCCCAATCCTGGCGAGTCTGAAAAGACGCCCCACCTCGGGCGGCTTCAACCAAGACAGTCCCCGACAGGGAAAGAATGGCAACGCCGACGGCCCCTGTAGCCGCAAGAACTCCGATCCATCGCAGGGCCGGTGAGACCGGTTCTCTGATTTCTTCGTCTTGCCTCGTCAAAGCAAGGGACCATCCCAGAAGAACCGCCCAGGGAAGGGCAACCCCCGTTGTGTAGAGGGAAAAGTCCACCAAATTATGAACCGGGATCACCAGTAGAGCAGCGGCCATTTCCGGTCGAATCCGCCAGAGTCTCCTGACCACACCCACGAAACCAAGCGTCAAGAGGATCCACGAAACCAATCCAAAAAGACCCAGATCTGCCAGCCACTCGAGGGGTAACGAATGGGCATGAACGGGGTGATTACCGACAGGCCATGGAATGGACTGCGCCGCCTGGCCGAATCCACCAAGCCCAACGCCCACGATCGGGGCCTTCGACCAGACCCACAGGGCCGAACCCCAGTTGTCGATTCGGAGAACCACGGGTTCATTTTGAAGAACGTCCGGCCGAAAACCAATGACGCCCGCGACAACCATGACGCCGACGCCAACTGCCCAGAAGAATGATTTTCGCTGTCGAAAAAAGAGGACCAGCGAACACGATGCGATCGCCAGTACCACGCCGACGGGAGACCGTGTGGCCACAATACCAACGGCACCAATGGCGAAAGCAAAGGCGAAGGCAACCCCCTGCAGGTTCTTCTTGATCCGAACCATCAAGATTGGCAATGTGGTTGCCAAGACCACCGCGAGATGACTTGGAAGCAACATCGACGCGAATGCCCGTCCCCGGTCGATGCGCGCCAGGGCTCCCGCCCGAAGGTGTACTGGGAGGTTTTCCGTGAAACCCCGCAGGTGATCCAACCCGCCAAGACTCTGCCACAGTCCCCACACCGCCAAGCCAACCAGACCGAGGACAAAAATGTCGATCAGGCTGGTATCTGGTATTTGCCTCGAAGCCAACCAGACCGTCATCCCCACAGCTCCGAATAGAAAAACCTGAGCAAACGCTTCGGTCCTGTCCCAGCCCCCGGCCTGGCCCAGAATGACGAACAGTGTCCAAAAGGCCACCAAACTGATCACCCACCTGAAGCCCTCGGCCGAAGTTTTCTTCCAGCCCCAGGGAACCAGTAACAACGCCACCCCGGCAAGAACCACGGCTGTCGAAGAATGGGTTTCCACCGGTTGCCATGCGGCCAGGAGTCCGGCAAAGACAAGAAGCAGGGCAGTCATCACCAATTCAGACTAGCAGACACCGGTTTGAAGACCTCGGTACTTGACCGACAGTGAAGCTCAACCAGGTAATTCGGTACTCCTCGCCCCGCCGTCACACCGTCCGCAACGCCTCGGCAGGGTCCCTCCGGGCACTCTGCAACGCCGGCCACGCTGAAGCCAAAGATACAAGGAACAGGCACACACCGATGATACCCACAAGATGGGAAGGTACAACGATGAACGAGACATGATCGACGAGGTAGACCTCGGCAAGGTGTTCCGGGAACCGAATAGCCCTGGTGGCGGTCAATACGCCGGCAACCATGACACCGGCTCCGGCCCCGATGAGAACACCGCACCCCCCCAGAACAATCCCTGCAAGGGTCAAGATTCGCCAGATCCGACCGCCTGTGGCACCAAGTGCCTGGAGCATCCCCGCCGTTCTTCTCTTGTCGATTGCCAGGACAATCAACGCCGAGGACACTTGAAAGGACGCTACTGCAACGACCAGAGTCAGAACAACGAACAGGGACAGAGTTTGCCACCGCAGGGCCGCAAAGAGGGAGCGATTCATCTCTCGCCAGTCGGAAAAAACCAGGCCGGGCTGTGCAGCCTCAAGGGCTGTTCGGGCAGAATCTACAGCCAAAGGGTCAACCAACTCTATTTCCAATCCTGCAATACCGAGTCCGGGAGCCACTTTCAGGATTGCATCCAACGGCACGATAATCCACCGATTATCGAATTCCGAGAAGGCCAGAGAAAAGACATCGACAACTCTGAGCGTCAATCCAGGCAGAACCCATGAACCCCTGCTGGGCGGCAACCGGATGGTGACATGATCCCCCACGCCCACTCCAAGATGGGACGCCAGGCCGGCGCCGATCGCACTCTCGACAGGAGTCCCCGGTAACCAACGATCGAGGGATGTAAAACTGGGCGGACGAGCGACGGCCTTGAGAACGACCGGCAAAGGACGTCCAGGGTCTCCCGCAACATCCGCAAGACCGGCAACATATGAAACCGCCTCGACCCGGGTTACTCCGTTGATGGAGCCAATCGACCGAGAGGCTTCAACGACCTCGTCCTGCTCGAGGCCCATCGGGGCAAAACCAACGAGATGAGCATTCCCCTGCTGCAGGGCTCCGGCAATCGCTTGCCGATATCCCGCCATCAGGGCCAGCGTGATTACCAGTGCCATGGTGGCGAGGGCGATGCCACCCAAGGCCGCAATGGCGGTACCACGCAACAACACACCCGCCCGGTTCTTGATGAAACGGATGGCAAGTTCAACGTCCAATATCATGTGACGAGTGTATAGCAGCTCGACCTTCAAGAAATAAATAAAGGGGCGCCGAAGCGCCCCTTGAGTGTCAACAGTAATTCTCGACTACTATTGCTGGGTTCCTTCGGGATACTGAATGAAAGACCCGTTTTGAAGTACGAGATCGCAATCAAAATCTTGAGTCTTCTTTTCTGCAGTCGGAAGGGCTTCAGGCTGCCGATTTTTCCCATAGGAGACAATTGTGTAGTTACTACCGACAATGTCACTGGAAAATCCATAGGGCGTTCCCCAACCATCGGTACCGGGATACGTCTTGATGTAGATCGGCGCGAGATAACCCCGCATGGCAGTAATGGCCGAAATGTTTCGGGGATAAAACACGTTGTCCGTTCCGTAGGCGCCCATGGCGGTTGCGATGGTCCGCATATCAGCCATGGTCCTCTTCTGCCGACCACGGTTGATCGCGTTGAGCAGGTTGGGAATCGCGATGGCCGCGATGATGCCGATGATCGCCACAACGATCAGCAGCTCGATGAGAGTGAAACCTTTTTGTCTACGCATTGGTGAATCCTCCTTTTCAATGCAGGAGGGCAAGGTGCAAGAGTCGTGCCAGTCTGTGCCGAACACCGAGCCCGGAGATGCGGCGCTAGGCGTCAGTCCCCTCGGAGAAAGTGACGAAAAGCGTCACTCCACTGGTGGAAGACCCAACCATCGATGTCCCGGAGCCCAAACGCCGGGCCACTGAATTGGCGCTGTCACTCGGAGGTCGGCTGCACGACACCAGTAGTCATAGGCCATTCCGTCTCTCGCATGAATCGCCACATCCAACGAGTAAATCCCTGCCGCGAGGGGTAGGTCCTGGTACACACACGAGACCTGGCCCCGGCCCTTCAGCCCTCCTGCATCGAGTCCGTCAAGATCGGTATTGTGGCCGCTGACCAAGGTCCCATCCTCCCCATGCCACGCAATGCCGAACACAACGTCGTCAACCGGTCGATGAACCACGTAGGAGATTCGAACCTCGGCGGCAGCCCCGCTGGAGAGGAGCCGGACGGGCCGACCATCAGCCCAAATCTCAACATCGAGAATCTCGACGTCACCATTTCCCCATCGCCGACCTTCCTCGAGGACCCGTACCGGATTTCTGGGACGCTCCTGATCGACCCGGTCGCCTGCGACATCACCTCGATACCGGGCGACCACCTGGTCCGTCGGTCCGTCGGCCACAACCCGCCCATGATCGAGATAGATTCCCCGGTCGGCAAACGAGGCCGCCATATCCAGATCGTGGGTAACCAGAATCATGGTCACACCCCGGCGGCGCATTCGCGCCAAACGGTCAAGACACCGGGCGACGAAGCTTTCGTCTCCGACCGCCAGCACCTCGTCAATCAGAAGAATATCCGGATCAATCGCAACGGCGACGGCAAAGCCCAACCGAACATACATTCCCGAAGAGTAGGTCTTGACCGGCTGGTCGATGAAGTCTCCAATACCGGCGAATTCAAGGATGTCATCCATCCTCTGCTCGACCTCCCGGCGGGACAGGCCCATCAGCATTCCGTTGATGATGACGTTTTCCCAGCCGGTGATCTCTGGATGAAAGCCGGCCCCCAGTTCTATCAACGCCGTGATTCTGCCCTCAGTGATCACCCGGCCAGAGGTTGGCCGGAGGATTCCCCCGGCCAGCTTGAGAAAGGTGGACTTTCCGGAACCGTTGGGTCCCAGGAGGGCTACCACTTCACCCGGATCCACCGAAACCTCAATACTGTCCAACGCCCGAAAGTCACTGGCCACAGCAGCCTTCCGCCGTGCCCGTCGAGAAAACAGGGCCCCCTTCAGGGTCTCATGGCGTCCTCGTCGACCCTTCACCCGAAAGGTCTTGGAGACATCATCAAACAGGACGCCTCCTTTTTTCACACGGCCTCCACAATTGTGTCCCGCATCCTGGAAAACACCCACGTCCCCAGCCAGAAAACCACGACACCAACCGCCAATGCGGTCAAGGCCGTTCGTGTTTCAGGGATACGACCCCCAAAGGCCAGATCTCGGTACACCTCGACCAGGCTGGCAAAGGGGTTGAGCCGAAGCACCGTCATCAGCGTTGGGTTGAGTTCAAGGCCATCAAGACTGTAGATGATCGGCGAGGAGAAGAAGAGCAAATTGAGGAGGTGACCCACGATATCCCTGAGGTCCCGAAAATGGACCGCGCCGGCCGCAACCGCTGCGGCAACACCCGCTGTGGTTAAGACCCACGGCACCAAAGCCAACGGAAGAAACACGATGGTCCACGGAAAGGGATGAACACCAAAGCCGGCCGCAACCGCCATCGCAGCCACCAGGACCGGGAGGCCCAGGAGATGATTGACCAAATGAGACATCACGGTCACTGCGGGAAAGATCTCCGGCGGACACATGACCTTGGCCAAGAGTGGTCCGTTATCCACCATTGTGACGGCTGCATCGAGGACGGCTCCCGAAAAGAACATCCAGGGCAACAATCCTGCAAACAGAAAGAGGGGATAGGGCTGCCCGCCGGGGAACCTCGGTTGAAAGATCGTCGTAAACACAAAGGCATAGATCACCAGCAGAAACAGGGGATTGAGCAACGACCAGAAAAACCCAAGAACAGAAGCCCGGTACCGAGCCGAGAGTTCTCGTCGAACCAGGACCCCAACCAGGGCCCTGTGGCGCCACAACAAGAGGGTGTGCGTCACAATACGAGTCAATTCCTCGCCGGCTTGCGGCGGCGTCACCCTTCCGAAATCAGAAGGTTCTGAACCTGGCGAAGGATCCGTTTCCGTTCGGCATCGAGATATCGACGGTAACCCAACACCTGTCCATTCTTAACGATAAACATCTTCGGATAGTGCTTGACGTCTCCGTGATCGTCAAAGAGGATCGGCCCGGTCACACCCATGAAATCCGTCACACCAAAATGCAAAGCCTTGTTGATTTCCGGCGTCTCCGGTGGCCTGGCGAGGGCAAAGACCTGGATAGCAATTTTCATTGCGTCATAGCCGTGAGCGGCAAAAACGTCTGGCGCTCTCTCGAAGGTATCCATGTAACGGTGTACAAAAGAGACCACAGGTTCTGTCTCAACCGTCCGGTCGAATGGGGGCAGGGGAAATAACACTCCCTCTGCCGCCTTTCCGGCTTCCTTGAGAACCTCACTGGTGAAAAAAGCCGATGTTGTCACAATCCGACCCTTGAATCCTGAGGCCCTCAGTTGGCGGATGGCACTCAGGATTTCTTCGGCATATCCAACGACATAAACTGCCGACGGATGAAACTTGCGGAGCATCCCGGGGACCTCGTCTTCCCAGCCCTCGGTCCTGAGATTAATGGTGGAAACAACCTTACCTCCCAGGCTCCCTTCGTACTGGCGCCGAAACTCCGGTTCAATCCCCGCGACATATTCCGGGTTCCCAACCAAGAGTACCGTCTCGGTTGCCGCAAGCCGATCGATCATGAACTTCCCGGCGGTATGTCCCTCAAGCTCATCAGATGGATAGATCCTGTAAAAGAGCTTACTGCGCTTGGTCAGGCCGGGCGTCGATGCCGACGGGGACAAACAAACAACATTGATATCATCCAAAACGTCAACCAGAGCGCTGGCTTCGGAACTGGTCGCTGCGCCCAGAATCAGTTTGGCGCCCCGCTCTTTGACCAGGCGACGAACCTCGGCGATCCCTTGAGCCGGATCACTGCCGGAATCGGCCCAAATGACTTCAAATTCTGCGGGCAATTGGCCGGTGTCGCGGGCATCGTTGATTGCCAGACGCATTCCACTTTCAATGCTTTCTCCATACCCGCTGGCATTCCCAGTGATGGGCAGCACGACCCCCACAACCGGCTTGGACCCACATCCCGTCAGCAGAACAACGACAAATACGGTTCCAAAAATCGCAATCAAACGACGACCGGTCATCGTTACCTCCCCGTCGAACTCCCTCGATGACCGCAACTCAAGCCTCTGAGTCCAATTTTCCTCAATGGGAAAAACCGGTGGGGTCACCACCGAAGAATTCAACCCGTCAAGGGTAGCACAACCATGCCAGGGTCTGACTCAGCCACCTCTCAAAGGTCCGCATTTTCAATGAGAAGCGAATAAAAATCCTTTCTCCCCATCCCCAGTTTCCGGGCACCCATCCGCAACGCCTCCCGCCTGTCTCCCGATACCTCCAATGCCATCCGGTACGCTTCATTTGCCTCGGCTGGACTCGGGCGTTCACGAGAATGGACCGCCACGGCGGGGGGGCCGATCACCAACACATACTCACCTCTGGGGTTCTGGACCTCGTGACCTCCAGCCAAGCTTCCCAGGGTCCCGGTCTCAGCCCTTTCATATTTCTTACTCAATTCCGCCATCAGTGTTGCGGGACGATCCTCACCCAATACCTCTGCGGCATCTCGAAGCTCTGCCCCAAGACGGTGAGGCGAAAGAAAGACGACAGTCGTCGCCTGCTCCATGATCGATTCGGCCAACCGCCGGCACCGAGAACCTCTTTTCGGAGGCAAGAAACCCACCAATACTGCAGGCAGCGGCGGCTGTCCTGAAGCGGCCAGCGCTGCCGAGAAGGCCGAAGGCCCCGGAATGCTGGCAACCGGAAGCCCGGCTTGACGAATGGCTCGAACCAGTTCGAATCCCGGATCCGAAAGAACCGGAGTTCCGGCATCACTGACAATTGCCACGTCCTGCCCTTCCCGGAGAAACTGCAAGGCCATCGGCACCCTGACGGTCTCATTGTGTTCGTGCAACGATCTCAACGGCGCTGATACCTTGAGGCTCAATGCCCCGATAAGCCGACGGGTCATCCGCGTATCCTCCGCCAATACCAGGCCCACACTCTCCAGGACCTCCCCGGCCCGGACGGAAAAATCACCAAGCGTCCCGATTGGCGTCGCTACCAGAAACAGTGTTCCACTTTCGGTGTCCATGACATCAGCCATCGTGCACCATTCCTTGAGACCAGTCCAGTTCGATCAGGGTTTTCGGACGGGAACAGTTGAGTCAGATCCTATATCATTGAACATCGAACCGGAGGACCGTTGAATACGATTGGTCGATACGTTGTCTATGGCTTGGTTGTGGTCCTGGCGGCTACTCCAGCCCTAATGTGCCCCAGGCTCGGTGGGACGACCGAGACGATCGATGCGGTCTTGGCGGTCATTGACCAAAATCCGGTCCTTCAGTCTGACCTCGAACTGGCGACGTTGGTCGGTATCAACCCGCCGAGTTCGAGCGATTCCTCAACCCGGGTTGATCC
>CAYSHZ010000051.1:0-6923 GCA_964430905.1 uncultured Thermoanaerobaculia bacterium | reverse complement strand
CGTTGGTCGGTATCAACCCGCCGAGTTCGAGCGATTCCTCAACCCGGGTTGATCCCCTGAGTGCCAGAATCCGGCTCGAGTTGCAGTACCTTGACCTCGTCTCCTCCGGATCCCTCCATCGCCTGGATATCGATATTTCTCAGCAACTTCAGGCGATGATGGCCTTCGCCGGCGGTGAAGACCGACTTCGGGAGATTCTGCCGACAAAGGGGCTTGAATGGGAAGATGTCGAGGGCCTGGCCCTTCGCCTGGCGGGTGTTCATGCCTGGGTCGAACGACATCTCCGCCCCCGGGTAACAGTCAGTATCCGGGATGTGGAAGAGGCCTACCGGCGGGTGATTCTGGAACCGATGGGCAACTCCGACGTTCCACCACCATCCCTGACTCACGTCAATGAACAACTCCGGCAACTGGTCTTGGAAGAAAAACTCAACACCGAAATCGAACGATGGACTCTTCAGGCCCGGGAACGACATCGTGTCATCCGGTTTGTTGAATAGAAACCTGTATGGCGCCTGCGGTCATCCTGCCTTCTCCCATCACAGAATGCGCCTGTAACTGAACCCTCGGTTCTCAGGCTTGGCTAGTTCTCTTCTGCCGCAGGTTCCGGCGAACCGGGACTCATCCTCCGGTAGGTCTCTTCCGAGGCCAGGACATCTCCAGTGTAGTGGCGTGTCGCTTCGAAGGTGATCCCCAGAACGAAACGAGCCTCACTGCACTCCGGGCCACACTGATCCAGCCACAGGCCTGACTGAGCTTCCCCGGCGTTGTAGGCGGCTACGGCTGCAGCACTGAAGCCGGAAAAACTTCGGGTCAGGCGGCCGAGTTCAGCTGCGCCCAGCTCGAGACTCCACCGTGGTTCAAAAAGCTGCCTGGGTGTCGGCGCCTCCTTTCCCAATCGTGCGGCGACCGTGATCGCCGTCAGCGGCATCAGTTGCATCAGGCCCCGGGCACCCACTTGAGACTTGACCTCTGGGTTCCACCTCGATTCCTCCCGAGCCACTCCTGCAACCAGGGGCCAGTCAATACCGCCGGCCTCGGAGGCTTTCTTGACTTCCCGGAGCCGCGGCAGGGGAAACAGCGCCTCCTCCATGGCCCGGGGATACGCACGCACAGGGAGATCTCTCCCCCAACGCTGCCACACTGAATCGGTCGTTCGAATCGCCAACCACGGACTGTTACCCAAGAGAAACTGGTGAGCCGTCCACAATCCCTCCGCCGGCATTTTCACCGGGAAGGCCGCCCAATCCCAACGAACGGCTGCTTCGTTGAGTCCAATCGCCCGAAGATCACCAGCCAATCCAGGAACCTCCGGCGGCCCATCGACAGCCTCGATCGACCGAGCCTTGACAACGCAAGAACGGATGTCCGCCAGCGCACCTGCGTCGAACTCCAACATTGCCCAGCGCCTCAGGGCCTGATCGGCACGTGTTCCCCCCGCCCGAATCTGTTCTCGCTGTTGGGTTCTCCATTCGGCAATCAACGTCTCGGGGAGCAAGGCCATGATCTTTCGGGCCTGATCACCCCAGAAAGGATCCAGCTCCTTGGCGGCCCTGTTCAGCTTACGGAGAGCATCCTCCGGGCGCCCCACCCTGACCAGCTCTTCAGCGGCAACAATGAGCGCAGGAGCCCTCCATGGACGAGCCCTCACCCTGTCCAACATCGTCAACGCGCTCTCGGTTCTCCCGTCTGCGAGGTCCCTGAGAGCCATCAGCAGCCGTCCTCGAGATCTTGAGGAAGAACCTCTCAGAGCGGAAATCCCCTGAACCGCAAGGTCTGGGCGACCTTGGCGCAATCGCAACCGAATGAGAAACAGGCGACGATTGTCCGAGGTGTCACTAATAACTGCCCTGCGCGCCATCTCAACGGCACCTTCGAGGTCTCCGCCCAACTCCCTCGCTCGAGCCGAATGAACCTCGATTTCTGCCCTCCGCGTCTTGGAGGACACCGATTTCAGCGCACGCCGGTACCAGCTGTCCGCCTCCGACCATCGGTCCAACCGAAAGGCACACCGACCCCTGAGAAAAGCAACCTCGGAGGATGGGGCCTCCTTTGAGCCGGATTCCGCAATCACCTCAAGAGCCGCAGCAGCCTCCCGATACAATGCGTGCCGATAAAGGCACCGGGTAATCAGCCATTGTTCCCTGTACGACAGGTCGAACAACACCTGGAGTCGGCGAGCCGCATCCAGGGCTGCTCCATCACCCTGGTTTCGTTCGAGTAACCGACGCAATGCCGCCCGGCCCTTCTGGGAACCGGGATCCAACAGGACCGCATCCAGCATCCTCCGGGTTGAGCCGGACAACCTTCTGGTCGCATGCTCCACCAGAAGGTGAAGCTCTGGAGAGAGTCCGCCAACAACACTTTGATGGGCAACTTCAACCGCCGCCATGCGTAACGGGCGCGTTCCGGCTTTTTTCAATGATGGAAGCACCAAAGATGCCGCCCTGTCGACATCACTGTCAACCACGATCTGAGCCAATCGAACCCGGGCCACCTCACCGACGATCGGACTCTCCACCGCTCGCTCCAGAAGTGCAATCTCGGCCTCCGAATCCCCGATACTTCTGGCAACCTCAGCCAAACCAAGGGCATCCGCCGGCTGAAGAGGGAGTTGCTGGTTGCACCGTATCGCCGCATCGACTGACTGTTCGGCACTTCGAACTCCAAGCGCCGAACCACCATCTGCCACCGTCACAAACCCCATCCAGAGACCAAAGAGAATCATTCCTGTTTTCATCAACGTCATCCTACCCGAACACGAGGCTACAATCATTCCATGAGGTCTCTCTCCAGATCCCCGACATATCGGTATGCCTCGGCAGGAGCCGCCGCGTTGGTCTTGATGGTCATCACTCTCCTGAGGATTGCCTGGGTCAATCATCTGGCCGACCAGGGGTTTTTCTCCAAGTACACCGAGATTGCTCACGCAATTCTCTCGGGTCACCTTCCTGTCGATCGACTGGGAGACCTCAGCACGGGCTATCTCTGGAGCATCGTCCTGGTCCAGGGTCCACTGGGAATGGATGCACTCGGCATCAGAACCCTTCAGATTGTCGGCGTCTCACTGGCAGCAGCTCTGTGCGGTGCCGTGGCATGGAAACGTTGGGGTTTCCCCTCCGGCCTGGCTGCAACACTGGTCCTGTTGACCAGTCGGGCCGCACTGGTCAACGCTACTGAACTCGAGCCGGAGACTCTGATTCTCTGCCTGGTCACCCTTGGCCTGTGTCTGGTTATTTCTTCGGATCGACCATCGCTTCGTTTCTTCGCGGGGTGTGCACTGGGATTGGCCGTCATTACCCGCCCGTCGGTGGCCTTGCCGGCAGTGCTGATGATAGGCGCCATGATGCTGCCCAAAGGATCCGCAAAACAGCGGCTGTTGAGGATTGTCCCGTTGATCATTGGGGTTGCTGTCCCCGTTGTGGTTTCCCACATTGCCATATCCCGGCTGACGGGAGGCCTTGTAACACCCATGAACCCGGGAACCGTCCTTTTCGAAGGCTGGAACCCACTGGCAACCGGATATGAAGGAGAGGCGCCCATCGTCGTCAAGGATATCGAACAGACCCTGGGGCTCCCGGACGGTCTTCATGTGGCCTACCGACTGGTAGCCGCTCGAGCGACAAACACGCCAATATCCTCAGTGGTTTCAAACGGGTACTGGTCGAAAAAGGCCCTGGCATTCGTTCGACATGAGCCTGGAGCCGCCATGACCTTGATGCTTCGCAAGGCTCTTCTGGTTTTTCGCTCGTACGATGCGTGGGATTTGAAAACCCTGGACCGGAAGTCAACACTGCTTGGGTCCGTCCCATTCGTGCCCTTCGGATTGGCAGCGGCTCTGGCAGCCGTGGGCCTTTTCTTCGGGTGGCGCAGCTTGTCAACCTGGGCGCTCGGTCTCTGGGTCTTCGGTGGCTGGTCGGTGATGGTTCTCTTCTACGTCACGGCCCGGCAGAGAAATGTCCTCCTGCCTGCCATCGCCCTGCTGAGCGCCATCGCAATTGACGGTCTGGTTTCAGCCTGGCGTCATGACCAGCGATGGAAGGTCACCATCACCCTGATCCTCTCCGTCCTCGTTGCGATCGCATTAAGCCTTCAGGGCTCGCCACAACGAGAAGACCACCACGGATGGCAACTCCTCGCTGCACAAGAGGCTACCGCCGGAAAAGCCGGCCAAACGCAAAACTCATCCGATGTGATGACCTGGTCGGCACGATGCGCCACCTATCTCGACCCCTGGGCCCTGCAGGAGGCTGACCCCCGGATCATCAATCGGGAAATCCAGGCCCAACTGAAACAGGCTCAACCACCGGAACGGTATTTTGACCTGGCGCTTGTCATGATCGAGATAGGGCGAACGGCCGAGGCGGAACGACTCCTTCAGACCCTGGGCGATGCCCGGTACCGTCCCCGGCGAGGCGCCCGGTGGTGTTCCTCCATCGCCTATCACCGGGCACGATGTCGCGCCATCGCCGGAGACCTCCCCGACGCCCAGGCCCTTGTGCTCCGGGCGCTCAAGCAGGCCCCGGGAGATCCACGAGTGCTGGGTCTCAATGCCGTTCTTTCCGAAATTTCCGGCGCCCGGATTGAATCCCAGGCCGCACGTCAACTTCTGGATGCGCTCTTCGACCCCTTTACGGCGACTCATGCTTTGGCCCAGGCATACTCAGACTGCGGTCAATCATCAACCGCAACCGCTCTCCTGAACGAAGTCCGAAATACCCTCCCGGAATGGAACACGTCCTTGAAGCGTTGACCAAGGACGTCCCCTGGCGGGCCGATCCCTTTTTGGGTACAATGCCCACCGCATCGCACGGGATCCGGGGAGGTCGATGATTCACAGCGATTCACCTATCGGTTCCCGGCGTTACTGGAGGTTCTTTTGAGCGACACCCATGCAAAGATCTTGATCATCGGATCCGGTCCCGCCGGATTGACCGCTGCGCTGTATGCGGCCCGGGCTGATCTTGAACCCGTGGTCATCGAGGGTATGCAACCCGGCGGCCAGTTGACCATCACTACCGAAGTCGAGAACTATCCCGGATTCCCGGAAGGTATCACCGGCCCCGAGCTGATGGAGAGAACCAAGGCCCAGGTCGAACGATTTGGAACCCGTTTTCTCTTTGACCAGGTGACCGAGGTCAACCTTGAACAACGGCCATTCAGCGTCCATACCGACAGTAACGGAATCTGGACCTGTGACGCGCTGATCATTGCCTCAGGGGCCTCGGCCCGTCTTCTGGGACTGGAGCGTGAATCGGCTCTGATGGGTTATGGCGTCTCGGCATGTGCCACCTGTGACGGTTTCTTCTATCGCGACAAGGAAATTGCCGTGGTTGGTGGGGGAGACACGGCCCTCGAAGAAGCCGTCTTCCTGACGAAGTTTGCCTCCAAGGTCACCCTGATCCACCGCCGCGATGAATTGCGCGGCTCCAAGATCATGCGCCAGCGGGCCATGGACAATCCCAAGATTGAATTTGCCTGGAACTCGGTCGTCGACGAGGTGCTCGGAACCAAAGACAGCGGTCTCACCGGCGTTCGGCTCAAGGACACCCAAAGTGGCGAGCTGCGGGATCTGGCGGTGGAGGGCCTCTTCATTGCGATCGGGCACAAACCCAACACTGATCTCTTTACCCAAACACTGGATATGGACGCCGTTGGATATTTGACGACCGCTCCTGACTCCACGCGCACTTCGATCGAGGGGGTCTTTGCCTGCGGTGACGTTCAGGACAGCAAGTATCGCCAGGCGATCACTGCCGCGGGCTCGGGCTGCATGGCTGCGCTCGAGGCCGAGCGGTGGTTGGCTGAACAGGAGTCGTAGTAACTCGGTGGCCCGGTACTTCCGGACGCCGCAATATTTTTTGACCGCGGCCTCATTGAGACCGCACAACCGATAGACCGGGAGGTCCCATGATCTCATTCAGCGAATCTGCCATTGCCAAAGTCCAAGAATTTTCGACCTCGATGCCGGAGGCCGAGGGTAAGAGTCTTCGTATCTTCATTCAGGGTGTGGGTTGCTCAGGCTTCTCCTACGGTTTCACCTTTGACGACAAGAGGGATGACGATACCGTCGTCGAGGCAGGAGACCTTGAGGTACTGGTCGATCCTCAAAGCGCTCCCCTCCTGACCGGTGCGTCAGTGGATTTTGTCGAAGACCAACGAGGCGCCGGCTTCACAGTAGACAACCCCAACGCGCCGGCAAATGCCTGCTCCACGGGCGGGTGCTCCGGTTGCGGTTGATTGATGAACATTGATATGGATGAACCATCTCCTCTCGAGGTCATTCGGCTGGGACACCCCGTGCTCAGGCAGGTGGCCGAGCCGGTTCCGGAGGAGCTTTTCGGGTCGGGGCGGCTCAATGACTTGTGTCGTGATCTTATCCGCACGATGAAAGCCGAGGACGGTGCCGGTTTGGCCGCACCCCAGGTTGCCGAGAGTCTTCGCCTCTTTGTTTATTGGGTGCCGGGCGATGACGAAGATCCGGGTATTGTTCCGACGGTACTGATCAATCCGGAAATCAAGGCCGTCGGTGACACAAAGGAAGAGGGCTGGGAGGGCTGTCTTTCCATCCCGGGCCTCAGGGGTCTCGTCCCCCGCTTCAGCCGTATCAAGGTCAGAGCACGTGACCTCGAAGGTCATCCGGTGTCGTTGACCGCCAACGGCTTTCATGCCCGGGTTCTTCAGCATGAATTCGATCACCTTGATGGCATCGTCTTTCTCGACCGAATGGACTCCCCGGCCTCCCTGGCCTACGAGCAGGAATGGGAACGCTACATCCTCAACTCGGGGAACGACCGCTGAAACCTTCGGCTACTCCCGCCGCAACGTCTTCGAAGACTCGAAGCTGCGGCTTGTTTCGAAGGTAGGACACGATGGGAACCGATGAAAGGAGAGACGTTCTCTCCCCCCCCTCTCCTCCTTCC
>CAYSHZ010000050.1:0-16128 GCA_964430905.1 uncultured Thermoanaerobaculia bacterium | reverse complement strand
TTGTGTCGATCAGGAGATGGTGTTCTCATTAAGCGAGGTTCTTCCCGAATGGAGGACGCCTTCGGTCGATACGAGCGTCAGAGGAATGAATGAAAAGGTGGTTGCCGTGTTGGAAAGTCTGAAGACCGTTCCTGGTCATCGAGCGTGCTTGGTGGCTGATTGCTGTGGTATCCCCATTTGCGCACGAGGGTTTTCCGCCACGGACGTTCCCGGTTCCTCGATCCTCGCGACTACAGCGGTGACCCTGCTTGAGGGTGCAACATACTCTGCCACATGGACCTCTCTGGGAAGCGTTGAATATGCTTCTACGGAAGGGACGGCCGGAGCATTGTTGGCCCATTGGCTCGACCGGGAACGGACTTTGGTAGCCGTCGTTCTTCTTGACCCCACCGGAAAAGTTGGCGTTGCCAGGCATGCGCTGGCTGCTGTCGCTACGACGTTTACGAGAGACCGATCAGAAACGATATCAACATCAAAGAGAAGCGAGAGTTGAGCCCATGACATATATCATTTCCCTCGTCTCGTCGAAAGGTGGTACCGGTAAGACTACCGTTGCTCTGAACCTTTCCGTCGCCCTCGCGGAACAGGGCAGGAAGACCCTGCTCATAGATCTTGATCCTCAGGGCTCCATAGGCCTAGCTCTTGCCCAGGGTGATACGGAGTGGCCGGGTCTGACCGATTTCATTACTGACGGATCATCCCTGCCGGGGATACTCGTCTCCACGAAGGTCAGCGGTCTGGAAATCTTGCCACGTGGACGCCTTGATCCGGTTGACATCTGTGAGTATGAGACCTTTCTTCATAACTCGGATGTGCTCAGAAAGGTGGTTGACGAGGTAAAGGGGGGCCGTGATTACCTTATTCTCGATAACCCTTCAGGTCTTGGGGCAATCACCCGAGCCGCACTCGCCGTTAGTGATTTTGCTCTGCTTCCTCTTCAGGCGGAACCTCTCGCCTTGAGGTCCTTTACTCAAACCCTGAGAGTTCTGAGTCACGTGCAACAGCACGTGAATCCGGGATTGAGGTTTCTTGGAGTATTGCCCACCATGGTGGACTTCCAGGAGGAAGCATCAATGAACGTGATGGGCGCCATTTGGTCTGAGATGCAGGGGGTTCTGGATGTTGTGGTCCCACGAGCCGATATCTTCCTGCGTGCATCGGAACTTGGTATCCCAGTAAGTTTCCTTGGTGGACCCACCCCACCAGAGGCTCGTCGTTTCGAGTTGCTGGTCCACGAAGTCGAGTCAATCATTCAAGCTGCCGTCGATGATTCAGGAGAAGATCATGAACCAGTGCACCGTAAACTCATCTGATCTGGCGCTTGCCCGCGCATTATCTCGGCGTTTGACCGGCAGCGGTGAAGGAGAGGACACGGCTGCGGTTCTGCCTGAGAATGGATACCGCCGTTTCGATGTCGGTACCCCGGCTCGATATCCAACAGACTCAGGCGAGCGAATCGGAACAAACGGGCCGCCTCCCCATGTCCTTGAGCCGCACGAGATGCCGTCCTGGGATTCGATGCTGGCTTGGAGTATGGAACTGTGCGGTTCCCGAGCCGGATTTGTCGTTGATTCTCAGGGATTTGTCATCGCCAGCCGTGGAAACATCCCGGATGATGGATTTGAAGGGATGGGCGCCGAATTGTGTTTTGCAATGGAGCAGCTGGATAAGCTTGATTCCAACGGCGCCGAGTTAAAGGCTGTGGAGCTTCAGTTTGAAGCCCACACGGTGGCGGCTATCCGGATCGCGCCAAATGATGACATGGGAGGTTTCATATTGGGTTTCGTCGGATCACAAGCGCTTATACCAGAGATCCGCGATGCCGTTATCAGGCAGGCCAACCTGGGAATTGGGCATATGATCTAGCCGTTCCCAAAAACTATCCCTTCCCTCCAATTCGAACCAACACGACCGCCGGTTCGGACCAGTCGAAAAGCTTGGCACAATCGAAATCCTCTAAGACCTTCGCAATCTCCTCGCTCGACCCTGTCAGCATGACGCTCGCGGAATGAGGTCCTTCGTCCACATTCCCGGCCAAGACCTGTTCTTCAACGAGAGCACGAAACGCCTCGACGTCGGGCAGCCAGGCAACCAACTGTCCGTCTTGGGCCCGAATGAGGAGGAAACTGTATGGAGACGTCTCGTTCTCGTCATTTTCCAAATAGTTGAAAATCACGAGATCACCGATCATTTTCAGCCGGCCCTCGCCGGTTTCCAGCACGAACTGCCCTTGATCCTCCTTCCACTCCGTGACCGCGAAGGTCAACACACCTTCAGTGTTACAGTGAATCTGCAGCTGATGCCCTTCGGAACCCATCCACGTACCGGTCAGTTCATCGCTAAGACCGGTTGCCGGCGACCTTCCGACGGGGTTGACCGAAGTTACGGTCGAACACCCTGCGAACACACAAAGGCAAACAACGGCCACACCACGGACAAGACTTTGCATTTCCATCATGGCCCCACAATAGAGGTTTTCACTCCAGTTGGAAGTCGATAATCAACCAGAGTTGTGTCTCGAAAACTCCTGGATTCAGTCTACCCCAGATTCCCGCAATCTCACTCCATCGGTAGTGATCGGGTTCCCGGAGCCACCGTCCACTCGGGCGCCTTCATTGCGACGGCAACACAGTAGATCCAGCATGAATGCAGCGAAATCGCGTGAACAGCCACTCGTGTTTCCCGATGCCGACGGGCCAGTACCAACCGATTCCCCCCTCTCCGGGGCGAACCTCGGCCTGATCGAAAACTGACTCTCACCGATTTTCCCCCAGCCCTCAATGCTTCCTCCAGCACCCGAACCAGGGTCCTTTCGCCATCCGTCAAACTGTGATCAGGAAGAGAACGCGGTCCGAAGGCATACCGAAGAGATACCGTAGCCTCCCGGAGAAAACACCGAATCCTCTCTCCAAGACCCCTTCGCCTGCCCGAAGTGGAGGGAACCGTCCGACCAACCAGCCGGGCTACCATTTCTCGCTCCCTCGATCCAATGCAGAGATGGGGTCGATCGAACTCCCCGGAAGATTTCCTGCAATCAACAGAGCCCGGCAACGTTCCCTGCCAATCCCCCAGGTCCTCCAGAGAAAGCCAACGCCGATCCCAGCCGTTGACATATTCAATGATCGCGGCCTTCCGGATCTCTTGAGCTTCCAGTCCCGCCTCGGCGGCCCTGAGAAGAAAAGACACAATCCGGCCGCGGCGGTCGATATCCACCTGATGAAGCCGAGGCACGATCCTCAGGGTCAGCTCGACAGCCCGGGAGATCAGGGCTCGGACATGCGGCGCAACGGCTCTCCTGAGGTCGGCGCCCGACGTCTGGCCCGCGACAAGATCCTCCATCTCGACGGCTGCCTCAAACGGCGGGCGGTTCGGAATCCCGACCCTCGTTGCAACCACACCGTGCCGCAGGAGCCACAATCGAGGCGCCTCCAACTCGACTCCCAAGGCGACAACCGCCGGCAACGGCCTCGTGATGTTGGCGCGAAAACACCCCGACCTCAGTTCCCGCTGCAAATTTCGTCCGTTGACGACAACCGGAACCGGGGAAAACCGACAGGCTATTTCGAGCCATTTCACAGCCCTTTGAAAATGCATATGAGGTCGCACGATCTCGATATAGAACCTGTCGTCTCGTGCGTCGGCACTCCTTCCCAGGGGCGAAATTTCCCCCTTCCGCCCCGAGATCGTCGTTGTCTGGCCCTCGATTGATGTTTGAATCATAAAGTGGCGAGGCCTCAGACCCCAGGCCCAGCCCAAAGCCGAGGCGTCCCCATCTTCCAAGACCCCAAGAGCCCGAATCCTTTCGATCGCGTTCTTCCCATTCGAGGCTTGCCTCAATGAATCAAGGGTCAATTCCGGAACCTTTGCTCCCGGCGCCTTAATCACCAACCGACCCCGTCGACATCGCACCTCGACCCTGGCCGCACCGTGGGCCAGGGCCAATCGGACCAGTTCGGCCGGAACCTGGTAACTCCCCCCGATCTGATCGTGGGCCATCGCCTCAAACGCAGCATCCGGATCGACGCCAAGGGGTGAAGAAGGGAGCCCTGTCATCTGTGGTCATCCCCGTCCAGGCCCATGGCAACCAGGTTCTCCCGTGCGACGGCGGCGAGCGCCCTCTGTGCCTGCACCGCACCGGATCCCAGCGTTTCAACAGCTCTGTCTGCGGCCCAAAATACTTTTCCCGGTCCACAGTCCGAATTCCCAATCCCCGGTGGCCCTTCAATTCCGACGCATACAACCCAAGCCCGTGCCCCGTCATTCAGCATCAACCCCAAATCCCCACCGGGAACACCATCGGCAAAACGAAGCTTCAGGTCCAGTCCAGACCGCCTGAGAGCAGTTTCAACTGCCTCAGTGAGCGGAGTCGGAGCAGATCGCACCCACAGATCCTGCCACCGATCCAGATCGAAGGCGCCAAAGGCATCAGCGGCGGCGCGTCCGGCCCGGGTTCCTCCGTCGATGACCAAGCCTCCACCATCCCTCACCCTCTCCACCCACGACCCTTGAGAATGAGCGACAAACAGGGCGGAACGCCTCGCAGCCGCCTCGATCTGGGCCAACGAATGGCGTTCATCCGCCAAAGACGGGATCAAACGCCGTCTCCGGGCCTCCCTGAATCCCGGCCAGGCTTCCCCATCCCGGATCAGAGACTCCACCAAGGCCCCGGGGTCCAAATCGGCAGGAGCCCGGAACTCCCGGGTAACCCGAAGGCGTCGTACTCCCACCACCACAGAAGTCCCAAGAATGGCAGCCAGCAATCCAAGACCCCACAGAACAACTGCTTCCGGCACCTTCCCAAACCCGCTTTCCGGACAAGAAATACCCTCTTCGTTACCATCGAGATCCCGATCCCGAATCACGTCCGTCGTTGGATGGACTGGAATGCTCGCATCTGCCGGAACCCACCGACCCTCACCGAGATCAACCTCGACCCACGCGTGAAGGCCCGGAATGGGTTCGCCGTCCACCCCAATCCATCCGACAGCCAGCCTGGACTGCAAGCCGGCATCGGAAAGAACAGCGGCCAGCACCGTATTGACAACGTCGCAGTCGCCGCCCCTGGCCTCATATACCGGGCCAAAAAACCCGGGGATTCCAGCCGTGTTGGCGTCCGGTCGTGCCAGCGAAGACCGAACCAGCTCGATGGCCGCCTCCACTCGGCGAGGAGGAGGAAGCCCCCTGAGACCGACGGCCTTGAGCGACACGGCGGGTGGCAACGCGGGCCATTCCCCGGCTCCTTCCATCGGCGCCGCCTGTTCCCTCGTCCGGTACTGGACCCGGCCTGAATCTTCCGAATCCAATCGAACAACGGGTTCATCAACAACGGTCAGACCCAGGCCCACTTGCCGGCCATTGAGGCGTACCGAAGACGAATCAACCACATGGCCGGTCGGGACCGGGAGCCTCAAGAGGGTTCCTGTGGCGCTGAACCCAACGTCGATTTCCAGCGTCGAACGGGCGCCCATGTTGTTGCCCCCGGCATCGCGCACCGAGAGGTCACCGGTCATCGGCCTTCCCTCCTCGTCGATTCCCAAAACCCTGAAGGCTGCGAGAAACAGGCGTTGATCGGTCGGTCGATAACTCAGATCGGGACCTTCCCCGACCCCGTCGATCGACTGAGTTACGGGACCACCGTAGCTCGATGCCCGGTCCACGTAGGGCCGCGGCGCATCCCGGTTCTCCGCCGGGCGTCCGGCGGATGTCAACCGAGGCTCTCCATTACCAAGAGTCCGGCCCACCCACAGGGCGACGGCCAGCACCGCAAGAACAACTATCCCGACACCAAGAACCCGGCGCCGCCCATGGACCCCGTCCCACATCCTTCGCCATACGCTCCGCGGCGCCAACCGATCCAATTCCATCAGACAGAGCCGGCGGGTCTCCGACCGAAGGACACGAACGACACTTTCGAGGGCCCGATTCTGGGCCACATCACCGCGGTCCATCAGCACAGCCAGACGATCGCTGTCAACGACGATCCGGGGTGAGAGTCCGGATGTCGGAGTCCAGCCCGATCTCTGCAGGCGCCTCGCCGGCCGAAGCAGCAACTCGTCAATCGACGCTGCCGACCTCACCCTCAGGCCGTGGGCCAGCACCACGACCTCGGGAGAAGGCCCCAGCGAAATCGTTCCCCGAAGGCCCTTCCTCCGAAATGCAAATCCGGGCTTCCCGGCAACCATTTCTTCGGTCGCCTGGCGTCCATCGACAACGACCTCCATCACCGAAGAGGAAGAACCCAAAGACCGAAGGTACCTCGCGTCCCGCCGAATGAGCGTCCAGACCGATGCTGCGAGATCGCCCGGACGAGCGGGCCTCTCCAGTCGTACCGAGGTTCCGACCGGCATCCGGGTGGATCCTCGCTTCAGAATATCGAGGCCGGGACCGAAGACAATCTCCCAACCATTGGTGATTCCTTCCACCCGGGAAGCAATGCTGATTTCGGTCGGCTCAAACCTGAGGATTGACCAGAACCCGACTCCGAAGCGCCCCGCCGTCTCGCTTGCGCCTCTCTTGCTTGAGGCATAGAGTTTCAGGAGAAAGCGCTGGGCGTGGTCCCAGGACATCCCCATCCCATCGTCGGTCACCATAATCGCCTCGATCCCCTCCGAGACCGTGGTTTCAATGACAACCCGCCGGGCGCCGGCATCCCTGGCGTTCTGAAGGAGTTCCCTGAGGAAGACCATGTCCTCCCCCCCGTACCGGGAAGCTTCCCGGACGGCCAGACCCAGAAAATCGGAAGCCGGCGTCGTCATCTGATAACCATGCCACGTCCAGTCGGATACTGCGAGGGCATGAACCTCTGCCGCCTCCTGATACCCGAATCTCTATTCAAGCCGACTTATATGAGTCACCCTCCATCACATCTACGGAGTAGATCTCCCTGATGGTATCTGAGTATGTATTCCTCAGAAATTGAATCAACAGGGGTTGACAATCATCGTGTCAGACATTATATTAACCGCTGTCACTCGGGTCGACCGAGTGCCAAAAAAAAGAGCCAAACCGAAAGGAGAAAGATAGATGCAAATTACACCTCTGTACGATCGGGTCCTCCTCAAGCGCGTTGAAGCGGCCGAGGAAATGCGTGGAGGGATCATCATTCCTGACACCGCCAAGGAAAAACCCCAAGAAGCCGAGGTCGTTGCGGTCGGCGAAGGCAAATTCGATGAGGACGGCAAACGCCTCCCCATGACCGTCAATACCGGTGATATCGTCCTGATCGGCAAGTACTCGGGAACCGAGATCAAGATCGACGACATTGAACACACCATCGTGCGCGAGGACGAGATCCTTGCCATCGTGAAGAAGTAACGGAGGCTGACATGGCTGGAAAAAGAATCGTCTATTCCGAGGACGCCCGCGCGAAGATGCTGGCCGGCGTCAACCAACTGGCTAATGCCGTCAAGGTCACCCTGGGCCCCAAGGGCCGCAACGTGGTCCTTGAGAAGAAATTCGGCTCACCGACCATCACCAAGGACGGCGTGACCGTCGCCAAGGAAATCGAACTCCCTGATCCCCTCGAGAACATGGGCGCCCAGATGGTGCGCGAAGTTGCCTCGAAGACCTCGGATGTCGCCGGTGACGGTACGACGACCGCGACCGTTCTCGCCCAGGCGATCTATCGCGAAGGCATCAAGAACGTCACCGCCGGCGCCAATCCCATGGAGCTGAAAAAGGGCATCGACATGGCAGCCCGCAAGGCGGTCGAGTTCGTCAACACCATGGCCAAGCCCATCGAGGGTGACGCCATCGGTTCCGTCGGCGCCATCTCCGCCAACTCCGACGTAGAGATCGGCAACATCATCCGTGACGCCATGGAGAAGGTCGGCAAGGACGGCGTGATCACTGTCGAAGAGGCCAAGGGCCTGGAAACAACCCTCGAAGTCGTCGAGGGCATGCAGTTCGACCGCGGTTACCTCTCCCCCTACTTCGTCACCGATGCCGAGCGCATGGAAGCCGTGCTTGAGAACGCAATGATCCTGATCTTCGAGAAGAAGATCTCCAACATGAAGGACCTGCTCCCGGTGCTCGAGAAGATCGCCCAGCAGAGCCAGCCCCTCCTGATCATCGCCGAAGACATTGAGGGCGAAGCCCTGGCAACCCTGGTTGTCAACAAGCTGCGCGGCACCCTCAACGTCTGCTCCGTCAAGGCCCCAGGATTCGGCGACCGTCGCAAGGCCATGCTCGAAGACATCGCCATCCTGACCGGTGGCAAGATGATCTCCGAAGATCTCGGCATCAAGCTCGAGAACGTCACCTGGGATGACCTCGGCAGCGCCAAGAAGATCGTCGTCACCAAGGACGACACGACCATCGTCGTCGATGACGAGGACGAGGCCAAGCAGGAAGCCGTTCTCGGCCGCGTGCAGCAGATCAAGCGTCAGGTCGAGGACACCACCTCGGACTATGACCGCGAGAAGCTCCAGGAGCGCCTGGCCAAGCTGGTCGGCGGTGTGGCGCAGATCCAGGTCGGCGCCGCAACCGAGACCGAGATGAAAGAGAGGACGGCCCGCGTCGAAGATGCACTGCACGCCACCAAGGCTGCGGTCGAGGAAGGCATTGTCGCCGGCGGCGGCGTTGCCCTGCTTCGTGCGATGGACCAGGTCGAGAAAATCGCCGAGGAGACCACCGGCGACGTTCACACTGGTGTCAAGATCCTGCTCCGGGCCCTCGAAGAGCCCACCCGGCAGATCATCCTCAACACCGGCCTGGAAGAGGCCGCCGTGATCGTGCGCGAGATTCGCAAGGCCGAGGGCAACACCGGCTACGACGCCGCGTCGGGCAAGATCGTCGACATGATCGAAGCCGGCATCATCGATCCGGCCAAGGTGACCAAGAACGCTCTCCTCAACGCCTCCTCGATCGCCGGCCTCCTGCTGACGACCGAAGCGATGATCGTTGAGATCCCCGAAGACAAGAAAGACATGCCGATGCCCGGTGGCGACATGGGCGGCATGGGTGGCATGGGCGGCTTCTAGGCCCTTTTCCACACAAAAAAACGAGCCCGGGCCTTCGCGCCCGGGCTTTTTGTATTCCTCGTTCTGGTTCAAACTCAGGTTGGTTGTCGCTTTGGGAGAACGGCCGTTTCCACAGCCTCCCGAATTCTCTCTGCGATGACCTCGGGATGGTAGCCCCGATTCCACGCCTCCAATCCCAGCGCTGCCAAGGTATCCCGCTCCTTGCGGTCCCCCAGAAGCTCGATGAGTGCGCCGGCCCATTCTTCTGCGCTCTCGGCCTGCCGGACTGCGGACCAAGAGGAATCATCCAGCCCTGCAACGGTCCAGGGATGAGCGACAACGGGCAGCCCGGCTGACCATGCCTCGAGCACCTTCATCGGCACGCCCGAACCCGAGGCCATCGGTGCAATGGCAACCCAGGCCTGGGCCATGAAGCCCCCGAGGTCTGCAACGTCGGCATGAATCTCCACCCCGTTCAGGGCCGCCAGGGCAGAAACTGACCGGGCCGGCCGGGCGCCGGCCAGGATCCAACGAGCCTCCGGGATCGCAGCCTTCACCAAAGGCCAAACCTCGGCCCCGAACCACCGGGCCGCTTCGACGGTGGGCCGATAGCCCAGGTTTCCCGACAGCAGGATGGTCGGCGCCGAAGCCACATCCCTGATGCCGGAGGTCACCGTCCCACTGACCGGGATCGCCAAGCCAATCCCCGCGGGCGCCTCAAGTGCCGCCAGGTCCCGGTCGGCCACCGCAACGGTCAGGGCCGCTTTCGATGCCATGTCCAGCTCCCGCCGCCGACAACGCCCTGCCTCGAGGCGGGCCAGGGGTCGAATCAGCGGATTGAAGGTCTCGGCCGCCCGGCTGAAATGGAGACCCATCGCATCGATGGCATCGAAGAGGATCGGGGTTCCGGGCGCCTCGAGTTCAATCACCTCCTCGGCCCAGGAACATCGAACCATCTGGATGATGACGAGATCGGGCCGCTCTGCCCGGAGGGCCACACGAAGCGCAACGCGAGCCGCACGGGTCGCGTACAAACCCTCCTGAAGGGGCATGGAACCCAGAACGCAGCCGGTGACCACCGCATCGACCCGGCCGAGAACCCCTGTCTCATATGTCACGAATCGAATGTTCTTGAGAGCCGGATCGTCCCCGAGCCCGGCCGTCCCGGGTCGCGGGCAGACGCAGACCAGCTCGTCTTTTCCCAGGGCCCGCAGCCACTCCATCGTGCGTGCCTGTTGGCCTCGCCAGGCAGGCAAGGGAAACCGGGTACTGACAAGAACGATCCGCATCGCAGCCAGGCGTTACAGATAAAACGCCGCGATACCTTTGACGACCTCGACCAACTCCTCGTCCCGCAACTCGCCGAAGACCGGCAAAGCCAGGACCTCGCGGCTGGCCTTCTCTGAAAGAGGCAACTGCCCTTCCCGGTAGCCCAGATCGGCGAAGCAGGGTTGTAGATGGAGACACAGTGGGTAGTAGACCCCGCAGCCGATGCCCTTCTCGTTGAGGTGGGCCCGAAGCTCATCCCTCTTGGGCGCCCGAACGACGTACTGGTTGAAGGTGTGACCTCGTCCTTCGAGGGCCACCGGCAACTCAATGACGTCGCCGAGACCCGCCTCCGAAAACAACTCGGAATACCTCTTCGCATTGCGACGGCGACCCTCAATCCAGTCTCCCACATGGGACATCTTGACCCTGAGGATCTCGGCCTGAAGCGCATCGATTCGGAAATTCCCGCCAACTCTCGGGTGAAGGTACGGACCGGACTGTCCGTGCATGCGCAGCTCCCGCAAGACGCCTGCAACCTTGGTGTCGTTGGTTGTCACCAGGCCTCCGTCCCCAAAACACCCGAGATTCTTGGACGGAAAGAACGAGAATGCGCCCATCAAGCCCATGCTCCCGACCTGCTGCCCCTCAAAATCCGCGCCCCACGCCTGGGCACAATCCTCAATGATCGGAATACCGCCGGCAACTGCCGTCAGCGCGTCCATGTCGGCCGCCTGGCCGAAGAGATGGACCGGAATGATCGCCTTGGTCTTCGGAGAGATCGCCTCACGGACCTGATCCGCCGGGAGGCAGTAGTCGATGGGGTCAACGTCAACAAACACGGGAGTGGCGCCCACGCGGTGAACGACACCTGCAGTCGCAAAGAAGGTGAACGTCGGGACAATGACCTCATCCCCGCGCCCGATGCCCAGGGCCATCAGCGCGATCAACAGGGCGTCAGTGCCCGAGGTCACCCCGACAGCATGCTCGACCTCGAGTACCTGGGCGGACTCCTTCTCGAAGTCGGCAACCGCCTGGCCGAGGATAAATCGTTGTGATGTACACAACTCGTCAATAACGCCGAGGATCTCCTCGCGAAGAGGAGCGTACTGCCGGGTCAGATCAAGCAGGGGAACAGCCATGAAAAACCTCCAGGTCCCGCAAAAAGCTCGGGACACCGGGAGCGTAGCCCGAAACTGCCTCAAGCTCAAGCGAACAGTCAACAACCGGCCAATCGAACCCCCGATCCCCTGGCCATTCTGTTACCATACGCGGCGCGCCGGACGCGGCTCGATTCGTGCCCGAGCGACGGAGGCTGAAATGAACATCTGCGTTGTTGGAACGGGATATGTCGGGCTGGTGACAGGCGCCTGCCTTGCGGATTTTGGAATGAACGTCACCTGTGTCGACAAGGACAAGGCCAAGATCGACATGCTGCTTCGGGGGGAGATCCCGATCTACGAACCCGGCCTTGGAGCCATCGTTTCCAAGAACGTCAAGGAGGGTCGACTCCATTTCACGACCGATCTGGACCCATCCATACAACAGGCCCTTGCAATCTTCATTGCCGTCGGAACTCCGCCGAAGGAAGATGGATCCGCCGATCTGTCCTACGTCGTCCAGGTCGCCGAGAGTATTGCCAAAAACCTCAACGGCTACAAGGTCATCGTCACGAAATCGACCGTGCCGATCGGGACAGGTCAGATGATCGAGAAGATCCTCGGCGAGAAGGCAAATCCCGAACATCCCTTCTCGGTGGTCTCCAACCCGGAGTTTCTGCGGGAGGGATCAGCCATCGGCGACTTCATGCGCCCCGATCGCGTCGTCCTCGGCGCCCGGGACCAACAGGCGATCGCCATCATGAAGGACATCTACGCCCCTCTCTACCTCAACGAAACACCCTTCGTCATCACCAATGTCGAAACATCCGAGCTGATCAAATACGCCTCCAACGCCTTTCTTGCGACCAAGATCACCTTCATCAATGAGGTCGCCCAGCTCTGCGAACGCCTGGGCGCCGATGTCCACCACGTCGCCAAGGGCATGGGACTGGACAAGAGGATCGGACCGAAGTTTCTCCATCCCGGGCCCGGCTACGGCGGCTCATGTTTCCCGAAAGACACGCAAGCCCTGGCCGACATCGCCCGCAAGGTCGATCTGCCCTTTGAGATCGTCGAGACCGTCATCCAGGTCAACGACAGGATCAAGGCAAGCTCGACCGCCAAGGTCGAAAAAGCACTGGGCGGCAACGTCGAGGGGAAGACCGTCGCCGTGTTGGGTCTCAGCTTCAAGCCTGAGACCGACGACATGCGGGACTCACCGTCCCTGCCGCTGGTTCGTGCCCTGGTTTCCGGTGGCGCAACGGTTCGGACCTTTGATCCCGAGGCCATGGAGAATGCCCAGGCCCTCCTTCCGGAATCGGTCATCTACTGTGATAACGCCTATGATGCGGCCCAGGGCGCCGATTGCATAGTTATCGCCACCGAGTGGAATCAGTTCCGATCGCTCAACAACGACCGACTCAAGGAACTGATGAACGCTCCGGTCATGGTTGACCTGAGGAATGTCTGCAAGCCGGAACGTATGCGCGAGGCGGGCTTCACCTATGATTCAGTCGGCCGCGCCGCCGGGGATCTTCCAAAGGCTTGAGAGACGCGGACGTCCGAAAGAAAGCCGGCAATTTCCAGAACGCAGAAAAACCGTCCCTCTTTGAGAGGAACGGTTGGTAGCTGCAGCTGATTCCAATCGACCAGATCAACTCTGAGTGATCGATCGAAGCCCAGACTCTACTTCTGGATGTAGCCCTTAGCCTCAAGGTACTCGACCACCCGGGCCGCACTTTGCTCGACCGACTCCTCGCCGGTGTTGAACACGATCTCCGCATTCTCCGGCGCCTCGTAGGGTGCGGAAATGCCGGTGAACTCCGGGATGATGCCGGCCCGGGCCTTCTTGTAGAGGCCCTTGGGATCACGCTCCTCACAGACGGCCAGGGGGGCGTCGACGAAGACCTCAACGAAATCACCCTCGGCCTGAATCGCTCGGTTGCGGTCACGGTCGTCACGGTAGGGCGAGATGAAGGCAGTCAGATTGATGATCCCCGCCTCGGTGAAGAGTTTGGCCACCTCGCCGATGCGGCGGATGTTCTCATTCCGATCCTCGGGAGAAAAGCCCAGGTCACTGTTCAGTCCGTGACGGACATTGTCTCCGTCAAGAACGGTGCAGGCGATGCCACGCTCGGTCAGGATCCGATCAACCTCAATGGCAACCGTACTCTTGCCCGATCCTGACAGGCCGGTGAACCACAGGGTCACGCCCTTTTGGCCCAGCATCTTCTCCCGGTCCTCGCGGGTCACATGAGTGGTGATTTTCGTAATATTCTTGCTCTTTGGTTCTTGAGTCATCATGCCTCCGTCTCATGGCGTTGATCCACCATAAGGGGCCGGAGTATACACGGATTGACCGTCTTATGCTCCATCGTGCTCGCACTTCCCGACCCCGATCGAGTCCAGGGATGCAGCCATCCGACGCCTCCCGGCGATCAACGAGCCACCAGAATGCGCGGCTCGCTCAGCCCTGGGTATCTGACCAGTAGCGGGTGTCTTCCACCTCGAAGGCGTCGGCAAAAATGCCTCCCCATTCGGACGCTCCGGCGTCTACCGCCGAACCGATGACTCGATCCAGGCGGTTGAGATCACGATCGCCGAGACCCCCGGCGGGCGCGTTGTCTCCAATGTCGATCGCCGGGGAACCCGACTGCACCGAGTAGTCGAGTCGTGATGGAGAGACAAAGAGAGGATCCGTACCGACGAGATTCCCGGAGGTCAGGGATGAGGCCGGCAGGGCGGGGGTATCCGTCCCGTTGTCCCAGAGAATGGTATTGGTCAGGGAAACCAGAGTCACTGCCGAGCCGGCCACCTCGATGCCGGCCCCGGAAAACCCGGTGATCGTCAGATTGTTGAAAACCAGGCTGGCTAAAGAACTCGAAAAGGCATCGATGCCTTCGCCGGCGCCTTGGGCAAAACAGGAATCCGAGATCTCTGCCGCAACGCTCCCGCTGGAATAGAGGAAGAACAGACTTGAACCGAGAATGGCGGAGGAGGAAAAGAACGAGTTTCGACGGGCCTCAAAGTGCGGAGACCCACTGGATTCATCCAGTATCACTGCGATTTCGGAACCATCCTTGTCGCCGGTCAGAGAACCCAGTCGATTATTCGAAAACCAGGAGTCCATTATGGTCGCTTCGGCGTTCTCCCGAACCAACAGATCCATGCCTCCTCCCCTGACCCCGTGAGGCGTCACACCACTGACAACTTCGTTATCGACGATCGTGCAGAAGGACATGACAAGACTGGAGTCATCCAAGAGTTCAACGGCCAACCCTCCCCCATGCATATCGTAGAGATCCGCAGTCACGTGGTTCTGTCGAATGGAACAGTCATAGAACTCGATGGCAGCGTTTCCGGTAAGCTGGATAAACGCCCCGCCCCCTCGACCGGAGGTCGTCGTGTTCTCCCGGATGATGCAATGCTCGAGACGCAGCTCACTGGCGCCTGCGACGCTGACTACGAGCCCTCCACCATCACCGGACGCGTTGCCTCCCATGATCGTCAGGTTCTCAATTTGCACACTTCCCCCACCGTGGGCAACGGACACTGCCGGGGAGTTTGCGGGCACCGAGAATGAAGGGTTGATCACCGTCGAATAGGGGTCCAGTTCCTGGGATCCGAAAAAAATATCCCATCCGCCCGAGAGGACCAGGCTTCCCGAGGTCATCGAGGCCGGTATCGTGACATCCTCGTCAAAGGTCGAATTGCGGATCTTGATGAAGCTGTCACCCCCCGCCGAAACCGCGGCATCGACAGCGGCCTGAATTGTGCTGTAGGTCCCGTTGATGCCTACCGTGAAGACCGCACCGTGGGCTTCAGGAGTCAACAGGCCTGCGAATAATACGAGATACACCATCTTGAAAAGGGACTTCATCATGCCTCCAACCGTCAATCAGATTCATCGTGTCATTCAATCAGTATAGGAGCCCAACCCCGCCCCAACAACACATGAACATGCGTCTCTTCTGATTGGAACACTCTCTTTTTCGTTGAATCAGGCATTATCTCCGCATAGAGTTGACCAGACCAGTAGTCTGGTTTATAATATATCCATGGATTCAGTGAACGTTCAAGAGGCCAAGACCCATCTGTCCCGGCTGCTGGCCAGAGTGACGGCGGGCGAGGAAATCGTCATTTCCAGATATGGCCGGCCGGTTGCCCGACTGGTGCCTGCCAACCCGGTTCCTCGACGGAGGGTTGCCGGCGGTTGGGAGAGCAGCATCAGCATGAGCGAAGACTTTGACGACGAAATACCTCAAGAATGGATGGCGCCCATCGAACCATGAAGGTGCTGCTTGATACCCATTCGATGTTGTGGTGGCTCGGCAATGACCGGCGTTTGTCATCGATGGCTCGAGAGATCATCACCGACGGACAAAACCGTTTGATCTGGAGTATGGCGAGCTCATGGGAGATCGCCGTCAAAGTCGGTATCGGCAAACTGACCCTCGGTCGCCCGCTACGGCAGCTCTATTCCGATATCGTCACAGACCAAGGTGTCGAACTCCTGCCAATCACCCACGAACACTGCACCCGTCTCGGCACCCTGCCGTTGAACCATCGCGACCCGTTCGACCGGATGCTGATTGTGCAGGCGCAAGCCGAGAAGATCCCGATTCTGTCGGCGGATCCCAAACTCTCGCAGTACGATGTTGAGGTTCTCTGGTAACGGCGTGAAGTTATTGGAGCAAGGTTCATCCCCGCCTGGGTACTTCTGAATATTTGCCAGTGCCAGACGTGGCACCCAACGAAGGGCGAGGCGGACGCCTACCGATGTGTTTCCGGTTGAGGCCGCG
>CAYSHZ010000049.1:0-16229 GCA_964430905.1 uncultured Thermoanaerobaculia bacterium | reverse complement strand
CGAGACTCCATCGGGGGATTGTCGATGGGTCGATCTGCCTCTCTCTGAGGAGCGCTGCCTCGGCGTCAGGCCTCGAAGCTCCTCCGGCCACCGAAAACTGATCAATCGAAGGCTTGAACGAAAGATGCTTCCCAAGACCCAACGGCCCGGCAACCAGGACATCAAAGGCCCTGGCAAGGTCCATCTCCAGAACGTCTTCCAAGATCAAGCCCAAGAGAATGAAACCTGGGCAGGAGTACTCGAACTGTGACCCTGGTGGTCCTATCGGGTCCAGGGAGTTGATCGCCTTTGCCATACCATCAGGTGAGAATCCGGAAGCGTAGAACGGTGCCCATGCCGGGATACCGCCCGTGTGAGTCAGAATCTGTTCCATCGTGACGTCGACATAGGTCGAGATTTCCGGCATGAAGTGACCAACCTGCGAATGGAGGTCCAGAAGCCTGTTGCGATGTGCCAGAAGAAAAAGTGTTGTCACAACCAGAGGTTTTGTCAGCGATGCGAGGTCGTACCAGGTCTCGGGACCAGCCATTTCGCCGCCCCCTCGGATGTTCGACAGACCTGCCGATCGCGTCTCAATCCTTGCAACAGGGCCCCACCGCCATCCCATAACACAGCCGGGGCTGAGACCTGCCCGAATGACTGCATCCGGAAGTGACTCCAGCCTCAAGGACCGGCCCCGGGAAGGGGCACGCTTTCGCCCAGGAGCGGAACAGGGTGTCCTTCAGGGTTGACGTTGACGTAGGTAATTTCGGCCTCGGTCACGCTGACAACCTCTTGGCGATTCCATCGGCGGGATGCCTCGACCTTGACTCGAACTGTAATCGATGTCCGTCCCCGTCTGACGATTTCGGTGTAAAACGAAACGAGGTCACCGACGAATACGGGTTCGTGGAAAACTACTTCCTTCATGGCCGCCGTGACGACCCGTTGGGCACCAGCCAGATAGGTGCCCTCGGCGCCGGCCTGATCGATGTATGAGAGGATGACGCCTCCAAAAATGGTGCCCGCAGGATTGGTGTCCCGGGGCATCATCATCACTCTGGTTGCGGGCTGACGATTACTCATGTCTGAACCTTTCTCTCGATACAACCGATTCATTCGAATCAGGATTCCAAAATCCCCTGTTCTCTCAACTGGGTCTCGGCGGCTTCGCGCCATCCACGGTTGGCTGCCGGACTCGCGGGACTTGGGTGGAGGACCTTGCCGATTTGTACGGGGTTGCCCGACAGGATATCCGCAGCCCTCCGGGCGGCAAAGGCGCCGATTCCCACGACCCATTCGGGTTTCATCACCGCCACCATCCGCTTCAGTGCGATATTGCAGGCATCAAAAAGTGGTTCCCTCTCATTAACAGGCAGCCGGTCCGGGGTTCGATTGCGGCCGCTCGCCTCCAGGAAAACCAGGGGACAGTAGTTGGCCACAAAATGATCGGCAAAAAACGCCCCCGGAGTATCCCATCGCTCTTGGACCCAGCCCCAAAGTCGCCGACCACTGACCTCAACCCTGGGACACGCCAGACCGAGAATCGGACGCTTGGGATGGGGTGTTACAGGAGTTCCGACAGGTACTCCGATCTCGAGCCACTCCCCCACCGTCGTAACATCACCAAAGGGTACGCCCGTCTGGGCCATTCCAAAGGGACCAGGATTCATCCCCAAAAAAATAACTCTCTTGTGGCCCCTGCCGAACCGATCGAGATAGGCTTCGTGGGATGAGGCAGCATAATCCAATGGGTTGTAGACGTGGGTCACCGGGGCGGCAAACGACAAACGGCCGACGGCCCTCGACAGTCCCCTCGAGATCCGAATCAACTCATGATCACCCATCGAACTCTCACCCATTCTTCAGTTGGCTTCCGGGCTCTCATCCTGGATCATCTTCTCCGGTTCCGGGAGTTCTTCGATACGGTCAAGTCCAAAATGAATCAAGAATTCTTTGGTTGTTCGGTAGAGAAACGGGTTTCCGACCACTTTCTTGCGTCCCGCCAACCGTACCAAACCGCGATCCAGAAGCGTCCTGATGACTCCGGTTGAGTTTGCTCCCCGAAGGAAGTTGATCTCGGGAAGAGTGACGGGCTGACGATGGCCAACAATGGCCAGGACCTCCAGGGCCGCCTGGGACAGGCGCTGCCTCGCAGTGATGCCGTGGAAGGTCCGGAGAACGTCATCGAGTTCGACCGGAGTCACAAAACGCCAACCGGCGGCAACCCGCTCCAACCGGAAGCCACACTCGGGCTTATCCAGCTTCCGCCGAATACCCTCGAGAGCAGCCTCGATATCCGATACTTGCAACGTATCATCCCCCAGGGCCTCCATCAGGGCATGAACCGTGACCGGCCCCCGGGATGTCAAGAGCGCAGCTTCAAGATATGCAGTCAATAATTCAGGTGCCATAGTTGGCCTCCACAGCCTCCTGATGGAAGGTCGTGGCCAGGTCAAAATCTCGCAGACCTGGTCTCAGAAAAATCTCCGCAAAGACCCGGCGTTGTTCTGCGCGGATCCCTCCCAGTCGAACCAATTCGAGCGTGGCGACCACCAGGGCCACCACTTCTTCCGGATCCGAACGACTGTCCAGATGCCGAAGCAACGGCATCAACTTCTGCTGCCGAACGGTGTCATAGAGTTCCTGCATCTTGTCCTGAACCTTAAAACGCAAAGGGATGACCTGAAGCGGGGGCGGATGAGCGGCGGCGAACCGATCCATGACCTCGAGGTAGGTTCTCGCCAGAACCCTGAGATCAACATCCTCCCAATCCAGCTCGACGTCGCCAGTCGCTTCGTCCATGCTGACCTGAGACTCCCACAGGCAACGTCGAACAACATCTGTATCGTAGAGGAATTCTGCGACCTCCTTGACGCGACGGTACTCCAGGAGCCGATTGACCAGCTCTTGGCGGGAGTCTTCGACATCGGTTTCCCCGGAGGTCTTCGGCAACAGCATCCGGGACTTGAGGTGGAGAAGCCACGATGCCATCCAAAGGAACTCACCGGCGAGTTCGAGGTCGAGCCTTTCCATATTCCGAAGATATTGATGATACTGATCGCAAATATCGGAAATTGGGATGTCATGGATTGAAAATTCATTTTTGCGAATGAGATGCAATAACAAATCCAGAGGGCCGGTAAATACCGGAACCTCAATCGCCGGGCCCAGGCCCACGGTCTCCATCAGAGGTCGAGTTTCCACCGACGGAGTATACCCTGCCGCCGGCGGTGACTCCTGCTCGCCGGTTTGATCAGCGAAACGCAGATCATTTTTCATTGCCCTTCCTCCCCTCTTCAGCTTCCGTTGATGCCGGGTTACACTTCTTCCGATCGGATGGTTGATCGACGGTTTTTTCGATGAGTCCGTCGGGAGTCTGTATTTCAAGGAGGCGAAGAGTGGATCTCTGGGACGGCCAGATGAACATGTTCGAAGACAACCCACAACGAACGGTTCCTCGGGGGAAGAAGGTCGTTGTTTTCGATCTCGAAACCCAAAGGTCTTTTGCCGATGTCGGCGGGCGGACCCAAATGCACCGCCTTGGCGTTTCGGTCGGTGTCGTCTACAGCTATGACTCGGACCACTATCTCGTGGTCACCGAAGACCGGATCAATGAACTGATCGACGTTCTCCTGGGGGCGGACCTGGTGGTCGGCTACAACATCAGGGGTTTTGACTACGAGGTCCTTCGTGCCTACAGCTCCACCGACCTGCAGGCTCTCCCCACCTGTGACTTGATGCTCGATCTCGAGGCCCGGTTGGGATTCAGACCGAAACTCCAAAGCGTTGCCAGCTCGACACTCGGCGAAGGCAAGAGCGCCGATGGCCTCCAGGCCCTGGAGTGGTGGAAGCAGGGCGAGATCGACAAGATCGCCGAGTATTGCAAGGATGACGTCCGCGTCACCAAGGAGGTCTACGACTTCGGCAAACGAAATCGTTGCGTTCTGGTTTCCAGATTTGGAGGGAAGGCCCGCCAGGTTGAAGTTGACTGGTAGGAGAAGCTGAACCCCTGATACGCCTCACTCCACAGAGAGCGATCCGGCTCGGATCCGTTCATCGCAGGCCATTTCGATTTCCCATCGGTCTGGGAAGTGGGTCCCGCCATCCGAAACAAATGTCTTTCCCGAACCTCTATTGAGAATATCCACAACGGCCCTGAATTCGGCCTGGGCCCGACGTGCCCACCCCACCGCTTCGAGACAGCATCCGAGACGATACCGAATCTGGTAGTAATCCGGTTCAAGGTACAAGGAGCCCCGGTAACACCTCAGGGCCGTCCGAAGATCCCCCCTGAGCTCGGCCTCTTCCCCCTCAAGGGCGAGTGCCTCGAAATCACGGGGAGTCTCTGGCTGCCGATCTCCACCCTTCGGACGATCTTCGTCACCTTGACTGGTTTTTCCACCCACTTCCAAGCGCTCAAGCGTACGCTCGCGATAAACGAAGACCCCATTCCGGTCTTCCGCTCTCATCGTTGGAGCAAGCTGCATCAGACTCTCCGATGGGCCGACGAAGAGGAATCCTCCGGGAGCGAGTGCTCCCTGAATTCGGCGGACGACGTTGACCTGGAGCTCTTGCCGAAAATAGATCAAGACATTTCTGAGGAAAATGACATCGAAAGGTTGACCGGGAACTACCAGCGGATCCTCAACCAGATTGAGGGTTACATAACGAAGATGGGATCGGATTTCCCCATTCAACACATAGGACCCACCCCTGAGTGAGAAGTGGCGCTGAAGGCTTTCCGTTGGAACCCGCCGAATGGATTTCTCGGAGAATCGTCCGTCTCGGGCCCATTCCAAGGCGTCATCGTCGACATCCGTACCCAGGACCGACCATTGCACCGAGGTCCCACCGAGGGCTTCTTGAAGAACAACCCCCAGGGTCGCGGGCTCCTCACCTCGGGCGCACCCGGCCGACCAGATACGAATTGAACGTTTTCCACCCTCGATCAGTTCGGGAATGATGCTGTCAGTCAGGCACCTGAACTGTTGAGGCGCCCTGAAAAGGGAACTCTCCTGGACGGTCACCCGGCTGAGAAGGATCCTCCACTCATCGTTTTCCGGATGCAGCCTTAACGCCTCTACGTAGGCGTTCGTCGAGTCAAAACCTCGAGATGCCGCTCGCCGGGCTGCCCATTGGGTCAACCGTTGCAATTCGTGGTCCGGCAGAACAATCCCACTCATCCTTTCGACAAGCAGCACCAGCTTCCGTCCCGGCGTCATGGTCGCCGTTCTCCATCTATCATGCCTCTCAGTACCCGTCCCAAGGCCTCGGGAGGCAGGGCCCTTGACGCAGCTCCCCGCTCAAGTGCAACCCGAGGCATCCCAAAGACCGTACACGACGCCTCGTCCTGGACCAGGGTCGGACATCCAACCCGCTTCAGACTGAGCAGGCCCTCAACCCCGTCAATTCCCATTCCCGAAAGCAACACGCCGGCGGATCCCCGAGGTTCCCACCGAGCCAGTGATTGAAAGAGATGGTCAATCGACGGCCGATGGCCATGCCGCGGAAAACTCTTGAGATCCGTCCTGAGAATGGCGCCCCTGGAAATCTGGAGATGCCCTCCCGGACCGGCAAGTCGAACTCGGCCCGGCAGCAGCGGCTCGCCATCCCCTCCGATACCCACATCAACCCGTGGAAGAATCCGGCTCAACCAATCGACGTATCCCGACTCGAATCCCTCACTGATATGTTGAACGATGACGACGGTTGTCCTCTGGAGTGCGTTTCCGACGGCCTTCAGCATCTCACCGGTGGCTTCGGGAGCTCCCGCAGACCCGCCGACCACAATCAAATTCAAGCCGGTCTCCCTCGAGCGTGGAGCGACAGAACCCATTGTCTCCGCCTCACCGCCTGCTTTCGCCAGACCCTTGAGTGCAGCAACCAGGGTCGAACGCAAGGATTCCCATCCTGCCGGGCTCTGTGGTTTTTCCAAAAATCGGCAGGACTCTGACCAGCTCTCGGAGCCAGGGAGGGGATTCCCGGCCGCCCGCAGAATGACAAGCGGTTTCCCCGCCCTGATGAACCGATCCTCCAGCCCGGGCCAGGGTTCCTTTCCCGCCCTCTTGAGACCGAGGACCACAGCGTCGATCCCCTCGAGATCAACCTCACCGTCAACAAAAGCAGTAACGGTATGGCTCGCGGAACAGACCAGACCATCCGCGTCATCGATCGTTCTCCTGAGCAGGGCTCGAATCGAACCGGACTGATCCAGAACCAGTACCCTGAGGGTTCTCATCCGCCGCCCCAGAGTCGTCGGACGGTGGCGACCAACTCCGAGTCCTCCATGTTCTGCTTTGCGAGGTAGACATCCGCACCCGCCTCAAGGCCGGCCCTGCGGTCGACGGGCCGATCCCGGGTCGACACCACTACGACCGGGAGATGCTCCCACCGCGAATCCTGGCGTACCCACCGGGTCAATTCGAGACCGTCAAGACCGGGCATCTCGATGTCCGTAACGAGGCAGTCGATCTCACGGCTTTCCAGGACCACCAATGCCTCTTCACCAGAAGCGACCGATTCAACCTCGACCCCGCCATCGGTCAAGATTCTTCGGAACATCTCCCGGGTAATCCTCGAATCGTCTACCAACAAGACCCTGGGCGCCACGAGCCCGGAAGAGTTCTGGGCGAACGACTCCGGGCGAACACCGTTGGGTTGGACAAAATGCTGGAGATCCAGGACCCCAATCGGAGTACCATCCTCCAAGAGAGCCAGGCCATCGGTACCCTCGACTCTTCCCAGGAACCCAGGCCACGGACGAAGGATGACCTCCTCCTCTCCGACAACCCGATCAACCACCAGCTCAAGGGGAACCCCTGAGGACCTGGCGTGGATCACCACCGACACCCGCGTCTTGACCCGGCCAAACCAGTTGCTGAGGTTGATCCTGAGCGAAGAGGCATCGCCGGTCCTGTCCTCCCCACTACCGAAAGCGGAGTCAGTATTGATTCCACTGAAGGCCATAACCTGGTGTTCCGGGATGCCTACCAGGAACCCTCCGGCTTCCACGACAAGGATGGACTCTCCGCTTCGGGTCATGGGCAGGTCAAGGGTGACGGTCATCCCCTCGCCTGTCGAACCATCGATCCAGACCTCCCCGCCGACACTTCGAACCGCGTCGGCAACCGAGTCCAAGCCAATCCCCCGACCTGACACGGTGGAAGCCTCAAGCCTCGTTGAAAATCCTGGATGGAAGAGCAATTGCCACACGGCATCGTCAGGCATTGCCTCCGCCGATTCCGAAGTCAGAAGTCCCTGTTCGACGGCCTTGGACAGCACCTCCTGGGAGCGGACGCCCCGGCCGTCATCCTGCACGATCAGACGAACCCTCTGAGCGGTTGCTTCCGCCCTGAGAACGATTTTCCCGACGGGTTTCTTTCCCGCCGATACTCTCTCGCTTTGTGTTTCGATACCGTGGTCCACGGCATTCCTGACCAGGTGGAGCAGGGCCTCCTTGAGGGCATCCATGATCCGCCGATCCAGGCGGCACCGGGTGGCCTCCACCTGAACATCAACCTCCTTGCCCAGCGAATGGCCCAACTCCACGGCATGGCGGCCGAGACCACTCAACAGCGGTCGAACCGGTTGGACTTGAATCGGAAGAAGAGTTGTCAACTGTTGATCGATCAAACGGTCAAAACGTCCCCTGGATTGCTGGGCCCGCAACGCGGTGCGACGGAGGCGGAGGGCCAATGCCGCCAACACCTGCTCGGGATTCCCCCGGCCCGCCCCCGTTTCCGCAATTCGAGCCATGGAGAACAGATCCTCGACCATGGCGCCTACGCCTCGAGAAAAAAAACTGATGCGCAACGCACGATCGGTCACCCGATCCAGAACCTCCGTGGGAACGCGAATGTCCATTCTGGGCTCAAGGAATGGAGCTTTGCCCGACGGCACAACCTGATCTGAATCTGGAGAACTCTGGCTGACGGTGCTCTCGCCGGTCTGAAGTCCCTCAATCAACTTCCGAACATGCCGAACCCGGGCCATCAATTCGTCTGATCCCGCCTCCTCCTGTAACTCGAAGGCGCCTTCCGCCTGATGGCAGGCCTCCGCCACCTCCATCAGGCCCATCATTCTGCCTGCCCCCTTGAGCGTATGAAGTTCCCGCCGGGCACTCCTCCACCCGGGGCTGTCCTTGAGGGGTGGATCTCCTCCGAGGATCACATCCAGACGATCCAGTCGTTCAAACGCCTCGGACAGAAAGAGAGGGAGAAGGTCTTCAGTGTCCATGGCTCACCGATGCGGTCTGGGGGGAGATACCACGGATCAGATCCTGGTCCAATTCCCAACGTTGACATCGACGCCCAGACTGGCCTCCTGCCTTCCATCCGGGCGTTTGATCGGGACAATGACCGTGAAGCATTGTTCACCAGTCAAGAGGCTCCGGTAGACCGGAGATACCGATGTCGGGTGCTCGCGGCTTCCGCTTTGGAACCACGGCCGGTCGGAATACGACTGTCCGACAGCGACGACTCCATCAGTAGCTTCCTCCCCCACCAGCTCTCGATTGACCGCAAATGCCATCAGATGGCCGTCGAGGTCCACCAGGTAGGCCAACTCCAGGTATGACAGTTCACCGAAGATGTCCTGAAGGATTCGATCCGTGGCTTCCATGTTTCCGAAAATTGGCTCGATCGACTGTGCCACTCGATAAACGACGTTCTTGAGTGAATGGGAACTGTCCAACCTGAACGACTGAGAAAGAAGCTGAATCGACAGTGCGAGCTGGTTGAGCCGAATCGATGCGCCGGCAAACTCCTCCAAACCCTCCGCCATCTGGGTAATGACATCGCTCTCTTCACGAACCGTAAGGAGAACATCCTGGGACGCCGTCTGTTGTTCCTGGGTTGCCAGGGAGATCTCCCGGGCGGCCTGGGCGGTATTCCCCAGAGCGGCCGACAGCTGCTCCACTGCCGCAGCCGTCGCCCTGGCATGGTCGGCCACGACATCGGTCTTTTTGCCACCGTCTTCAGTTGCGATGACCACTGCATGAATGGCCGTCGTAAATTCATGAAGGAGATTTCGTACGTTCTCAACGCTCTCTCGTGACCGCTCCGCCAGGCGTCTGACCTCCCGGGCCACAACTGAGAACCTTTCCCCATATTCGCCTGCCGTCGACGCCTCGATCGCAGCGTTCAAGGAAAGAATATGGGTCTCCTGGGCGATGTCGTTGATCAGATCAAGAACCTGGTAGATCTCGCGGGATCGAGAATCCAGGGTCTCTGTCCTGGCCGCTATCGCGCTCATTCGTTCTCTGACGCTCTCAATACCCTCGACAGCCCCTTCGATGGCTTCGGCTCCGCTCCTCCCGGCATCCTCCGCCTGGGCCGCCAGTTCTGCCTGTGAGGACGCGTTGGTGGCGATTTGGGCTGCGGTCCTGGCCAGTTCCTCCATCGTTGCCGTAATCTCGATGACCGAGGCGGCCTGCTCCGAAGAGCCAGACGCCAACTCGGCTGCCGTTTCCCCAACGGCATTGGCTGTTCCTGCAACATCCACCGAAACCGCCTGAATCTGTTGCACCAGACCACTGAGTGCACCGACAGCCGCATCGGCAGCCTCTTCGACGCCCGGAGGAAGACTCCGGTCAAAGGTCGAAGCCGCGACCATGTCACCATGACGGAAATCATTGAGCAGTTCGACCAGGCTGGACCGATAGGTCTCGCGTTGTTGTTCATAGACGGCCAACTGGTGTCGTGCCCGCTGACCGGGAAGAAAAACCGTCATCACATATACAACGAAGAGGAGAACGGCAAACACCATGTAACCCCGTACCAGCCAGCTCCATCGGCCGGCGCCGAATGCCATCTCCAGGAGGGCCCCGGCCGGTAACATCGCCATGACCAGGAGAGCGGGTCCAAGCCAGATACTGTATCGTTTTCCATTGATCAAACCGTGACTCCTTTGCGCTGACCCTTGATCGAGCCTTGAGTGTTGAGCGCTCTGACGTTGAACCAACGAGCCTGCTTCCCGTTGATTTCTATAGGTTCCGAAATGATCCCGGTCGAACGCCGTTCTTCTCCGGGCCCTTCCGGACTCGCGATCTCCAAGACCTCGTCAACGCCGAGCCCCAAACGCTGGGGGGCATCCGAGCCCTCGATGTCGACGACGACGACGGTCATTCGTTTGAGTGGGAGAGCCCCGGCGTCACCGGCCATTCCCTGAAGCGAGAAGACACTCAAGGGTTCACCTCCAAAACGGGCCAATCCCAGCAAGTTCTTGACCGCGAAAGGTACCGGATGAATAACCATCGGATCGACAATTCGCCGAATGGAGTCCGTCTTGAGCAGAAAGAACTCGGACCCGCAACGAACCACCAGCGCCTTCCCGGTCCTTTCCTCGGAAATCAAACCCCGTTCCATCTCACCAGCATAACTCTCCCCGCCTATAACCCATCCTCTTATTGCCAACCAGCTTAAAAAAAGAGCCGGAGCTTTCTGCTCCGGCTCCCCGTCTCACTCTCTCCTCTGTCGATAGCCCTAACGGTTCAACACCGCCTTGACCATGGCCTCGATCGTTCCCGGCTCGACTTCTTCGAGCTCGTATTTGACGTTGGCAATTGGCTTGTTGATCGTGATGATCCGGCTGAGCTCGATCGGAGTACCCTCAACCACAACATCCGCCGGCGTGTTATTGATAGTTTCTTCCAACTCCCGAACCTGGACCTCGCCATACCCCATCGCGGGAAGAATGGCACCGGCGTTCGGATATTTCTCGAAGGTTGCCTTGATCGTCCCCACGGCGTGAGGCTTGGCGTCGACAATCTCGGCGGCGCCCGCTGACTTTGCGGCAAACCAGCCCGCACCGTAGGTCATTCCGCCATGAGTCAGGGTCGGCCCGTCTTCCACAACGAGGGCCCGTTTCCCCTTGACCAGCTCGGGCTGATCGACGGTAATGACGGATCGGCACTTGATCAGGGTCGCATCGGGATTGGCCTTCCTGCAGTTCTCCATCACCAGTTCAACCTTGTCCGGATCTGCAGTATCAACCTTGTTGACGATCAAAAGATCGGCAACTCGAAGGTTGGTCTCTCCCGGGAAGTAGCTGAGTTCATCGCCAGGCCGGTGGGGATCGACCAGCGTCATATAGAGATCAGCCTTGTAAAACGACGTGTCGTTGTTGCCGCCGTCCCACAGAATGACATCGGCTTCCTTCTCCGCTTCGCGAAGAATCATCTCGTAGTCCACACCGGCGTAGACCACGAAACCGTTGTCGATGTGGGGTTCGTATTCTTCGCGCTCTTCGATGGTGCACTGATGGCGATCGAGATCTTCATAGGTCTCAAACCGTTGACAGGCCTGTTTTGCCAGGTCGCCGTAGGGCATCGGATGGCGGATGGCGACGACCCTCTTGCCCATCGCCTTGAGAATTCTGCTGACGTACCGGGTCGTCTGGCTTTTCCCGACGCCTGTTCTGACGGCGCAGATCGCTATCAACGGTTTGGTCGATTCGATCATCGTCTTTGCTGCGGAACACACGCCGAAACTCGGACCCCAGCCGATAACCTGGGAAGCCTTGTTCATGACATAGGCGTGAGGAACATCGGAGTACGAGAACCAGACCTCGTCAACCTGGTGCTCCTTGATCAACGACTCGAGCTCACTCTCCGCATAAATCGGAATACCATTGGGATAGAGTGATCCAGCCAGTTCCTCTGGATATTTGCGACCCTCGATGTCAGGGATCTGTGTTGCGGTGAAGGCCACCACTTCATAGTCGTCGTTGTCCCGGTACAGACAGTTGAAATTGTGGAAGTCACGTCCAGCAGCTCCCATGATCAGGACTTTTCTGCGAGCCATAGTCTCCTCCTACCGTTGGCGTCGTTTCTTGAGGCGACACCGCCGCCGGGTAAAGCTGAACCGGCGGTCCGCTCAAGATGGTACCAGAACCGAATGACTCCGATCCCGGGCTTCAGCGTCTCCCCTACTCCCACTCGATTGTGCCTGGTGGCTTGGACGTGATGTCGTAGACAACCCGGTTGATACCGCGGACCTCATTGACCACGCGGCGGGCAATGCGATCCAGCACCTCCGGAGGGAATCGGAACCAGTCTGCCGTCATAAAATCCGTGGTCGTCACCGCCCGGACGGCCAGAACCTGCTCGTAGGTCCGGGCATCCCCCATGACCCCAACGGATCTGACGGGCAGCAACACGCACAGAGCCTGGCCGATGGCGTCATACAGACCGGCCCGGCGAATCTCATCCAGGACGATCGCATCGGCTTCCTGGAGGATCCCGACCTGCTCCGGAGAGACCTCGCCCAGAATCCTGACGCCGAGTCCCGGTCCCGGAAACGGGTGCCGCCACACGAAATCGTGCGGGAGACCCAACGCCTCACCCACTCGTCGCACCTCGTCCTTGAACAGGTCTCTCAAGGGTTCAATCAACTCGAGTCCAAGTCGCTCAGGCAGGCCGCCAACGTTGTGATGGGTCTTGATGACAGCCGCAGTCCCTCGAACCCCGGAACTCTCGATGACATCGGGATAGAGGGTTCCCTGCGCAAGGTAGGTCGCGTCTGGAAATCGCCGTGCCTCCGACTGAAAGACATCGATGAACTGGTGGCCGATGATCTTTCGTTTACGTTCGGGGTCAGAAATACCGGCCAAGGCCGAGAAAAACTTCTGGGACGCATCGACAACATCAAGAGACATTCCGAATCGTTCGAAGCTCTCTTCCACGGCCTCGCGTTCTCCCTTTCTAAGGAGGCCCGTATCGACAAAAATCGGGATCAGCCGATCCCCAATCGCCTCGCGAAGAAGAACCGCGGTGACCGACGAATCGACGCCACCGGAGACACCGCAGATGACTCGTCCTTCCGGCGCCTTGCCCCGCAGGCTCTCCACCAGTTCATCCCTGATCGTCTCCGGGTTCCAATCTCGTGCCGCTCCGGCCATATCGAGGAAGTTCTCGAGCATCGTCTCCCCGTGGGGCGTATGTCTGACTTCGGGATGAAACTGCAGTCCGACAAAAACTCGTTTGGGATCTACCATGACCGCGATGGGAGTGTCTCGGGTCTGGGCCAGAACGACGAAGCCCGGGGGCGCCTGGCCAACCTGATCACCATGACTCATCCAGACATCCTGGAGGTGCGGGCTGCCTTTCAATACACTCTGGTCGTCAAGGACTTCCAACTCCGCCAATCCGTATTCACCGCTTGAAGCCGGCGCAACCTCACCCCCAAGGTATCTGGCCATCAGCTGCATGCCGTAGCAGACTCCCAAAATCGGAACTCCCAGGTCAAAGACCTTCGGATCCACCTGGAGCGCGCCCTCCTCGAAAACCGACGCGGGTCCTCCCGAAAGAACGACACCGATCGCGCCCTGGCGCCTGATCTCCTCGGCCGCCATATCCCCTCTTTCTATGATGGTCTTGACCCCCATTTCCCTCAATCTCCGCGCAATCAATTGGGTGTACTGTGATCCGAAATCAAGGATTGTCATCAACTGGTGGTCCATGTGCCCTCCATCGGCCCCTGCACTGTCGTTCGGGAGGATACCATCAGGAGGCGGTTGCACTGCTCCCGACAGCCTCGATTGACGGCTCTGTGTGTTCAGGCTAGGATTTACTTGTGAAAATTGCCACATGCGTGAATGCCGAGTCCAATCCCTTGATGAATCAGTGAGGTCCCCATGGCATCCCATAAACGACACGTTGATCCTTCGACTATTTCCGATCTAACGATCGGGCGCATGTCGGTTTATCTCCGATGTGTGGATCGGCTGATCGAACTGGGGATTGAAACCGTTTCCAGTCAAGAGATGGCCAGGAGGTTCAACCTCAATTCGGCCCAGATTCGAAAGGACCTCGCCTACTTCGGCGAGTTCGGTGTCCGGGGTGTCGGGTATGGGGTTCGTGATCTTCGAAGGTATATCGTGGAAATACTCGGTCTGGATCGTGAACGCCGCATGGTGATCGTTGGGGCGGGAAATCTAGGGACGGCACTGTGCCATTATTCTCGCTTTTCCGGTGATAGCTTTCTGGTTGTAGGTGTATTGGACAGCGATCAATCCAGGATCAACACGCCGACTCCTGCCGGAATGCTGGTTGAGGATGCGGCTCGGCTTGCGGACATCGTTGAGCAGCGAAGGGTTGAGATCGGAGTCATCACGACACCGCCAACCGCCGCCCAAAGAGTCTGTGATGAGATGGCCGATGCCGGCCTGAAAAGTATCCTGAATTTCGCACCGATCAGGGTCAAGGCGCCCGAAGCAGTTCGCGTCACATCGGTTGATCTCAAGGTTTACCTTGAAGAACTGTCCTTCCATCTGACCCACGGCTAGTTCCCGTCCGGAAACGGCCCTTTTCCCCAATCTCTTCGTCAATCTACAGGCTTCTGTGCGGAGTACGCATCTTGAAGTGATCGAATCCCCAAAAGCCGTCTGTTGAGACAATACCAATTTTCAGATGGGAACCGGCGCAATCCAAGGTACAATCCTCGCGTATGGAGACACCGCAACGTATCGGCAAATATGAAGTGATCTCCCAGATTGCGGTTGGCGGATTTGGGGTCATCTTCAAGGCTTGGGATCCGTTCATAAAACGACCGGTCGCCATCAAGATGTGTGCGTCGGAAGACGAGGAGATCCGCACACGGTTTCATCAGGAGGCCCAGTTCGTAGGCAATTTGGTCCACCGCAACATCACGATGGTGTTTGATTTTGGGATTCAGGATGGAGTTCCCTACCTTGTTCAGGAGTATCTGACTGGCTTCGATCTTGACCATCTTTTGAACTCAGGAGTGCTCGGTGATCTGAATGCAGTGACTTCCGTGCTCCTCCAGGTCGCGGAAGGTCTCCGATTCGCTCACCAGCGGGGCATCATTCACCGTGACATCAAACCATCAAATATCCGAATTCTTGAAGACGGAACCGTCAAGATTATGGATTTCGGGATTGCCAAGAGTCTCGAGGGCACCTCCAATCTTACGCAGACCGGTATTGCCCTTGGGACTGCCGGATATCTGGCGCCGGAACAGATCCAGGGTGAAACCGTCGATCAGAGAACCGACATTTTCTCGATGGGAGTTGTCGGATATGAGTTGATTACCGGTATCCGACCTTTCAAGGGCTCGTCCCTGAGCAACGTGCTCTACCGGATTCTGAACGACACTCCGGAAAACCCGAGGGTTTTCACCCCCGCCTGCCCTCCGGAACTTGAGGCCCTGATCACCAAGTGCCTCGAGAAGGAACCCAATCATCGATTTCAGACCGTTGACCAGTTGATCGAAGCCCTCCGTCTCGTTCCAGCAGGAACCCTGCCCGGGGCTGACCTCAAGGAGGTCACAACCGGTTTTCTCAAAGAGGCAATCGATCGATTGCCCCCTGCCGCGATCGAGTCGGCCGAACCCAACACCACGCCCATGCAGGGTACCAAGATCCTCGAACAATCACCCGAAAATGATGGTCCCCAAATACACCATGAACCGGAATTCAAGCAGCGGGAGGGCCGTCGGGGGAACCCTGTTCTGGTTGTCTTTCTGGTCTTGGTCGGACTCCTGGGTGGAGCGGGCGCATTGGTGTATTTTTCACCGGAAGCTCAGCATGTAGTCTTCGGGCCCCAGGGCGCCCCCTGGGTTCCAACACCGACACCCCTGCCGACCGCGACCCCCATGCCCTCCCCAACACCGTTGCCGACAGCCACTCCGGCTCCGGCGGCAACGGCAACGCCGATTCCCGAACCCTCCCCCACCCAGGGACCCGTCGAGGTTCGCCTGATCGTCGACCCGCCCTCGCCTGTTCAAATCGATGGTCAGTGGATCGGCAGTTCCAGACAATCACAACAGATTCATACCGTCAGCCTGATGCCCGGAGAGCATTCTTTTACGGTGCATGTGGAGGGCTTCGAACCCCAGAAACTCTGGAGGAAGATCAGTTCAGCCGGCGGTCAGACCGTCGGTTTGACCGTTGATCTAGGATTCTTGACGGTCAACCCCCTACCCGGTCATACGCCACCGGGCGGGGAGATTTTCCTCGATGGCGCCCGAATCGGAAAGATCCCCTTGATCCGGAAAAAGGTTCCCGCCGGGGACCACACGCTGATTATCAGGTGGCCGGGGCATAAGCCGCTGGAGAGGATCATCAACGTTCCCAGCCTGCCGGCTCCGGGGTTGAATATTGGAGATGCCGCACCGCCTCGCTAGTTCCCGTTCGGAAACGGCACTTTTCCAAAATCTCTTCGTCAATCTACGGGCTTCCTTGTGCGGAGTACACAAGTACACCTCCGCGGAAGCCCTTGATTTCCTCGA
>CAYSHZ010000048.1:0-16262 GCA_964430905.1 uncultured Thermoanaerobaculia bacterium | reverse complement strand
GCTCCGCCACGCGGTGATAACGCCCCGTTCAAGGAACCACAGTTCTCGACGAGGAGTCACTTCGAGCTTCAATGCCTCCTGGAGGGCACCGGCGTAGACCTCCAGTTGCGGTCGATAGGTGGCCGCACGATTGTGCAGTTCCTGGTCATTCTCCAGGTGGTCGGTCTTGTAGTCGGCCACGACGATCTCGCCGGTCTGAGGATCCCGATAGACCAAGTCGATCGTACCGGTGACAGCACCGACGGTGATGCCGTCACGAGGCGTTGTCACCAGTTCGAGTTCACGGGCCACAATCGATCCCTCAAGGGCCAAAAATGATTGCCACAGAGGCCCGTGGCGGAAGGTCCTGATCAGCATCCGTAGACGCCCGTCGGCGGTCTTACTGAGGTCTTCTGGAGGCAGCGCGGCGGTCAACAGGACAAGGGCCTCCTCCAACCGCGAGTCCAGTTCCTCATCCGGGTCCGTCGTTTCGTGATCGAAGTGTTCCAACAGAGCGTGCATCGCCGTCCCAACGGCCATGGCAATCCTCTGCCCGACGCCCGCCACATGGGGAGTCTCCGCCTCGTTTTCGGCGCCGTCGAGCCGATCGGCGGTCTCCTCCAAAAAGAGCCGGTGACCTGCATCCGAGGCAGTGGCAAGCCAGGGACGCCCCTGATGCTCAATGGCCTTGGATCTCCAGTGATCCAACTGTTCGGCGTCGGCCTCAATCCTGGCGGGAGCGACGGCCGTCCTCCCCGCTTCTCGAGAATTGACCTCCGGTGCCCCGGCATCCAACCGAGGATGTCCCAGCCAGACCCACCGGGCATCCAGGCGCTCCACATGCGCCTCATGTGTGGCATCAGGCCACACATCCTCGAACACGGGCCATCCACCGGCCCGGTTCTGGAAGATCTTCAGCATCGGGCCAGAACCGCTGGTCGGCATCCAGTTACCCAGAGTCACCAGTCTTTTCTTTGCCCGAGTCAAGGCGACGTAGAGCAGCCGAATCTGTTCGGCCTCTTCCATCCTTGTTCGACGTTGGGTGACCCCGAGAAACCCGGGCGTCCGAAGGCCCCGAAGGTTCATCTCCCAGAGGCCATCGACCTTCTTGACCACCGTCTCGGCCGAAGACCGGTTTGAATTGGACCCGGCATGAGTCTGGATCAGCCAGACATGTTCGAAGCCAAGACCCTTGGCTCCGTGGATGGTCATGACCCTGACCCCTTCGGCATCACTGCGGGGACGGCCGCTCGTCTCGTCAGGTTTCTCTCGCTCCGCCCGTCTCAGGTGACGAACAACGGCATCCGCCGTGCCGCCGTCGGCCAGGACCTCCTCAAGGTCCCGAAAGAAGCGATCCAGATTGGCCAAACGGTAGGCGCCGGGGAACCGGCAGGCCGCCAAAGGTTCGAGAGCCAACATGTGGCGCAGTCTTTCAAGGAAGACATCGGGAAGATCCTCCTCGAAAGACCGCCTGAGGACCGCCAACTTCGAGAGAAACCCTCCAAGGGCGTCAGACCAACCGGACAGAGGCTCAAGGTCAATACCGCCAAGATCCAAGCCTTCAACTTCCCGGGCAGCCGTCTCGACCGACCCCCGAAGGTCGTCCGAATGATCTTCGATACCGAGCCCGATCGTGGAACCCGGCAGTCCGGCCTTCCACAGCGGCCGCAGGGCCGCATCGGGCACGCCGACGATCGGTGACCTGAGAACGGTGACCAGGGCCAGGGCGTCAAAGGGATCGAGGATCAGTCGAACGAGAGCCATGACCTCGATGACTTCCCGGGTGCGGTAGTAGTTGGGGTCCTTGCCGACGACATAGGGCACACCGTGTCGCCTCAGGGCCTCCAGGAAGACGGCCTGCCTGCCCCGGGAACGCATCAGGATCGCCATTTCTCCCAGCGGCGTCCCGGTGGACCACAGCGCGGCTGCATCCCTGGCGACGGCCTCGGCTTCCAACTCCGCAGCCGCGGGCGCCGAGGTCTTCATTCCAACTCCATCGGCGCCGGCCGCAGTCGAGACCCAGTGTTCAACCGCAGTCCTCATCCCCTCCGGCCCCAGTGCCTCGTCCTGGGCGCCCCCGGCGGCCACCAGGGGTTCGAATGCCGGCTGAATACCCTCCTCTTCATGCATCACAGGCTCGACCAGACGACCGACCTCGTCCAGGACCTCCTGAACCGACCGAAAATTGGCCGTCAGCGATCCCACGACGCCACCCCGTTCCTGGACCGTTCGGACCAGTTGGCGATAGATCTCCATGTCCGCATTGCGCCAACCGTAGATCGACTGTTTGGGGTCACCGACGAGGAAGAGACCAGGCCCCTCGCCTTGCTCATCCGCCAGGCCCAACAACTCGACGATCCTCGCCTGTTCGCCGTCGGTGTCCTGCATCTCGTCGACCAATAGCTGGGTGATTTCGGCCCTGAGGGATCTGAGGACTACGGGGTTGTCTTCCAGGAGGCGCCGGGCGCCAACCAGGAGATCCTGGAAGGCTACGATGCCCTTGCGCCTCTTTTCCGTCTCGACCCGGGCCAGGACCTCGTGAAGAATGCGCCTGAGGGCGCCGAAAACCTCGGGGTCGAAGGACAGAACAAAGTCCATCATTCGCGCCAATTTACTGACGGCATCGAACTGGGTTTCGGACACCGCCTCGAAGATCACTTGTTCCCTCTTGCCAAATTTGAAACCGATTCCCCAGGCGTTCAGCTTCCCCACGTTCTTGTCCCACTCCGGCTGTTCCCGGATCCAACGAGCCATACCAGCCAGGCTTTCTGCCGCTCCCTCCCCCTTCCCAATATTCCGTTCGAGACCGGCCAGGTCCAGGAGCCAGATTGCCGTCGCCACCGTCCGGGAAGATCCCGTGACCTTCGCCAGTTGCTCGGCCACCGGAACGACGGCGTCGAGATCTGCAAACCATTCCCGCACAACGGGCCCCAACCGCTCCGGGGCCATCGGATCGTCGGCCAGAGCCTCAGGCGGCGCACCGTCCCCAACCAGTGCAATGACCGCGTTTCGAATCTCCGCCGGTCCGATGGCATGGGCCGCCAGCAGCATGGCCTCACTCTCAAATGCCTCGCCTCGGTAGGCGCCGCCGAGCACCTCTTCGACGGCCCCTTCCACGCATTCCTGGACGGCCCTCCCATCGGCGTCGACCTCGAATGCCGGATGCAGTCCCGCTTCCACCGGGAACCGGGCGACCAGGCTTCGTGCAAAGGCGTGGATCGTACTGGTCCGGAGCCTCTCCATGACGGTCAGGAGGGCTGCGGCCCTGGCCGGAATGACTCCAAGATCGTTGAGAAGGGCTTCCCGGTCGAGCCCGGTAATGACCTGCGTCCCCTCGGGAAAGTCATGGTCGCCGGCAAGCCGTTCGTCACCCTGGAGATCGTCCAGCGCCTGGGCCACCCTCCGCGTCATTTCGGCCGCAGCGTCATCGGTGAAGGTAATGGCCACGATCCCGTCGAGAACCGCCGCGGCGATCTTTTCGGCATCGATGTCACTCCCCTTGAGATCGGCCCGGGCTCGTTCCCACCCCGGCCCAACAGACCAGGCGACGATCCGAGCCACCAGGGCCGCGGTCTTACCGGTACCCGCACCGGCCTCGAGAACGACGGGGCGATCGAAGACCGTCTGGGCGCTCAGCCGCGCCTCGGCATCCGGAAGACAAACGGGGTTCAGGGAGCCCTCCATCAGCCTGTTTCCTTCTTCGAGGCCGAGACCTTGGTTGTCGGCAACTCCCAGAGCACGCGAAGAGGTGCGTCCGGATCCATGGCGGCAAACGCATCGATCATTCGTCGTCGAACGCCGCTGTCCCCGTGGAGACAGGCTGATCGGACGGTGCACCAGCGGCAGGAGGGGCCCTCGAGTTTCCCGTCCGGGCCGCTCATTCGAGGAAAGAACACGCCCTCCGCCCAGGATCCCAAGACGGCCCGCACGGGTGGGACCACACCGCCTGCCATCCCTTCGTCGATTTCGATCAGCGGTTTCGGGACATCCTTGAGAACGACATACCGTCCGAGCGAGCCCCTGCCGCCCCCGAGAGCATAGACTGCTCCCTGAAGCAGTTGCCCCCGGACAATCGCCAGCTTTGCGGAAGAGGTGGTTGGCAGCCCGGTCTTGTAGTCCGTCAGGACAAGACCTTCGCCATCAGGCCTCCGATCGACACGATCGGCACGGAATCTGATGACCGTGTTTGTCTCCTCGCCACTCCCGGGCTGGGCCCACGAAAAATCGGCCCGCCCCATGGTCTCAACTCCCAGAACCAACGCCTCGCCATCGGACCACGCCAGTTCACGCGCCCTTTCGAGAAACACCCGGGCCAACTCCCCCACGGCACGCCCAAGGAGAGGTACTCCCTCCTCGATGGTCTTGCGCCGCGCGACCTCCGCCGCAATTCTTCCGAGCGTTGCGGCACCCGGTCGGGGAACACGCACTGCCTGTCCCGCCTGTACCTGGTCAAGCCCCTGCCTCGACCCGGCGCCTCCCTCGATCACAACCCGTTCCAGGACCTCGTGGACCACCGAACCGACAATCGAACCCCGCAGCCCCTCCTCACTCAAAGAGGCTTCCGGCGGCGCCTCAATGCCCAGGACCCTCTCCAGGAATGCCTTCCACGGACACCCAACCAGCGCCTCCACAAAGGTGACCCAGACTTCCGCGGCCGGACGCATGCCCACCGCACCGAGAAAGGGTCCAAGATCACTCCTGGCCTCTGGCGGATCGATTTCATCAAGAACAACCTTCGCATGGCAGGGATCAATATCGGCAAGTCGTCCCAATGCCGCAAAAAAACCAACCCCACGCCCTTCAAGGCCCTCGACCACTCCGTGTTCCAGCAACGACCTTGGGCTCTCGATCGGCCTTGGACCGAAGGCGTCCGGAACCTCTTGGGCGAGGGCGCCCGTATCGGCTTTTCCCCCAACGCCCCGACCGTCCCGATGCCACCAGACGACTCCGCCGAGGCGAAGCCTTTCGACAAAGACCGATGGGTTCAACTCTTTGCCGTCGGCATCGACCGTCTGCCACGACAGGGTGATCTTTGGCGCGGCACTCAACAGTTGTGCAAAGAGGTATCGCTCCTCCGGCCGATCCCGGGGCTTGAGGGGAATCTCAGGCAGCAGCTGGGCTACGGCACAACGGGCCTTTGACGAGAAGACCGGATCATCGGCCCCCTGGACCGGGAAGACTCCCCGGTTGAGGTTCGGCACGAAGAGATGTTCGAAGGTTCGGCCGCGAGCCTCCATCACAGTCAGGACCTGCACTCCTCCGCCCTGCCCTCCCAGAGGCTCGGCGCCCAGTCCTTCCAGGGCCCGCATCACCAGAGGCGCCAATTCCGTCCATGCGACCTCGATGGATCCGGGCAATTCGCTCTCGAGCTTGTCGATCGCCCGGACAAGGCTCTCTCCACACTCGGCGCTCGGGCTCCGGCCGAGAGCCCCAAGAGCTTCACGGATCCATTTGAAGAAGACGCCGACCGTTGCTCGCTCATGACGGTTCTCGAGAATCCGAACCAGAGTGCCGGCGTCGGCGACTGTCCGTTCGAGATCCCTCTTCAGGAAGGTCCTCCGCCTCTTCTTGAGGTCACCCTCAACCTCATCCACCCCCTCGACAACGGGCAAACGAAGACCGCCGGGCCCCACGGCATCCTCGACCTCGAGAGCCGCCACCTCAAGCAGGTGCGCCGCACCGAGGGTTCTCATCGCCAGGTCAACCTCCCGCCTCTCCAGGTTATTGATCAGAACGCTCGCAACCAGCCAACTTCCGGTACTCGCCTGTGGTCCCACAGTCAACAGCTCGGCCAGGGCGGAGGCCTGCCGAGCGAGAGCCCCTCCCGGCGCCTGGGCGCCCTCCCCGGAAAACGGGATGCCGTGCCTTCCAAAATGGCGCCTGATTGCAGCAATCGTCGGTGGTGACAGCTGACGAAACACCACGCCGATCGTCTCGGGGACCACATCCTCATTGATAAGCCGACGGATTCGTTCCACGATTTCTCGAATCTCGGCCTCGGGGCCCGGTGCCCGGAATGCATCGATCTCTGATTTCCCGGACCCGGACTGAGTCTCTTCCCTTCCGGAGCCCGGCCCACCGAGATGATCCGTCAGTCTTTCGGTAAAAACACACCCAGGATCACGTTGGGTCGACCGGACCGGGTCCACCGGATGGTCGATGATGACCTCAGCGCCACATCTCTGAACCAACAGTTCCAGGAAATCCGACAACAGGCCCGTCGCCTCGGCAAACCCGTGGATCAGGAGTGCCTTCGACGGCAGAACGGCATCGCCCCGCTCGATGACCGCCCGAGCGGCCCATTGATGCAGAGTTCCCCGGTGAGCCAGCCCCATCGCCTCGGCCGCCACCCGGCACTTCGCCGCCACCCTGATCACTGCCACCGCACGCTCGGCTTCTCTTCCCCTTAACGCGGTGCCGATGGCCTCAATCGCCGGTTCAAAGGTCTCGGGTCCCAGCCCGGCATCCAGAAGATCCCGGACCGCGGCAACCACCGGCTGATACCCGTCGTCGAATTCCGAAAGATCACATCGCAACACGTCTTCGTCCGCCGCGAATCGCCGGGCCAGGAGATCCTGAACCCGGGCCCCACCGGCCGGAAGCTCGACATCCGCCCTCTTGAGCACCTCCATCGCCAGGCCCCGGTGGGTTTGCACGACGACACCGACCACCGCCCCGAAACGATCGCCCACGGCCTTCAGGATATGGCGTCTGAGGCTGCGTGAGGGAACGATGATTCGGACCGGCGCCCCAATGCTGTCAAGGCTGCGAGGCATCAGAGTTTCAAGGCGACTCAGCAAACGCGCCTCTGCATCTCTCGGACCCACAGCCAGGATCAGAGGTCCTTGAGATGATGCAGGCTTCAACACCGGTTCATCCCACCACGGGCCGCCGGATCAGTCAAACCATCCGGCCACGCAATTGACAAAGTAGCTTCCAGGAGCTACTTTAAATGTATGAGAGCCGTCGGACTCAAAGTATTGAAGAACCGCCTCAGTGAATACGTCAGGATCGTCGCGGCCGGTGAGATTGTTCTGGTGACGGATCGGGACCGTGTCGTCGCCGAACTCGGCCCACCATCCTCCGGGCGTGCCGAAACGCCGGGAGATGCCTTCCTGGCCGACGCGGTCCGGCGAGGATGGTTGCAACCCCGTCTCAAAACCGGGGACGTCGCCATGCCTCCACGAATGCCAATCACTTCGTGGAACACACTGGAACGCGATATCGATCTGGATCGGGAAGATCGTTGATCTACCTCGACACTTCGGTCGCTCTCGCGCAACTCCTTTCGGAGGAACAGCAGCCCCCACTCACACTCTGGTCCCAAGACATCGTTTCAAGTCGGCTGCTCGAATACGAGATGTTCACCAGGATCAACGCCTACGGCCTCGGTGAAAGCCATACAGAACCCGCCCGGCAGCTGCTGAGTTTCGTCTCGATCCTAGAGATGGCGCCACCTGTACTCGAGCGGGCGCTGGATCCCTTCCCCCTTCCCGTCCGCACGCTCGACGCAATCCACCTTTCCTCAATGATTTTCTTGAGAGAAAGGAACCAGGATGTTCAATTCGCATCTTTCGACCAGCGAATGATTGACGCGGCCGAAGCCCTGGGATTCACCCAATGGCCCGGACTCCATATCAGTTCATCCACAAGGAGTTAACCATGACCAACCCACAGACCAGCTTTGAACGAGTACCCATCCGCCCGATGGACTGTCTATCCGAAAGCTGGAACCTCCTTTCGGGTCAGTACTGGGTCTTTCTCGCCATCACCCTGGTCGGCATTCTGTTGCAGTCCTTCGTCCCGATGAATATTCTGACAGGACCGATGATGTGTGGGATCTTCATCGCCTGGTTTGCCTTGATGCGAGGTCAATCCATCACCTTCGACATGCTCTTCAAGGGATTCGACTTCTTCGGCGACAGCCTGATCGTCAGCCTGATCCTGGCGGCGGTTGTCATCGTCGTGATGATTCCCGCGTACGTCCTTCTCTTTGCCGGGTTCATTCTCGGGGCCGCTGCCGGACAGGACACCCCGGAGATCATGGGATTGACCATGCTGTTGTCGATCAGCATTTTCTTACTGCTCATCCTGACGGTCATGACAGTGATCATGACCCTCTTCATCTTTGTGTACCCCCTGATTGTCGACCGAAAACTCAAGGCCATTCCTGCACTCAAGACCAGCGCCACAGCTGCGTGGGGCAATCTCTGGGGAGTCCTGGGACTGTTGGGCATCACCTCGCTGATAGCGACCTTTGCGTCCTTCCTCTGCATCATCCCCGTCTTCTTCGTCACGCCATGGCTCCTCGGCGCCATCGGTATCGGTTATCGGCGAATCTTCCCTGAAATGCCTGTGGCCCCACCGATCGTCACGGATTGAAAAGGACTGCGGCCTTTCGAGACACCCGGGAAGGTCCAGGGCAATGCCACTGGGTTACCATGGCCCCATCATGAACACGATCTGGAACGAACCCACAATCCGTGATCTGGTTGCCCGGCTGGAACTCTTCCGCGAAACGTGCAGGGTCACAACCCTGGTCGAAGTCGAAAGAGCCACACGCTCTCCCTTCCATATTCTGGTTGCATGCGTCATCTCGTTGCGAACCAAGGACGAGGTCACTGCCGAGGCTTCGGCACGACTCTTCGACCTGGCCTCGACCCCCGAGGCACTGGCCCAACTGGACGAGGCAACGATCGCAAAGGCCATCTTCCCGGCCGGTTTTTACAACACCAAGGCCCGGCAACTACGGCAGATCTCGGCGATCCTGGTCGATCAGCATGACTCCAAGGTTCCGCAAAACGAAACCGACCTTCTGGCCCTGCCCGGCGTCGGGCGCAAGACGGCCAATCTTGTCCTGGGCATCGGCCACAATATCCCCGCGATCTGTGTCGATACCCACGTCCACCGCATCCCCAACCGCATGGGTATGGTCTCAACCTCGAAGCCCGAGCAGACCGAAAAGGCCCTGATGGTCTTGCTCCCCACCGATGTCTGGATCCCAATCAACGATCTGCTGGTCACCTTCGGCCAGAACCAGTGTCACCCCGTCTCCCCACGGTGCTCCACCTGCCCCCTTGATGATCTATGTGGGCGCGTCGGTGTGGAACGTTCCCGATAAGGCACGAAAAGGCCCTGTCTTCGAACCTACACAACTGTCTCGCAGTGGACGGAATCGATATCGAGGATCAGGGCGACCGCCGAAAGAACCTGATCAAGAACAGCATCAGAGATGTTCCCCAAATGGCGTTTGAACCTGCGGTGACTCAATGAGCGGATCTGAAAACAATCCACCGCCGAAGTCTTTTCCAGGCCGTTGGTAGGCGCTGGGTCAAGTTTGACGAAGAATGGGTTCCCCTGCCAACCCTGGCGCCAGCCTGTGACGGGAACCACGACCGCAAGCCGGAGGTGGCGGTCATGGCCAGGGTTGAGTACGACCACCGGCCTGATTTTCTGGAGCTCATCTCCCACAGTGGGATCAAGACTGACATACCAGATCTCACCGCTGATCAAAATCTTCTCCCTCAAGGTCTCCCCAGAATGCTGTTGGCGCTTCTGAAGCACACATCTCATAGGCTTGATTCCGAAGAGCCTGCCTGAGACGCTGCCTCTCCGATTGGAGTTTCTCCTCGATGGCGGCCCTGATGAAAGCGCTCTTGCTTCGATAGCCAAGCGAGCCGACAACCCTTGTGAGTTCAACTGTAATTTCTGGATCCAGCGTTACTTTCTGTTGCGGCATGGCGGTCTCTCCTTGGTTCAATGGTACCACAAAATAGGCCCTTAACTATGGCCTTAATTATGATCCCACCAACACTCACGATGCAACTGTTTCGATACGGGGAGATTCTCGCCTCGTGAGGAAACGACCTCGGCGGCCTGCGGCGTTCACCAAGAAATCATCCCTTTTTCGCTGCCTTTTCGAAGATCCCCGCGATCGCCACGCGGGCGAGGGTGTGGTAGCGGTCCTTCATCTCGTCGAAGACCTCATGGGCAAATGGGTGCAGTTCCTCCCGCGCCAAGAGTTCCTGGTACAGGGGCCTCAAAAATTTCGCCCGACCGACCGTCGTCAGGACCTCTCGAACTCTCGGCAAGACCTGGTCATGACCTGAACGGACGGCCAGGGTCAACCATGCCACCAGGATCTCGTAGTTTCCCGAGGTACTGAGTTCGAAAGCCTCGTCCATCGTGGCGCAGTCTTCGCCATCCAGGACTTTGGGGAGGGCATTGAGGTAGAGCAGCCACACCTCGGGAGACCAGCTCTCGACCATTTTCTTGTCCGGACGAATACCGTTGTCCCATTCCCCGGCCAGGTCACGAATCTGCTTCAGGACAGTCGAGGTAAAGACCGGAGCGTTCGCCGGCAAACCCTTCTCGTAGACCCACTCCTGAACCCCAACCCGGTCCAGCAGGCCTGGCGCCTCGGCATCGAGGAATTGCAGGAGTTCTTCGGTGGTAATTGACGTAAAGCGGAACTTCTCGATATAGCGTCCGATGACGGCGTCGAAGGGCTCGCGCCCCAGGGTCTGTTCGAGGAGAGTCACGAACAAGAAGCCCTTCTCGTAGGGAACAATTGAGTAGACTTCGTCGGGGTCGACACCCTCAAGGGGAGTCTTCAACTGGGTATAGGGCGAGTCCGGGCCGAAGTCCGCCATGATCGCCTCGAGGTCAGTCCGGCCGTTGGCGGCGTGCAGGGCTGCAAACTCCGCACCCTCAAGAGCCTCCAGGATACGCCTCTCGGCCCAGACCGTGAAACCCTCGTTGATCCAGAAGTCCTCCATCGTCGCGTTGGTCACCAAATTGCCGGTCCATGAATGGGCCAATTCGTGGGCAACCACGTTGACCAGTGACCTGTCTCCAGCCAGAAGGGTCGGCGTCAAGAACGTCAAACGCGGATTCTCCATGCCGCCATAGGGGAAGGAGAAAGGCATGACGATCATGTCGTAGCGATCCCATTCGTAGGGTCCAAAAATGCCTTCCGCAACACCGATCATCGGATCGACCTCACCGAATTCCCATGCTGCGGCGTCAATGACCTCGGGTTCGGCCCAGATTCTCACCCTGTCGGACAAATCGCGCGACACAATGTCGCCGACGGCAAAAGCCGTCAGGTAGGAGGGGATCGGCTGCGGCATTTCAAAGGTAAAGGTCGTCGTATTGGGTTGGGTTCCCTCGTGCGAACCGGTCGAGGCCGCGGCCATCACCACCGTATGGCCATTGGGAACCGTGATCGCAGCCGAGAAACGAAAACGTGCCCTCGGACTGTCCTGGCAGGGAAAGATCGAACGGGCGTGGTGCGGTTGGCACTGGCTGTAGAGGTAGGGAAGCCGCCTTCCCGCGGTCTGCTCCGGCGCCAACCAGTCCAGGGCAGTCGAGCCGTCCGTCGTCTCGAAGGCGATGGTTATTTCCTGTGTTCTCTCCGGCAGGTCCAGACGCAGTCGAGAACCGAAGATGGGGTCGTTGTCGCCCAGATCCCAGGGCGCCTCCCGACCGTCTCCCATTCGGCACGAGAGAATTTTCAGCGCACGGGTATCGAGATCAAAGATACCGTCCGTCGCCGCAGCCAAACGAATGCGCGCGCTTCCGAGAACTCTCTTTGAGTCGAAATCAACGACCAGATCGAGGTCGATATGTTCCGTAATTCCTTGTTCAAGGTCGGCATAGCTGTGGGGATCTTGTCGTGCCATGGTTCCTCCGGAGCACTACTCTACATGATCGGCTGGAGCCCGTTCCCCCTCACCAGCCACATCCACGTCCACGACGGCGTCGAACTCCTACTCCCACCCGCTCAGGACCGGCCAGATCAGAAAGACCAATGACAGCGCCACGAAGAACAACTGCAACGGCAGGTTCCACTTGAACCACTTCTCGTACGGAATTTTGGCCATCGCCAGCGTTCCGACCGTCACCCCGGAAGTCGGGATGATCATGTTGGTGAAGCCGTCTCCGAACTGGTAGGCCAACACCGCCGTCTGTCGCGTCAGACCCGACAGATCGGCCAGAGGCGCCATCAGGGGCATGGTCAGGGCAGCCTTGGTCGAACCCGATGGAATAAAGAAGTTGAGGAAGAGCTGCATGCCATACATCGCATAGGCGGCAACCAGGCTGGGCAATCGGGCGGTCACGGTTCCCATGGCGTGGAGAATCGTATCCATCACCTGTCCTGCTTCCAACAGTACGATGATCCCGGCGGCAAACCCGACGATCAGCGCGGCGCCGGTCATATCCTTGCAACCGGCTACGAATGTCTTGGCCAGACGGTTGGGGCTCATCCCGGAGACAATTCCCGCCAGGAGTCCCATGCCGAAGAACAATCCGGCCAATTCGACGATGTACCATCCCAGGTACACAACCCCGACAACCATCCCCACCATGCCGCCAACCAGAATCAACAGCGATGCCCCATGGCGCCACGTGAACTCGGTCATCTCCGCCTGCTGGGCCAGAATCTCTTCTCTCCGCTCTCTGTCCAGCTCGTACATCGGACTCCTCGTCGGATCTGCCTTGATCCGGGCCGCGTAGACCATCACCCAGGCGATCGTTGCCCCCGTTGATACCGTCCACACAATCACCCGATAGCCCCATCCGGACACCGGCTGGATCCCCGCCAGACCCTGGGCGATCTGCAGCGTGAACGGATTGAGAAAGGCGCCGGCGAACCCAACCCCAGCGGCGAGGAACGTCAGCGAAACGCCGACGATGGAGTCATAGCCCAGGGCCAGAGCCAAGGGCACGAAGATCAGAACGAACGGTATCGCCTCCTCGCACATTCCGAATGCGGCGCCAAAGATCGAGAACACCGTCATGACGATCGGGATGATCAGATACTCACGATTTCCCAACAAGCGGATCATCTGTTCGATCCCTGCAGCAATCGCTCCCGTTTCGTTGAGCACGTAAAAGGAACCACCGACCAGGAAGATGAAGATGACGATCTCGGTGATGCCATGTCTCATGAAGCCCTCGATCGGGGCGGTCAGAACTTCGAGGGTCTGGGGCTCGGACGGTTGGAACTGGAATGAATCCGGATCCAATACCTCACGGGTCCCCTCGCCGACCTTGACCTCGACCCGATCGTAATGGCCGCCGGGAACAACCCAGGTCAACACTGCTGCAAAGACGATCAGCGAGAAAACAATGACAAAAACGTCGGGAACTCGTTTCATCGGCGGCCCTCCGGTCGTTGGAGGGTAACAGAAGATATTCTGCCCGACTCCACCGATGCGACACACCGTCAGAATTGCCGAGGCAGGGTCGTGAAGAACCACCGGTTCCAGGCGGGAACCAACTCGTGTATCATCCCCACCCCAGTCCCTTATCGGGACGGGTATCAGGAGGAAACATGAGCGAACGCACTTTCACGATCATCAAGCCCGATTCCGTCGAAAAGGGCAACGCCGGCAAGATCATCGCCCATCTCGAAAACGAGGGGTTCACCATTCTCGCCGCCCGAATGACCCACCTCTCCGAAGCCCAGGCCCGGGCCTTTTACGCGGTTCACAAGGAACGGCCGTTCTACAACGACCTCGTGGCCTACATGACGTCCGGTCCCGTGTGGGTGATGGCTCTCGAGCGTGATCAGGCCGTCCCCTCCCTGCGCGCCGTCATGGGTGCCACCAACCCGGCCGATGCCGATGCGGGCACGGTTCGGAAACTCTACGGCGAGAGCATTGAGCGCAACGCAATCCACGGGTCGGATTCCCCGGAGAACGCCGCCATTGAGATTGCCTTCTTCTTCCCGGCCTGCGATCTGGCGTAACACACTGGGGACCGTCGGCACGATCGACGGCCGGCCGATGAGGAGGGCACGATGAGGGCCAGCTGGCATCGGTATTTCATGAACCTGGCATTGCAGGCGGCGACACGCTCGACCTGCCCGAGAAAACACGTTGGAGCGGTCATCGTCCGCGACAAATCCATCCTCTCCACCGGCTACAACGGATCCATCCGAGGTGCGGCCCATTGCACCGATGTCGGCTGCCTGATGGAGGGCGGTCATTGCATTCGTACGGTGCACGCGGAAGCCAACGCGTTGGTTCAGGCCGCCAGTCACGGAGTCCGCCTCGAAGGCGCCGAGATCTACGTCACCGCATCTCCCTGCTTCGACTGCTTCAAACTGATCGCCAATGCCGGCATTCGAACCATCTACTACGGTGAGTTCTATCGAGATGAACGCGTTCTGGCTTTTGCCGAGGAACTCAACATCACGATGGTTCACCTGGGGCTGGAGGACGAGGACCCCGAGTGACAATCGACATTGATCTCAATGCCGTGACGATCCCACTTCAATGGCCCGACATCTTCGGGAACCAGGGACCGGTCCATGTCGAAATCGGCTCGGGCAAGGGCCGTTTTCTGCTCCAGTTGGCGGCCGAGAATCCAGATCTGTCCCTGTTGGCCGTGGAACGGGCCGCCAAGTATCACCGAATGGTCTGCGACAAGGCCGCACGCCGCGGCCTCTCTCGAGTCCGTCTGCTCCGGACCACTGCCGAAGACCTGCTCTTCCGATTACTGGCACCAATGTCGGTTGACGCCCTCTACGTCCTCTTCCCCGACCCATGGCCCAAGAAACGTCACCACAAACGGCGCCTCTTCAAGACCGAGGTCACCGAAGCCATGGTTCGTTGTCTCAAGCCTGGAGCGCCCCTCCTCATCAAGAGCGATCACCCGGGCTACGCGGAGGTCATCGAATCGGTCCTGGAACAGACGCCCGGTCTCACTCCGACCGACCCGGAGGAGGCATTCTCCGGACTCCCCGTAACCGGCTTCGAGTCGAAATACATCCTCGAAGGCCGAAAGATCCACGCTTTTTCGATGATCCGAGAGTGACCCACAGCCAAGATCTTTCCGGTTGTCGGCCTCTCCCCTAGCCTCCCATTTGGCCCGAAACCGTTGTCCCATCCGAAAGCTTGATCGACCACCGAACAGTGACCTTGGAACGACTTGAGGGCAACCGAATGGACCCGGTCTTCAGAACCTCGTTCGGACCGAGGAAGGTTTCGGAATACCGTACGGCATTAACCCCGGACCCAATACCCGGCTTCCAGCGATCACCCACCTTTTTCCCAACCACGATCCGGTCAAACGATCCTGCGTTCTTTGCAACCAGGTAGCCCGATTTCAGGGCGACCTCCAGCCAGTTCCCATGCCCGGACACGACCGACGTAAAAGGGCCGGTGTTGACGACCGCCACCCGCAATGTTCGGCCCTGACGTTCGAGTTCCACTTCCAACTCCGGTTCCGGGCCCTTCCCCTCCTGGTAGGCCAGCAGGGCACGACGATCAATCCCCAATGATCCACCGGAAGAAGGCAGGGTCACCAGATCCCAACCCGCCACCTCAGGACAGCCGATGGTGTTCAATTCCCGGAGGGCGGAATTCATACGTATTGCATCCATCCAACGGAGCTCGAAGATGTCCCCGGCCTGCCACCGTCTTCCGTTCCAGTCAATCGGCTTTCGGAAGATGAAGGCTCGATCCAGTTTGGAAGATGTATTGATTTCAACATGACCGTTCTCACAGAGAACGTCCAGCCCATCACCCATTTCGGTCAGTTGCGGTTCGGTCCGCGGCGTCAGGACAATCCCCGCTCTGACCCTGACTGAAGTCGCAGCAAGCGGACCCAGCCTTTCGGCCAGGGGTTTGGTCTTCAACTCACTGACGCCTCGCAGGCCAACCGCACCGGGACCGTACAAGGGAACGATGATCGTCCCCGCAGCGATGGCCGTCGCCATGCCATTGCTGGTTCGAATCTGATTGACCGTCAAGATCGGGACTACCGGCAGAACTGAAACCTGGTCCAGCGCCCGGATGAAATCGGGGATACCTGGGGACAGCGTCGGCACATCAAGGACAATCTCGGCGGTCGTATCGCCGATGATCGGCTCCAGTCCCCTCCACAGAGCCGAGGCAGCTTCCGGCTTGAGCTCGGTTGACCCGCTTTCGACACGCAACGCTGCCGAGACTGGAATTTCTCCAGCGATTTCCGGAGCCGGGTCAATCTTGATAACCGGCGATCCCGTCGTTAGATCGACAAAGCCCCGCCGAACAACCAGAAGATCGACACCGGCTCTCTTGAGGCTCGCCGAAGAGTCCTCATCGATTGCCTCTCCGACCCAGACCACAGTTTTTCGCAAACGCGGCGTCAACCTGTCAACCGAGTCTGCCGCGGGAGAGCCACAACCTACAGCCAGCACGACACAGCATCCAAACCACCACTTCATGCCTTATCTTAACCCGTACCTCTCACCTGCGTACCGGCCTCCAGTCGAATCCGAAACGAGCTTC
>CAYSHZ010000047.1:0-16284 GCA_964430905.1 uncultured Thermoanaerobaculia bacterium | reverse complement strand
CATTCGACGAGATGAAACCATGGCGGATGGCCCTGCGGTTCACGGCCTGGGGATGGGATGGGACCGTAGTGCCGGTTGCGGAAGTTGGCCCCGAGACCCGCGGTGACCGAATTGAGTACCGGCGCGGAGACCTGACCGAATGGTACATCAACGATCGTCGGGGGATCGAACAGGGATTTACCATCGGCATGTCTCCGGGGGCACTGCAGCCCTCCACCCTCCACCTCCAAATGGAAGTCTCCGGCAGTCTGCAGCCCTCGCTGACGCCAACGGGTGATGGGGTTCAGTTTGAAGATGCCCGTGCCAAAGCCGTGGTCCGCTACGCCGGCCTGCGCGCGTGGGATGCCCGCGGTCGCGACCTGAATGCCTCTCTCACTCTCCAGGACGATCTGATTGAGGTCAGGGTCGATGTTGCCGGGGCCGCCTTTCCTTTGACCGTCGATCCGCTGCTGACCCAGGTTGCACTCCTGCTGCCCACGCACGATCCTTTCGCTCAGGATCAGGGTTACTACGGTTTTGCGGTCGACATCGATGGTGACACTGCGGTGATTGGGGCCCCGGGCCAGAATATCTCGACCAACACGCTTGAGAGCGGTGCTGCTTACATTTATGTGCACTCCGGCTCTGCCTGGGACCTTCAGGCCGTGCTGAATGGATCAAGCGGTGGCCGATTCGGGACCTCGGTAGCCGTGGATGGGGACTGGCTGGTGATCGGCGCTCCGGAGGACGACACCGATTCCGGCACCGCGGCCGTATATTCTCGTGTCGATTCGACATGGTCATTGGCCGATACTCTGACGGCCGATGACCGGGAGACGGGCGATGAATTTGGAATTTCGGTGGGTCTTGACGGGACTACGGCGGTTGTCGGTGCGCGCTACGACGACCACGCCGGGGGTTCCAACGCCGGTTCCGCCTACGTCTTCGTTTACTCGGGCACCGATTGGGTTCAGCAGGTCAAGCTAGTCGCCTTCGACGGTGCGGCCGATGATCAGTTTGGGTGCTCGGTGGCCGTTTCCGGAGACCGCGTCGTCGTTGGTGCGATCGCCGATGACACCACCGTTACCAATACCGGTTCCGCCTACGTCTTTGTGCGCTCCGGGGCCAGCTGGCGTCAAGACGCCAAGCTGGGTGCGGACGATGCGGCGTTCAGCGATTTCTTCGGCGGCTCGGTCTCCATTGATGGCGATACCGTCGTCGTTGGCGCCAAATCGGACGATCATGCCGGAGGTACCAACGCGGGTTCGGCCTATGTCTTTGTTCGCTCGGGTACCACGTGGACTCAGCAGACGAAGCTCGTTGCCGGTGACGCAGCGTATTCGGACTACTTTGGAAATTCCGTGTCGTTCCACGGGGATACCGCAGTGGTGGGCGCCTCTTCCGAGGGTCTGGCGGGATCTGCCTACGTCTTCGTTCGTTCCGGAAGTGATTGGATTGAACAGGAGAAACTGGTTGGAAGCGGGCTTGAAAGCGGCGACCAGATGGGCACATCAGTCGCCGTAAGCGGGGAGTGGGTGTTCGTCGGCGCCCCCAGGGATGACTACAACGGCGGTATCGATGCCGGTTCGGCGTGGGCTTTTGTGCGAACCGGTTCCAGCTGGAGCGAAGAGCAGAATCTGATCTCAATAGACACAGCCACTGACGATGAATTCGGGAATTCGGTGGCTATCTCCGGTGACACGGTGGTGGTTGGTGCCCCCGGAGACAGGAAACTGGGCGTTAGCTTTGGCTCAGTCGGCATCTTTGTGCGAACGGGAGACTCCTGGGCTCTCCAGGCGAAGTTGATGAACGACAGTCTTGGTCCTTTTTTTGGGTGTTCGGTCGCCATCGACGGTGAAACCGTCGCAGTGGGGAGCAAAGGGGACAACACCGGAGGCCCCGGTGCGGGTTCGGTATTTCTCTTCATGCGGTCCGGAACGTCCTGGAGTGGAAGCACCAAACTTGTGGCCGGGGATGCCGTTGCGGGTGACCACTTTGGTTGGTCGGTGGCGATCGACGGAGACACCGTTGTAGTGGGTGCTCCTGACACCGTCAATTCCCGGGGATCGGCCTATATCTTTGTTGATACGGGATGGAGGTGGGAAGAGGAGGCCAAGTTGACGGCCGGGGATGGTGTAGCTCGGGATTACTTCGGTTGGTCGGTAGCGGTCGACGGGGATACCGCAGTGGTGGGTGCCCCTGGAGCCGGTAACAAGGGATCGGCCTATGTCTTTCAGCGGTCAGGTACTTCCTGGGCTGAACAGGCCAAGCTGGTGGCTGGGGATGGTGCCATCGGGGACCAACTTGGTTATTCGGTTGGGATCGACGCCGACACGATCGTGGCGGGTGCACCATGGAGCGATTTCGGTGGTGAGTTGGATGTGGGTTCCGCCTATGTGTTCCAACGGGTGGGTACGTCCTGGAGCGAGCAGCAGAAGCTGTTTGCCGCAAGCCCGGTGAACCAGGGAGCGTTTGGAACGTCGGTGTCGCTGGAGGGGGACAGCATCGCGGTTGGGATGCCGGACGGAAATGGCAGTAGTGGAGGGGCCGCATTTGTCTATCTCCGTTCCGGCGCCACGTGGAGCCTTCAATCGACCGTGGGTCCAGGCGATCCCGAGCCTGATGATGACTTCGGGACCTCCGTCGCGATCCAGGAGGGATGGCTTGTCGTGGGTTCTCCAGGAGACAATACCGGAGAAATTGAAGGAATGGGTTCGGCTTCCATTTTTCGCCCCGCCCAGGCCGATGTGCAAATTACCAAGGACGACGGTCAGGCGGTGGCGATCCCGGGACAATCCTTGACCTACACGGTGATTGCGTCGAATCCGGTGGGTCCGGACTCCATCCTTGCCACGGTCAGTGATGTCTTCCCGGCTGGGTTGTCGGGCTGTAGCTGGACCTGCGTTTCCACCGGCGGCGCCACATGTACGGCCGGCGGAGTCGGCGATATCGCCGACAGTGTCGATCTGCCGGTCGGTGGTGTCGTGACCTACACGGCGACGTGCATGGTGGATCAGTCGGCGACCGGGACCGTGACCAATACGGCGACTGTCGAGGCCCCGATGGTCGAGGATTCCAATCCGGCCAACAACACGGCCACCGATGTCGACAGTGTGACGCCGCAGGCCGATCTCTCGGTGACCAAGAGCAATTTCCGCGGCGAAATCGTCGAAACCTTCCGCTATCCCTACACCATCGTTGCCTCGAACCCCGGGCCCAGCGATGCCCCGAATACGGTGATTACGGATGTGTTTCCATCCGAGTTGACGGACTGTATATGGACGTGCACCACGACCGGAGGGGCGACGTGTGGCGTCGCGGGCGCAGGCGTTCTCAACGATGCCGCAAATCTACCGGCCGGCACAAGTGCAACCTATACCGCAACCTGCACAGTGGCGGTCTCGTCCGGGTTATGCTCGAATGCCGCGACCATCACGCCTCAGACCGGCCTGACGGATCCGGCACCGGGGAACAATACGGCGACCGATGTCGATCATGTGACGGCCTTGGCCGACTGGATATTCGGCGATGGATTCGAGAGCGGCAATACGAACGCATGGTCGGGAGTCGTTCCTCCGTTGAAGCTGCGGCCGATGCTTCTCGATCAACTGGTGGAAAGGATCAGAGCGACCTTCCGTTTGACCGGAGCGGGCCTCTCTTCGAGGGCGTCAGGTCCGATTTTTGCCGGTCTTGACGAGGATGGGAAACCCCTCTTCGTGCTCTTGATGCGGCATAGGGGGGAACGGGCCCTGTTCGCAATGAGCCTCCGCCGTGCCGATGGATCTCGGCTTGTGACTCAGTGGATCGAGGCGGTCTCCGCCGATCGACAGTTTGAAGTTGTTTGGCGACGGTCCCTGCCCGGCCTCTCCGATGGGCGCCTGGTGATCTTGGAGGACGGTTTGCCGTTGATTAACCTGGAAGGTCTTGAGAACCAATCGACTCAGTTGGATGGAATTGGCGTGGGTGAGGATCGTCAACACAGACCCGCTGTGGCCGACCTGATCCTGGAGTAAAGCAGCGGGGGCGCCTTTGGCCCCCGGGTTGATGTACCCTCTGCCGGATGCAGTATGCCGGTGAGTTCTTCTCGTTGGGCGCGGCGGCCGTGTGGGCGGTTGCGGTTATCTTCTTCCGTAAATCCGGGGAGACGACGGCTCCCTTCTCGCTCAACCTCTTTCGTGTGGGTGTGTCGGCTCTTTTGCTGCTGGGGGTTCTCACACTTTTTGGGGAGAGTCTCCTTGGGGCACATCCAACCGAGGACTACCTTTGGATGGCCCTGAGCGGAATCGTCGGTATTGCAATCTCCGACACCATGTTCCACCATTGTTTAAACATGGTGGGGGCCGGCATCAACTCGATTGTCGATTGTCTCTACTCTCCCTTTGTCGCCGGATTGGCTTTTCTGATGCTCGGTGAGAGTCTCAACGGTTTGCAGATCTTCGGGATGGTGCTGGTTATCGGCGGCGTGGTGTTGACCACACGAATGGTCCCGCCGGAGGGGGCGACTCATCGGGATCTTGTGATCGGCTCCCTGTGGGGCGCCGGCGCCATGGCAACATTGGCTCTGGGTATCATCTGGGCCAAGCCGGTGCTGGAACACTCGTCGGTTCTGTGGGCGACCACCTTCAGACAGGTTGCCAGTTTTGCGTCGATGGTACCGGTTGCATTGGTCGCCCGGGACCGAAAGAGGATCTGGGGAGTCTTTCTTCCGCGGGCCGACTGGCGCTTCATCGTACCCGGAACGATCATGGGTTCGTTTCTGGCCCTGTTGCTGTGGCTTGCCGGGATGAAGTACACGCAGGCCGGCACGGCAGCAATTCTCAATCAGACCAGCACGGTGTTCGTCCTGGTCTTGGCGGCGGTCTTTCTTCATGAGCCATTGACGGGCCGTCGCTGGGTGGCTGCCGGTCTGGCTCTGATCGGGATCGCCCTGGTTACATTCGGTTGAGAGGGGGCTAGGCTCGTGACACTTCTCATCGTCATGCCTGAACGACCTGAGGATGCCCATCGTCTGGCTGCCGACGTGCAGAACCTCGACCGAGGGATCGACGCCAGGGTGTGGCCGGAGGCCGGCGACCCGGAAGAGGTCGAGATGATCGTCGCCTGGCGGCAACCCCAGGGTCTGTGGAGTTCATTTCCCAATCTACGTCTGGTCGCATCGTTTGGCGCCGGTGTCGAGAGCCTGGTGGGAGACGCTGATCTCCCTGCAAACGTCGCAGTTGTTCGCACGGTTGACGGCGCGTTGGCCCACGGCATGGCCGAGTACGTTGTGACCGCCATCGCCGACTGGCGCCGTGGCTGGACCAGCTATCGAAAGGACCAGGACTTGGGAAGATGGAGGCCCCGGTCGTACTCATTCGCATGCACCGTTCTCGTGCTTGGGATGGGAAGGATGGGCTCAGGGGTTGTCCGGAGTCTGGAGGCCGTTGGACACCGGGTTCTTGGGTGGAGAAGGAGCGGAAAGGCCCTGAATGGTGTCGAGGGTTTCTCTGGGCGCAGTGGCCTGGAAGCGGCGTTACCCGAAGCCGACGTTGTCGTCTGTCTTCTGCCGCTGACTCCTGACACCGAGGGCTTACTGGAGGGGACACTGTTTTCTCGCATGAAGAAGGATTCACTCCTGATCAATGTCGGTCGAGGCGCGCATCTCGTCGAAGAAGATTTGATCCCGGCCCTGGAAAGCGGCAGGCCGGGTCACGCCGTTCTTGACGTCTTTCGGCGTGAACCCTTGCCGGAGGATCATCCTTTCTGGAAGCACCCCTGCATCACGATCACGCCCCACGTAGCCGCCCTGACCGATCCAAAAGGGGCAGCCGAGCGCATCGTGGAAAACTGGAGGCGCCTGCAATCGGGAGAGACACTGGTGGATCTGGTTGATCGAGGACGAGGGTATTAAACAACAGGGGCCCGAAGGCCCCTGTTGTCATTGGTTGGTGATCTGGATCAGTCTTCTGCGTCAAAGTCTTCGGGCAACTGGTACTCCCCGGGAGCAAGAGCGTCATCGACGATCAACCCGCCCATGGACTTGGGTGCATCGGTGTCCCACCAGGATCCACCCGGACCGTAGTACTCCATCAGTTTATTGGCCGTGTCGACCGCAAAGCCATCGTTCCACACGCCGATGTCCGCAGCAATACCAAGTCCCCAGGAATTAACCTTGGTGGCGTGGCAGCTGACGGCGCAGCTGTTGGGCATGCCGCCGTCATCCTGGTACATCAGGGTCTTCTCCGGCGGAATGGGCTCGAATGTGTGGGAGTTGATGTCGAAGTTCACCGCCGATTTGGCCACCTTCGGCATGTGGCACTTGGAACAACGCGAAAGACCCATCGAACGCTCGGGGGCGTAGGGATGATGGGAATGGGCGCTGACAATCTGGCCGATCTCGGTCATGTTCTCGTCGTAGTCGGCCACCATTTCCACGGTGATCTCTTCGAAATCTCCATGGGTGGCGTGGCAGGCGAGGCACAGAGTGTTGTTGTCGTTCGAGGTCGCGATGACCAGACCGCTGTCGGTAATGGACTCGACGATCTGATGCTTGTTGGCGGTGTTCTTGTGCGGATTGTGACACTCGTAGCAGCGAACCTCGTGGAACTGGAATGCCGGTTTGTCGCTCTCCTCGAAGTCGTCCCACTGTTGGTGGTGTTGTTTGGCATGTTTCCCATCAGGCCAGCGACCGGAACTGTCGGTCCAGAAGGCTGTGAAGTCCTCACCGCTGCCGGGAATCCACTGCCGGTCCTCGGTCTCGTCGTAGGGATAGCCATGGATGCTGTCCGGGACGGACTTGGGCCGGATGTGGCACTGGGCGCATACCCAGTTGGCCTCGGTCGTGTCCAGATCAGCGGGGTTGACGATATCGTCGGCCGAGGGACCGTTGAGAATGTGGTTGGAACCGGGACCGTGGCAGCTCTCGCAGCCGACATTGGTCAGATCCTTGTTGCCGTCGTGGTCGAAATCCCAATAGGTGGGGTCGCCGGGGACGATCAGGGAAGCCGGATAGAGATCGGCCATGTACTCACCGTTGGCGTCCTGCGTGACCGTCTTGATACCGGTCGAGTGACAGCCGATGCAGCCCTTGGAGTAGGAACGGCTGTTGTTGGCCGCAAAGTCGGCGGCCGACGTGTTCGGCGTGAACTTGGGCATGTTGTCTGTGTCATACCAGTCGGCGCCGTGATAGACGACATAGCCGTTGGTCGCCAAATTGTACTGGACCGGTGAGATGTAGTTCCCTGCGGTAATCCCGTTCGAGGTTCCGGTGACGGGCATGCGGAGGACGTAGCGCTGCTTCCACCCGGCGCCGCCCTGGACGGCAACCAGATTTCCGGTGCTCTCGCCGATGGTCATCGTGTAGCCGTTGGCGTTGGTGCCGAGAATGGGTGCGTTGGGCTTGTAGACATCGAAGGCCGAATCGATGGTATTGAAGTCCAGTCCCTCGACGAAGTCATTGACACCGTTCTGGTTGTAGTCGTTGACAATGGTTTCTTCTGTTGCTTCCCGGGTCTTCATCCGATGCAGGGTGTTTCGGAAGTCGCTCATGCCCGTGTGGCACGCGATGCAGTACTCCGAACCGACGTAGACCCCTTCCTCAAGCGATTTCTGGGGATAGATCGCCAGCAAACGGGCGACGAGCTCTTCCTGTCCGTCCTTGAAGATCGTTTGGTCCTGTTCGACAGGGTCACCCTGGAAGCCGTCGATCGCAAATACGGCCGCGGTGCAGGCGAGAATTCCGATAATGAGACAATAAGTAAAACGACGCATAGATCCTCCTTCGAGATTATTCCTTGAGCAGACTGGGGTCGTGGTTGGACCCGTGAATGGCGGTGTGACAGATTTGGCAATTGCGATATTTTGGTTGGGTCACGTCGTGGAAGGACGGAACATCGGAGTGGCACTCGAGGCAGAGCATCATGATGCTTGGACGCTGCAACTGCCGCGGATTGGTGGTGCCATGGGCGACATGGCAGCTGACGCAGCCTCGTCGATCGGCCGGTGGGTGGGGGAAAACCTGCGGGAGCCGCTTCTCGCTGTGGCAGTTGACACAGGCCCCGCCGTTGGAACCGAGGATCGATCTTGCGACGGTGTTGTTTCCGTGAACAAAGTGGCAGGAGAGGCAGTCAAATGGTTTGAGCCCATTTCGATGGGCAAAGGGAAGGGTGAACAAGACTTCGACATCCTGGTGGCATGCGACGCACCGGTTCCTTGAGGCAGAAAGTACGGTGCCGTTGTCGTGACCGGCATCGTGACAGTCCAGACAGGTGAGTCCGTTTCGGACATGTCCAGGCGTTCCACTGAGCGTTTTTGCTCCCTGATCCTTGTGACACGAGAGGCAGGCGGCTTCAGCCGGTTTTCGAGAGACGTTATCGACCGTTGGGTCGTCCATGTGGTCAACACCGGCCTCGTGGCACATCGAACAGGCGGTGGCGAGAATCTGATCAGACCGAGAGGCCATGGCGCGGCCGTGAGAGCTTGCGACAAAGGCCGTGGCGACCTCGTCGTGGCACATCGCGCAATCCTCCATCGTTGGACGCTCGGCGCACACTGGGGGAGTGAGGGCCATCAACAACAGCAGGGTAGGGAAGAGGCATCGATTCATCGGGAGAAACTCCATCTCAGGGAGAGGCCGTAGCGGGTTGCGGTGAAGTCGTCGCCGGCCGCCTTTTCTTCGTCATAGTCCCAATATTGGATGAAGGCGCCGACCCGGGTTTGGTCGTTGAGGTCGTACCCAACGCGGGCAACCGCATTCAATGCATCGACGGGCCAGGTCTCGCCAGAGTCCGTTGTGTATGTTATGGAGCCTTCGAGGTGCAGGCGATCGATAACCACCTGCCCAAAGAGGCTTGCCACCAGGAGGTCGAGGTCATACCGGGATATGCCGGAATCACCGTTGGGCAGGACAAGATCGGTTTCGCTGTCGAGGGAAACCTGGTCCAGATTCAAACCGAAAGACCGACGATCCTTGTGGGAGGCCCAGGTGAGTCCCAGTCCATGGGCTTTCGAGTCGCGGTCGAGTGATGCCGCATCGGGGGGATTCTCGGCCTGTTCATACCGGCCATGGAAATTGAGGTTCCAACCGCCACCCAGCCTGGCGCGCACTCGAGCGGTCAGGCGGTCGACCTTTTCGGGGTCCGTACGGAAGACGTACCGCTCGAAGGTGCCATTCTCGTATTCGACCGAGGCATCCAGACCGGAATCAGCGGCCCAGGCGGCCCCGACATGAAAGCCGTCGCTGTCCCGGTTGACATCGACTGAAGAACCATCGGTCGTCAATCTCCAGGCAACGTCGCGTTGGCCTGAAAACAATCCGCCCCATGCATTCCACGCGCCGGAGTGCCAGTCCAGGGTCAGGCGGGTATCGGTGGTCGAAAAGTCGTAAAATCCAGTCTCGTCGATAACCCTTTCGATTTCGAACACTTGGCCCGTCGGGTTGACGGTATGAAGGAGGCGGCGGCCCAGAAGGGTGGAATCCGCCGAGGCATCTCGGTAGGAGTATCCAAATCGGAGGGTCCAGGCCTGCGCCAATCGGAAGCCGAGCCGGAGGGTGCCGACCAGGCTGTCCATTTCGGACGCGCCGACGACATCATCGACCCAACTGGTCGTTCCGATCGATCCTCCCCCAATATCGTAGGTTTCCCAGAGTGTTCCTGGAGCGCTGAGGTCCGCATTTGATGAGAGGAGGGTGGCAACGCCCTCCCAGCGGTTGTTGCCCCAAGAAGCCGTCAACGAAGTTGTTGGAATATCCTGGTGGTCCTTGGCGGTGCTTCCGAAACCGACAAACAGATCGGGGTCATCGGGATTCGACAACGCCTGGTCACCCGCCACCGATGGTCGGTTCGATCGGTCGAATTCCGCCCAGGTCTGTTCAAAGATCAGGAGGACCGGGAGGCTCCGATTCTCGACCCGGAATCCTACCTCGTTCATCCTCTCGTTAAGGGCGACCTCGAGGGGATAGAGTTCGTTGAGGCCAAAATGGGGTCGGAAGATTCGACCAAGTGTCCAGTCCTTCCAACCGGTCCAGACAACGCCCCCGTTCCATCTGTTGAGGTCCCAACGATCTCGTCTGGGGGTGAGATCAGACTCGGCCAGGGCGAAGAAACTCTCAGTACTTCGATAGTCAAAGAATGCCGAAAGGCCCTGAGTGAATTCGAGAGCAAGTCGGAAGCTCTTCGCCGGTTCGGCGTTGCCCCATCCCCAGGCCGTGATGGAAAAGGTCTCGAGGCTGCCTGCTCCCCGATAGTCGAGATCGAGTTGATCCAACGAAAAACCGCTGTCGAGATTGTATTGAGTTCTGAAAGCCTCTGGATTGCCGCTGGTGTTGACCCAGCCATAGGCCAGATCGACGGTGCCGTTCCACTCCTGGGCCCAGGAGAAAATCGGCAACCCGATCGCACACAACGCCAGGGCCAAGGTGGGGATTTTCCGCCACAATCTGGCTGGTGAGGCGAAAGGAACGGGAGGTCCACTCCAGGCTTTCCGGCTCGCAAAAGAGGAGATGTGGTGGATGGTGTGGGTGGTTCGTGACATTCCCATGACACCTCCATTGAACGCCTCAAAAACTTGTTTGTCAAGCACTATTGAGCAAAACCACAATAAATACGTGAAAAACTTCACAAGATATTCGAGAAATTGGAAGTTCTAACAAAAGAGGTGTCGCCAAACGATACTCATGTTCATAGCGCTATCTGAGATACCAGCGGTCAAACGGGCCAGAACCCAGGGCCTGCTTCACCGCTGCCAACACCTGATTGTTCAGAGAGGGTATTCCACCAGAATACAGATCCATTTCACAGAATAATTTCTGTCGACCAACGGGATCTCCCCTAATCCATGCAAACACCGCGAAGCCGATTGAGAGCGGCCATAACCTCGGCGATCCGTGGGAGAGCCAGATCGCCGTCGGGGCGGCCGGTGAGGTCATCCCACCCGCTGTCATGGAGGCGGCCGATCAAGGACTCGATCTGCCGAATGACATCGACCATGGGCTGGTTCCCCCGTGCAAGGCGGGAAAGGATCCAACCAGTGGCGCGGACCTGACACGGATCGACAAACTGTTCGACGGCACGAAGATCAATATCAGTGCGCCCAAGGATCAAGGTATCCAGCCCACGAACTCCAACCTTGACGATTCCGGGTCTCCTCTCTGGATGAATGGAGGCCGAATCCAGGGTGCGACATCTAGGACGTGTCAAGGAATCTACGATTTCCCGGGTTCTGCCGGTTGGATTGTTGCCCGCAATCGAGTGTGCCTTGAGTGTCACATCCAGAGGCTGGTATGAGTCCATCTGAATAACGGTATCGGCGTGGTCAAAATAATCCCCGGATCCTCCCATGACCAGAACCGTCGATATCCCGAATGTGTCCCACAGCTCTCGGACCCGGTCAAGAAACGGGGTGATCGGCTCGGAGCCCTTTGCCACGAGGGTCTGCATCCGATGGTCCCGAATCATGAAGTTGGTCGCCGACGTGTCTTCGTCGAGGAGGATCGATTGAGCGCCGACCTCGATGGACTCGACCAGAGCGGCAGCCTGGGATGTGGATCCGGAGGCGAGATCCGTTGAAAAAGAATCCGTCACCCGACCTCCAGGCAGACTCCCGATGAAATCGGAAATATCAACTCCTGCGACCGAACGACCGTCCTCGGCCCGAATCTTGACTGCGGTCGGCTCGGTAACGACGCCTTCACGGCCATCTCCCGGAATGTGGTCGTAGACGCCAGTCTCTATCGCCTTGAGCAGGGTGCTTTTTCCGTGGAATCCGCCGCCAACGATTAACGTGACCCCGGAGGGGATCCCCATCCCTGTGATGTTGCCTCCATTTGGGGTTGAGAGCGTCACCCTGAGGCTTGACGGAGCCTTCAGGCAGACGGCATTTTCCAGGGGACGATCATCGACTCCGGACAGGCGGGGCAGGGATGAACCGTCCGCAAGAAAAGCGACGAGCTTATGTTCGATCAATTGGTGGCGAAGGGTGACCTGGTCCTCGACGGCGCTGTAGTGCCGCTTGAGAGACTCCAGGTCAAGCTGGGGTGCGATCAGCGACTTCTCTACGATGTCGGGCAGACGAAAACACAGGAGATCGGCCGCGCGGCGACCCATGATCCTTCGGCCGCGACCGGGGAGTTCCAGGCGGAAACGGATTTCGATGTCGTCACCGGTCACGAGGCAGGCGGTTCGTTCCAGAACGGTCTGCCGTCCCGCATCGATAGAAATCTCCCTTTCGGAGTGAGCCGAACGCCTGAAAGAACGGGCCAGGAAGTCCCGGGTTGCTCGCAGTCGACAGGTGTTTTCCAGTGCCTCCGGGGGGATGTGGGAGATTTTCAGAGGAACGAAAAGTCTGAGTCGGGACGGTGCGGCGAAAGGATCCCCCTGAACATGATCAATGCGGAGTCGGAAGAGATCATATTGGACATCCCACCCCTGAATATCCTTGTAGGCCTTGTAGTTGCGTCCGTCGAGACCCACGAGTTTGGTACGAAGCTGCTCCATGGTCGGTCGGTTTCTCAGCCGGAGTTCAATACCAACTCGATCGGGCAATGGTCGGATCCCATGACGTCGGGATGGTGCTTGATATCGGCGACGCGATCCGAGAGTTCAGGCGAAATAAAGAAGTAATCGATCCGCCACCCGACGTTGCGGGCGCGCACTCCCGGACGATTGGACCACCAGGTGTAGTGTCCCTTTTCGTCGGGGTGGCGCTCCCTGAAGATGTCGATGTAACCATGATTCAGGAAACGGGACACCCACTCTCGTTCCTCCGGAAGGAAGCCTGTGTTTTTTTTGTTCGTCTTCGGGTTGGCGAGATCGATCTCCTCGTGGGCCGTGTTGATGTCGCCACAGATGATGATCGAACGGCCCTGTTTCCGTTGTTCCTCGGCGTGCTGAAGGACAGCCTCGGAGAAGGCGAGTTTGTAGGGCACGCGGGAAAGATCGTTGCCTCCGTTGGGGAAGTAGCCGGTGTAAAAGAGAAAATCACCGTAGTCGGCGATGATCAGGCGGCCTTCCGAGTTGAACCTCTCCTCGTCGAGGCCGCCGAGAATGACGTTTCGGGGTTCAATTTTGGAATAGAGACCGACCCCGGAGTAGCCCTTTTTCTCGGCGGGGTGAAACCAGGTGGTGTAACCCTCGGGTTGACGTGCCTCGGGGTCCATTTGTTCGGGCAGGGCCCGAACCTCCTGCAGCCCCATGATGTCCGGCTGGGCGTCCTTGAGCCAGTCCAGAAAACCCTTGCGTGTGCATGCGCGGAGGCCGTTAACGTTCCATGAGATCAGACTGATGGTGGTTTGTTTTCCCATCTCCATATTGTACGTGGTTCTGTAGACCTCACAAAAGTGGGGGCGGTCGCCGTCGTCTCGGACGATCGTGACGAATGATGACAACGGCAGGCGCGAGGGGAGTCTGGATCAACCGGATTCTCGGGTGATTCCAGAATCATCGGCCGAAGACAACCGCCTCCGCCGTCTCGAGGGTCGCCACCTCAAATCCACGGTTTCGCGCGGCCCTGTGTTCCCTTTCGGTGTTGTGACCCCACGCGGCAAGAACTCCCCGGACCCCGAGGGACGCGGTAGTTACCAGATGGTTGAGCTTGTCGTCAACAAAAGTGATGTGTGGGGGGTTGCATTCCAGTCGATCCAGCAGAATCTCCAGGTTGGCAGTCTTTGCGATGCCTGTTTCCTTGTCGAGAATGAGGTCCGCCGGAAAAAGATGATCAATCGCAAAGTGCTTCAAGAGGCGCTTGACTGAACCGCCGTCCTTGGCGGTTATGATCGAGTAGGTTGCGTCTTGCTGATGGCGCCTGAGCGCGTCGATGAACAACGGATAGGTCCGGTGCAGCCCAAACCATCGTTCCGGGTTCTCCGTTCTCAGCCGCTCTCTGGCTCGGTAGAATTCCTGATGGAATCTCTCCAGCCATCGCGGGCCCAAGGTTGTCCTGATGCGGTCGTAGGCCTCTTGGCCGTGAATTTCCAAATCGTTCTCGAGAATGTGAAGGGCTACGCCGAAGTCCTCGGCCCGGTTGCCCAAAGGGACCAGGCGATTGAAAGCCCCTTTGATTTCGGGGCCCTCTTCCATCAGGGATTGAAGTCGTGACCCCGGGAAGATTGTGGACCATGCCCCCAACGCCGTTTGGAGAACTTCGCCTGCCGAGTCGCAGATCACACCGTCGAAATCCAGCGCCAGGACGTTCATCAGGTTATCGGGTCTCAATCCCTCTCGGCATACAGGCCCAAGAAACGATCGAGGATCCGGTCGGCGTTGGGGGAGGGCCGGAGGCGGGTCAAGAGCCGCTGGAACTCCTCCGGGTCGGGCACGTACTCCTGGAGGTAGACTTCGAGTCGCTCGCGCAGGCGGTCTTCGTTCATCTCCGAGTGAAACTGGGTACCGTAAACCGGTTTTCCTTCGAGTCTGATGATCTGGTTCGGGCACCTTTGGGATGCGGCCAACTGGACCCACCCCTGGGGCAAACGGCTGACCCGGTCGTTGTGGCCCAACTGGACGAAGAAGCTGGATGGAAGACCCTCCAACAGCGGATCCGTGGCCCCTTGGGGGGTCAAAGTGATTTCGAACGAACCGATCTCAGAGTTCTCACGGTCGACGATGACCTCGCCGCCACTGGCCCGGGCCATGAACTGGTGGCCCCAGCAGGAGCCAAAAACGGGGCGATCGTCGTCGATCAGTTGGGCCAGAACGTCCCGGAGGTAGGGACTGAAGGGATGTTCCTCGGTGACGGAATAGCCTCCGGCTCCGCCAATCAGGACCGCGTGGGCCGACTCGACGTCCCGCCACCTGAGGTGGGGTCGTTCGGCAATATTGATGAAGTCGAAGTGATCAACGTCCACCAGGCATCGTTCGATGAAGGCCCGTCGTTCCTGCATCAGGCTTTCCCGATGATCTCGGATTTGGAGGAGTACAAGTCGCAGTCGATCTCGTGAAGTTGTCATGGCTTCAGTGTAACCGTCCTTGGGCTTGGAGAATTCCGGTGACAAGTGCGGGTCAGGGGGAATACTCGCGGGAGAAATCAGGTTCTTCCGAGTTGTGTGGAGGTTCTGAGATGGCCGAAGTGACAATCTACACAACAGCGATTTGCCCTTTCTGCATTGCTGCAAAGCGACTGTTCGAGAGCCTGAATATCAACTATTCCGAGGTCGGACTCGATCGAGATCCCGCCTTGAGGATGCGTCTTGCCGAGGAAAACGGGGGATGGCGCACGGTCCCGATGATTTTTATCGGGGACCGGATGATCGGGGGGTTCTCCGAAGCGAAGAGCCTTCATCAGGAGGGGAGACTGCTGAGTCTGCTCAACGCGCCCGAAAGCCGTCCTTCCACCGCCTGATTTCGGTGAAGACCTCGAGGCCGGGTTCCAGCGCCCGGCCTGCCTTTTCAGAAGCGGCAAGGATCACTTCCGGTCCATGGCATCTGAGGAAGGGGTTGGTGGCCAGTTCGTCCTTGAGTCTCGATGGCAGGGTTGGACGATTGGTGGACCGGGTGGCTCGTGCCCATTCCAGACGATTGCGCAGCGCCGTATTATCGGGTTCGGCGGAGCGAGCAAACTCAAGATTGGCCACGGTGTATTCGTGGGCGCAGCATACGAGGGTTTCAAGATCCAGACCGGCCAGGCGGGTCAGGGAGGCATACATTTCGGCCGGGGTGCCTTCGAAGATCCTTCCGCAACCCCCGGCGAAGAGCGTATCCCCGCAGAATACGAGACCGTGGCCAACGTAGGCGACATGAGCCCTGGTATGACCGGGGATGGACCAGATGTCAAAAGCCAGATGTGCAGAGTCAATCGTTTCTGATTCGCACACGGGGTTGGTCACGGCGGAAATGTCTTCGTCTCTCGGTCCATAAACGGGGCAGTTCCACAGCGTTCCCAACTCGGCTGCGCCGTCGACATGGTCTGCGTGATGGTGTGTCAAAAACACGGCGTCGCACTTGAGGTTTGATGCTCGGAGATACGCTTCGACTGGACCGGCTTCTCCTGGATCGACGATAACCGCACTTTGAGAACCGGATCTCGAACAGACCCACACGTAGTTATCCGAGAGAATCGGGATGGGTGTCGCCGTGACCATGGCCCATGGTCCCCAATCGGGTACCTCCAGTCAATGAGAGAATCATCCGGAGCCGATCGGTGTTGTTGATGGAGGAGGGTGCATGGGAACACGTTATTTGATTGTGGCCGATCCAATTTCCGCCTTGAATCCGGTGTTCGATCTCGGAGTCTGTGTCAGCCGGGAACTGCTTGATCGGGGATTCGCGGTCGACTATCTGGATCTCGGTGCACACGATCCCGGTCTGGAAACCGAGGCGTACTTGTCAACGC
>CAYSHZ010000046.1:9226-16407 GCA_964430905.1 uncultured Thermoanaerobaculia bacterium | reverse complement strand
GCCCTGGCAAGACAACGAGAACGTCGTGTCGCATTTGGCGATGGGTGTCGAGAATCTTTGGAATAGTGTTCCGTGCGATCATACCGAATGCGCGGGAACGGGATCCGTCCCTTTGGCTCGTGAAGACTACGTCAGATGGCAGATTAAGTGGTTCAAACGCGTCCTGGAATTCCATCCGGACATTTGGTTCGCCGACGACATTCGCTTCCATCTCGGGTTCGATTATCTCCTACTTGGTCAAAAGGGTCTGGCGGAAGAAGAATTCCAAACCCTGGCGGAAAAGAATGACTCCCCATGGGCCGTGAAAACCCGGGATCTGATCCAACAGCTCAAAGCCAAGGGCATGCTGTACCCCGGACCGCGTGCACAGGAGGGACCGGATTGAGCCCGAAGGCACCGCAGAAGGTCCTGCTCCACAACGCGCTCCAGGCTGAATGGCCCTACCCGAGCCCCGACCAGCCTCGATTCGCCTTCCGACCAAAGCCCGTCAGTCCCGAGCGAAGCGAGGGACAGCGGCGCCCGACCTCACACCAGGGCGAACGCCATCCGTCCGGCGACCGACAGGATCAGAGCGACGAGGACGGTCAGGCCCGAAATCCAAGCCGTGTCCTTCCAGCCCAGTTCCCGGGCCATGGCGGCGACGGTGGCGGCGCAGGGGACGTAGAAGACGACGAAGAGGGTGAAGACGACCAGTTGGCCGGTCGTCAGGACCTGATCCAGCTGGTGGGTTCCCAGGGCCTGCACGAGCATGACCAGAGTCAGTTCCTTGCGCAGTACGCCGAAAATCAGGGTCATGCCGACGGCAGCCGGCAGCCCGAGGGTCCACACGGTCAGGGGTGTCAGGGCAGCGTTGAGAAAGGCGCCTGCCCCGAAATAGTCCAGAAGGGCCAGCACCAGCGACGAGACGACCAGCACCGGCCACGCGATGACGAGGAACTCCCGAAGACTGAGCCAGGTCTTGGCGGCCAGGGTTGTCACCGACGGCAGCTCGAGGTTGGGAATCTCCAGGATCAGCCCCGGCGAACGCCCCTCGAGGAATCGGCTCAAGACCCTCCCGACGACCAGGATGACCAGCAGGTTGAGAATGTAGATCCCCAGGGCCCAGACCGGTCCGAGATAGGCGGCAACAAGACCGTAAATAACAATGGTTCTGGCGGAACACGGGATAAATGCCGCCAGGGCCGCAGTAATCCGCCTGTCCCGCTTCGACTCCAGGATTCTGGTAGCCATGATCGCCGGAACCGTGCAGCCATATCCGAGAATCAGGGGCAAAACCGACTTCCCGTGCAATCCGATTCGGTGCATCAGATTGTCCAGGATGTAGGCCATTCGGGGCAAATACCCGGAGTCTTCCAACACCGCCAACGCAACCAAGAACGGCAGAAGATAGGGCAAGACGATGGTCAAGCCACCGGCAACACCCATGAAGAGACCCGAAAGGAGCGCCCCGATCAGGGTCTCCGGAGGAAACTGCCCCGCCAAGGCGCCCTGCAATTGGTCAAAAAACTCAACCAGAGGCGCCTCAATCACCCGCCCAACTCCGAAGACCAGGTAGAAGACCCCCGAGAGAATCAACACCATCAAGGGGCCACCGGTCCACGGATGAAGCAACAGCCGATCCACTCTCTCGCGCCAGCCAACCTTGGGCCGCCCCAGCTGACCAATCTGGTCCCAAATCGTGTGGGCCATTGCATGGCGACACCCGGACACCACCTGGTCGGCACTCCAACCGTGAATCTCCTGGAGTCTTTTGATGATCGCGTCGATGCTGCCTTCAACCTCGGGCGTCGAACGGTGAACTCGTTCCCTGAAATACGGATCCAGTTCGAGGACCTTGGTCGCTACCAGCGTCAGGGGCAAGCGACACTGGAATCCCGCATCGTCCAGAAGATCCTTGACCTCGACGACGGCGGTTGCAACTTCCTTGTCGAAACATCCCGTCCCGACTGCCGCTCCCCCGTGGGCGGCCTGCAAGGCTGTTCGAAACAGATCCTTGAGACCCTGGCCCCGTCGCCCGACGGTCGGAATAACCGGAACACCCAGGTTCTCGGACAAAGCCTTGACATCGATCGTCATGCCATGGCGCTCGGCCTCATCCATCATGTTGAGAGCAACGACCATCGGCCGCTCGAGCTGGAGCAACTGGAGGGTCAGTTCCAGGGACCGTTCGAGCCGACTGGCATCGACAACGTTGATGATTAGATCCCAGTCCTCCTCGGCAACGTAGCGAACAGCCTCACCGGCCTCTGGAGAAACAGAAGTCAAGGAATACATGCCCGGGAGATCGACGACATCGACCTCACGATCATGGATCAGGGCACGACTGAGCGTGTAGCTGACCGACGAACCCGGAAAATTTGCAGTTGCCGATCGATAGCCGGCAATGGCATTGAAAATGGTGCTTTTGCCCGAGTTGGGCTGGCCGGCAAGCAGGAACCTCATTGGGCCCGTGATGCACGAAATTTCGGAACGACCGGCTCTTCCTCAACTGCCTCGACCCGGACCCGGCGAGCCACGCCCCGCCCCAGGGCCAAACGCGTCCCGTTGATCTGAATCAGGACCGGCCCCCTGAAGGGCGCCCGTTCGACGACCTCGAGCTGGTCCCCGACGTGAATTCCAAGGGTATTAAGGTGAGCACCTACGCCCTGCCCGCCTTCTATGAAAACGACCCGGCTCTTGCGCAGGACGTCAACGGTATCCAGTGTCGTCATCGAATCCACCATCTTTCCAAACGAGATGGTAACTCAAAATGAATCGAAATGCGAACCAATTCTGATGGGCTCATCCCCATAATCCAAAAGAGTACAACACCTTCTAAAGAAGAATCAAAAACACTGGCTCAATGAGAATCAAACTCATTTGTCGATCCTGACCCCCAGGGGTTACAATCCCGTTTCGGAGGCTGAGCCATGAGACACGAGGTACTGACAGTCGAGCTGACCGAACTCCCCGAACCCGCGACCTTCGATCCGCAGTACCGCCGCGCACCTAATCGCGGCTACCGCCTAGATCGACACGATACCCTGGTCGCCCTCAAGAATGCCCTGCGCTACATTCCCAAAGAACACCACGAGATCGTGGCCCCGGAATTTCTTGAAGAACTGAGAACCCGGGGACGGATCTATGGCTATCGCTACCGGCCGAAGGGTCGAATCACAGGGCTGCCCGTCGACCGCTACACCGGCAAGATCGTCGAGGCCAGGGCAATGCAGGTGATGATCGACAATAACCTGGACTTCGACATCGCCCTCTACCCCTACGAGCTGGTGACCTATGGCGAGAGCGGCCAGGTCTGCCAGAACTGGATGCAGTACCTCCTGATCAAGAAGTACCTGGAGATCATGGATGACAACCAGACCCTGGTGGTCTCATCGGGCCATCCGGTCGGTCTCTTTCCCTCAAAACCCGACGCCCCCAGGGCCATCATCACCAACGGCCTGATGGTCGGACAGTTCGATACACCCGAAGACTTTCAGCACCTGGCAGCCCTGGGCTGCGTCAACTACGGCCAGATGACCGCCGGCGGCTGGATGTATATCGGCCCGCAGGGCATCGTCCATGGCACCTACATCACCCTGCTCAACGCCGGGCGGCTCTATCTGGGAGTCCCCGAGGACGGCAACCTGACGGGCAAGACCTTCATTACCTCGGGTCTGGGCGGCATGTCCGGCGCCCAGCCCAAGGCCCTGGAAATCTCGGGCGGTGCCGGCATCATCGCCGAGGTCGATCCATCCCGGGTCGAAACCCGCCACTCCCAGGGCTGGGTCGGCGAAAAGACCGACGATGTCGCCGAGGCCGTTCGGTGGATGCTGGACGCCGCCGCCGCCGGCAAGGCCCTCTCGATCGCCTACCTGGGCAACGTCGTCGACCTGCTGGACTACATCGACTCGAACGATATCCAGGTCGATCTGATCTCCGATCAGACTTCCTGCCACGCCCCCTATGACGGCGGCTACACCCCGGCCGGAGTTTCTTTCGACCAGGGGCGTGAAATCCTGGCCGAGGACCCCGCTCGATTCCGGGAACTGGTCGACGAATCACTGAGGAAGCACTTTCGGGTCATCAAGAGTCTGACCGACAAGGGCGCACGGTTCTGGGACTATGGCAACGCCTTCATGAAGGCCGTGTTCGACGCCGGAGAACCGGCAATCACCGCCGACGGAAAAGACCCCAAACGCGGCTTCATCTGGCCCTCCTACGTCGAAGACATCATGGGCCCCCTGTGCTTCGACTTTGGCTACGGCCCCTTCCGGTGGGTCTGCCTTTCCGGCAAGGCGGAGGACCTGCACAAGACCGACCAGGCGGCGATGAACTGCATCGACCCGAACCGGCGCGGTCAGGACCGCGACAACTGGCAGTGGATCCGGGACGCGGAAAAGAACAATCTCGTCGTCGGAACCCAGGCCCGGATTCTCTATTCCGATGCCGAGGGCCGAACCCTGATCGCCAAGACCTTCAATAACATGGTCCGAGACGGCGAGATCGGTCCGGTGATGATGGGCCGAGATCACCACGATACCGGCGGCACCGACTCCCCCTACCGGGAGACCGCCAACATCTACGACGGTTCCAACACAACCGCCGACATGGCCCACCAGTGCTGGGCCGGCAATACCGCCCGCGGCATGACGATGGCCGTCCTGTCCAACGGAGGAGGCGTGGGCACGGGCAAGGCGATCAACGGCGGTTTCGGCCTGGTCCTCGATGGATCCGAAAAAGTCGACCGAATCCTCGATACCGCTCTGGATTGGGACACAATGTGCGGCGTCAGCCGCCGCGCCTGGGCCCGGAATCCCAATGCCATCTCCACCATCGGGGAGTGGAATGAACGAAACGGAACGCGAGGTCACATCACCACCCCTCGGGTGGCCGAAGATACCCTTCTGGAGGACTTGATCGACGGAGCCTCAGAGCGGTGATCCAGTCCAGGATCATTGACCCATACGGACTTTCCGGATGGAACCTGCTAATATCCCGAATATCATGATTTGGAGGAATGAAAATGACGTTCAAAAGTATAATCAGCTTCTTCTCGTCGGTGCTGTGCGTTCTCGCGCTGACCGCGCCAGTGGTGTTTGCGGCCGACACCATCGACGAGGAATTGGCCATCAAGGAACTCAACCGGCAGAATTATGCCGTGTCCAAGGTTCTGGCACCGACGGCTTCGGTGAACTACAGCGGTGACACAACTGGGGGCCCGACCTGGGGTCGACCCTATAACCTGGGTGACGGCACCTCGGGAAGCTGTTCGATTTCGGGCACCGGGTCCGCGGCCGTATACAATTCCCAGGAATTCCACGTCGATACGACGGGGCTTTACACGATGGACGGCACCTGGACCGGTTTCGACGGCTACCTGCACCTTTACGAGACCGCCTTCGACCCTCTCGATCAATGCGTCCATCTGATCGCTTTAAACGACGATGGCCCGGGGGGAACGGGAGACTCGCAGATTCTCGATGTCACGCTGACCGCCGGCGTGCAGTACATTCTGATTGCCGGTGGATTTGGCAATACCGATTTCGGACCCTACGACATCACGATCTCCGGGGTCGGACAGCCGATACTCGGCACGGTTCCCGTAGAACTGATGAGCTTCTCGGTCCAGTAGAAAAAAACCCAATAAAATCAAACAAAGGGCGCACCCTCGGGTGCGCCCTTGTTCTTCTCTCCTGACCCTGCGTGCTATCCCGCCGGAATCGCGGTGGCGTCCAGCTCGAACAGGAGTTCCTCACGGCACACATCGGCGATCGTGCAGATGACGGGAAGGTCCTGGAGACCCCGGTCGCCCATCAATTGTCTGAAGACGGGGACGTCCTCCGGTCTCTTGATGAAGGCCGTCGCCTGGCATACGTCATTCCATTTCGCTCCACCCTGGTCCAGCAGGGCCTCGATCGTATCCAACGTTTGGTGGGTCTGCCGTTTGAAATCGCCCAGATGAATGCTAGCGCCGGCATCATCGATCGATGCCGTCCCCGACACCAGGACATAACGACTGGAGCCCATGGACAGCGCCAACCCGCGAGAGAACGCGGAGCCGTACTCCGGCGCCTCGTTCTGAAATGGATTAACCAAACGCGTGATCCCGATCGGACCCGCCGAGGCTTCCCGAACGGCCAGGAGATCCAGAACGCACCAGCTACCCCGGGTATTCGAACCCAGAATCCCTGTACTCGCGGGGATCATCTCGCCTCCACCGGCATTGAGGAGGCCATAACCTTTGAACCGTTCGTTTCTGACATCGTTAAATTCGTCATACCAGTCGAGAATGTCCCGAAGGTAGAACCACGTCCGGCAGACATCACCAAATTCCCACCCTCTGCCTTCGAGAATGTGTCGAGCAATATCGAAAGTGGCGCCCGTTTCCTCGCCGGCACTTCTTCGACCGGCTCCCGGGACAAACCTCGCAAGATCCGAAAGATAGAGGTAATGGGCATCTCGACCTTCGACTTCGATGCCGGCAACCTTCTCATCCCTCCAAATGACCTCGGTCCGACCGGGCGAAACCGGTCGAGCGGAAATGGCGTGGATGCCGGCCAGGGGCACGCCGTCACACGACCGGCCCTCAACGAAGGTTGGCGGAGGACTCTCAACCAGCCCCAGGGCCCGGCGGGTCTCTCTCCGCATTCCCAGCAGGCGATCGGCCCACTGAATCTCACCGTACACCCTTTCGTGCAACAAGACCGAGCCCGTACGTTCGAGATGCTCGGCAATCTGCCGGGTCGCGGCGGCAATGCTCCGTTCCGGTGGAATTTTATCGGCCGCGGGTCTCCAGGTCAGAAATGAAAGATCCCCCGGTCCATTCGATAGTGTCAGCATCAGCTCTCTCTTCTCCGTTCCACGCAAAGCAACCATCTCAGAGGCTTTCGGAAGGATCCCTTCCGCTTCCTCACAGGCAGATGCCTTCCGCCCGGGAGCTTATCGGGAAGACCAGCGGGACGCAACCAAGCCGGCTCAGTTCAGTCCTTGAGACTGTAGAACCAGGTAACCCCTCGCCATCGGACGGGCAGGGCGCCGGTCGGACCGCCCTCGAATTCGAAGGTCAACGAGGAATTAAAGGTCGGCCCATCATTGAGCATCAACCGGTAGAGACTGGCCGAGGGACTCTCCCGCGTTCCCCCAATACAATTCATCCCGTGCAGAGCCTGGCGGAAGACCTTTGGCCCGCCCCGATCATTGCG
>CAYSHZ010000046.1:7796-9126 GCA_964430905.1 uncultured Thermoanaerobaculia bacterium | reverse complement strand
TCCTGATCACCACCGACGAAGAGGGAACGAACGGGCCGGCACGAGGGCCTCCCCTGACCGAAGAACCATGGCAAGGGCATATCGACCGTCGTTTGCCCATCGAATGACATTCGAATGATGATGTCCCCAAGGCGATCATGAGGGGCTCGAAGAACAATCCCTGTGATCTGGTCAGGACCGTCGATCGCAGCCAGAACCCGGGCTTCCCCCGGCCTCAGGACCATTGTTCCGGAGACCGTCTCCCCGAAACCCGCCGCCCAGGGGTCCTCTCCGGGATGGGCCAGGAGGCGCCGCCACCGGGAAAGATCCTCTGTGCCGGTGAAGGTTGTGATGCCGGCGGGCGTATCAAGCATCATCGCCGAAATTTGAAACCAGATTTTGGCGTTCTCGGCATTAACGAGGGAAATCCTGCAACCGGCCCGGAAGGGCAACGGAATGTACGAAATGTTGCCGCCTCCGCTTGAATGTCGATCAAGCACCATCGGCGCGAGGAACGGGGGAACCTCCCCACTGAAGAAGTCCTTCAGCGAGAGATCGATGACAGGATCTTCGGCCCCATCGAGTCGCACTCTCAGACGAATCCTCTCATCAAGATCGACACTGACGCCGTCGCCCTGGACCATCCAGATCCTGGTAACGGCCCCGGCGCCCTCGGTCTCGAAGATCACACCCTCGCCATCGACGACTCTGAGGAAACGAGAGTCACCCTCGGAGTGGCGGTCATATTGCCCACCGTCTGGAGCCACACTGGAGGAGAGGATGGTCCGAACACCGGGACGAACCGAGGCGATGACCCCCGGATCCTTCCAGACCTCCCAGGGCAATGCCGCCCCGGCGGCCGACACCGGCAGCGTCAGAGCGAATACAACAACCACGAGTGCCACCCTGACCCCCAACGATCTCATCCAACCCACGCCCCATCCCCGGATCACTTCGTGCCCCCTTATCCCGTCACCGCCCGTGGACAACCCAAGGCCGATCGGATCAACGGATTCTACCCTTTCGCGGCAAAACCCCGCCCGCTCCCCCAAACCACGAGTCACAACCGATTGACTCACCTGGTCACAACTTCGGGCCCAGACTCTGAATCTGTCGCTGTCCGCCCGGACCTCCTTATCCAACGGGGCCGTCAATAAATCACTACTGCGTCTCAATAAACGACTTCTTGATTTAGTGAAGAGGTTCACATAGAGTCTTGGTGGGTATCTGGCGCCAGTCCGGGAACCCACCAAAAAACCACCCATCAGGAGACCGCATTGTTCTCACGTCCTCTGACAGTTCTCGTCGGACACTTCGGCAGCGGCAAGACCGAGATCGCCCTCAACGGAGC
>CAYSHZ010000046.1:0-7696 GCA_964430905.1 uncultured Thermoanaerobaculia bacterium | reverse complement strand
GATGTTCTGCCGACGACCAATATCGAGATCCTCGTCGTTCTCAATTTCTCCAGGCCCTCGACGCCGGATGTGACCGGGGCAGTGGCGATGGTGCACGAAATCGAGGCCCTCGCCCGGGTCACGGTGACCGGTCTGGTCTCCAACACCCATCTGATGGACGAGACAACCCGCGAGATCATCACCGACGGCGCCCAACTGGCGGTGGAGACAGGTCTCGCCCTCAATCTTCCCGTCGTGGCGGCAGCCGTCCATGAAGAGATGGCGGCATCGGTCAACGGCGAGTTGCCCTGTCCCGCCTTCATCCTCAAACGTATCGTCAAACCACCCTTCGAGGTGCAACCACAGCGGCGAACCATGGGGCCGTTGTTCGTATTGAACTGAAAGGAGCTGTCGTGTCACACATTGTGATCAAAAAAGATCAGTGCAAGGGATGCGAGCTGTGCGTCAACGCCTGCCCGCAACAGATCCTGGGCATGACAAAGAAGATCAACACAAAGGGCTATTTCTACGCCGAAGTTGCCGAACCGATGCGGTGCATCGGGTGTCGGCTGTGCTGCATCACCTGTCCCGACATGGCCATCACCATGGACGTTCACGGCACGATGTACCACTACTTCGCGTACTGAGGGGGTGAGTGATGGCGAAGAAACTGATGAAAGGCTCCGAAGCCATTGGTGAGGCTGCCGTCCAGGCAGGGTGTCACCTCTTCTTCGGATATCCGATTACGCCCCAGAACGAGATTCCCGAATACCTGTCCTCTCGCCTGCCTCAGGTTGGAGGAACCTTCGTTCAGGCGGAGAGCGAGGTCGCCTCGATCAACATGCTCTATGGCGCTGCGGGCGCAGGAGAACGGGTGATGACCTCGTCGTCGTCGCCGGGCATCTCCCTGATGGCCGAGGGCATCTCCTACTGCGCAGGCGCCAAGCTGCCGGTCGTCATCGTCAACATCATGCGGGCCGGTCCCGGCCTGGGCGGCATCTTGCCAGCACAGGCGGACTACTTCCAGGCGACCAAGGGTTTGGCCCACGGAGATTTCCGGGTCCTGGTTCTGGCCCCCTGGTCGATCCAGGAAGCGGCCGACCTGGTGCAAGATGCCTTTGATCTGGCTGACTACTACCGCAATCCGGTGATGGTCGTCGGCGACGGCCTGATCGGCCAGATGATGGAGCCGGTGGAATTTCACGAGGACCGGCAACCTATCAAGGAACTGCCCCCCAAGACCTGGGCATCTACAGGCTGGAAGAGAGACCGCCCCAAGGCGATCATCAACTCCCTCTTCCTCGACCCGGCGGAACTTGAACAGCACAATATCGAACTCAAGGAAAAATACGATTTAATGGAGCGCGACGAGGTGCGGTTCGCAACCTATGGCGATGTTGATTCGGCCGATGTCGTCATCGTCGCCTACGGAACGGTCGCCCGGGTCTGCCTTTCAGCAATTGAGGCTCTCGAGAAAGAGGGCATCAAGGTATCCATGATCCGTCCGATCACCCTGTGGCCCTACCCCTACGAGGCCGTCCGTGAAGTCGCGGCCAAGGCCAAGAATATCCTGGTGGTCGAACTTTCGACCGGCCAGATGATCGAAGACGTCCGCCTGGCCCTTCATCGTCCCCGACCGATCCACTTCCACTGCCGTCTCGGCGGCATGCTGGTCAGTCCCGAGGAAGTGATCGACAAGGTCAAGGCAATCGTGGCCGGCGAAAGCGAGGAGGTCCACCATGCCTGAGGCAGTCTTTGTCCGACCCGACAGTCTTTCAGACGTCACAACCCACTACTGCCCGGGCTGCACCCATGGCATCATCCATCGCCTGGTCGCCGAGGTGATCGACGAACTGGACATTCGTGATCGAACCGTCGGCGTCGCCCCGGTCGGGTGTTCCGTCCTGGCCTACAACTACTTCGACTGTGATTTCCACGAGGCGGCCCACGGCAGGGCGCCCGCAGTCGCAACGGGTATCAAAAGGGCTCGTCCAGATCTGGCAGTCTTTGCCTACCAGGGCGACGGCGATCTGGCCTCGATCGGCATGGCGGAGATCGTCCACTGCGCCAACCGGGGCGAGAAGGTCACCGTGGTCTTCGTCAACAACGCCATTTACGGCATGACCGGCGGGCAGATGGCACCGACGACGATGCCGGGGCAGTCGGCAACGACCTGCCAGATGGGCCGTGACGTCGAACTGGCCGGCTACCCGATCCGCGTGGCGGAGTTGATCTCTACGCTACGGACACCGGCCTTCGTCGCCCGTGCCTCGTCGCACTCTCCACTGGCCGCGGTCAACGCCAAGGAGATGCTGCGCCGGGCCTTCAAATACCAGGTCGAAGGCACGTGTTTTTCGATGGTCGAAGTGCTTTCGACCTGCCCGACCAACTGGGGCCTGACCCCGGCCGAGGCAACCCAGTGGCTGGAAAAGACCATGCTGCCCTACTACCCATTGGGCGTCTTCAAGACCCCGGACGGCGACGACCGCGCGCCACTGCCGAGAAAACCATAAGGAGGCCCGAGATGCAGAATGATGTGATTTTGGCGGGCTTCGGGGGCCAGGGCATTTTGCTGATCGGCAAGATGCTGGCCTACGCCGGCATGCACGAGGGCAAGGAGGTTTCCTGGCTTCCCTCGTATGGCCCGGAAATGCGCGGCGGCACCTGTAATTGCACCGTGGTGATCTCCGACAAGCCGGTGGGATCCCCGGTCATCCAGAGACCCGGAGCGGTGTTGGCGATGAATTTGCCCTCCCTTGAGAAATTCGAGGCTGATGTCCGGGAGGGCGGATACCTCCTGATCAACACCTCGCTGATAGATCAGAAGTCCCAACGAGACGACATCACAATCATCGACGTTCCTGCCAACGCCATCGCCCAGGATTTGGGCAACCCCCGCGGCGCCAACATGGTCGCCCTGGGCGCCTACGTCGGCGCCACCGGAGCGGTGTCGTTGGAGCAAATCGAGGCCGTCGTCAGGCAGACCTTCGCGGCGAAACCCTCGGCCATCGACGTCAACCTCGAGGCGCTGCACAAGGGCTTCGACCTCGGCCGCCAACACGCACAGACCGGGAACGAGGAGGCTGCCTCATGACGATGGAACACTGCGCCGTCGATCTGGGACCGGCCGCCGAGATCCTCGAAGGCTACCCGGCCGAGGAAGCCTCGCTGATCCAGGTCCTACAGGACGTCCACCGGGCCTACAACTACCTGCCCTGCGACGTCCTCGGCACCATCGCGAAGACCCTGAACGTGCCTCTGGCGAAGGTCTTCTCGGTCTCGACCTTCTACAAGGCCTTCTCCCTGGAACCCCAGGGCGACACAATCATCAAGATCTGCGTCGGAACCGCCTGCCACATTCGCGGCGCCGGCCAACTGGTCGAGGAACTCGAGAGAAAGCTGGGCGTCGGTCCCAACGAGACGACCGACGACATGAAATTCACCGTCAAGACGGTCAACTGCGTCGGCGCCTGTGCCATGGCGCCGGTGATGATCGTCGGTGAGACCTACCACGGCAGCGCCAAACCCGCACGGGTCGGCAGATTCCTGGAGGAAGCGGAGGTCAATGATGCGGATTGAGTCGAAGGCCCAGTTCGAGAACCTCCAGACGGAAGCCCGAGGACGAAACGCGGACGCCACGGCGGAAATCCACGTCTGCTGCGGTACCGGCTGCCTTGCCAACGGATCCAAGGCTGTCGCCGAGGCTTTTGCCTCGGAGGCAGAAAAGAGAAACGGCAATGGCGGACCCAAGCTGGTCGTCAAACCGACCGGATGTCACGGTTTCTGCGAGCGCGGACCCCTGGTTGCCTTCAAACCCTCGGGTTTGCTCTACACCAAGGTCAAAGCCACTGCGGTCCCCGAAGTGGTCGAAAAGACCGTCGAGAAGGGCGAGATCCTCAAGCGGTTCCTCTACAAGGATCCGACCGACGCCAGTCGGATCGAGCAGTACGCGGACATTCCGTTCTACAAGCACCAGAACCGCGTCGCCATGCGCAACATCGGCCTGATCGACCCCACCGACATCCTCGACGCCGTTGCGGAAGGCGCCTATTCCGGCCTGGCAAAGGCTCTCTTTTCTATGGAACCTGATGCGGTGATCGACGAGATCGAGACCTCCGGCCTGCGCGGCCGCGGGGGGGCCGGCTTCAATACGGCCCGCAAGTGGCGCTCCTGCAAGAAAGCCCCGGGAGATCGCCGCTTCGTCCTGTGCAACGGCGACGAGGGTGATCCCGGCGCCTTCAAGGATCGATCGATCATGGAGGGCGACCCCCACTCGGTGATCGAAGGCATGGTCATCGGCGCCTATGCCCTGGGTGCCCACGAGGGTTTCATCTACGTCCGCGACGAGTACCCGTTGGCGATCGTCAATCTGATGATCGCGATCGAGCAGGCCCGGACCTTCGGCTTCCTGGGCACGGACATCCTCGGCACCGGATTCGACTTTGACATCACGATCTCCCGCGGCGGCGGCGCCTTTGTCTGCGGCGAAAGCTCGGCCCTGATGCTCTCTATCGCCGGCAAGGTCGGTGAGCCGCGCGCCAAGTATGTCCATTCGACGGCCAAGGGTCTCTTCGATCTGCCGACGGTCCTCAACAACGTCGAGACATGGGCCAACGTCGGCGCCATCATCGACCAGGGTGGCGCATGGTACGCCTCGATGGGCACCGAAAAGTCCAAGGGCACCAAGGCGTTTTCTCTGGTCGGCAAGGTCAAGAACACCGGCCTGATCGAGCTGGAGATGGGCACGACCCTGCGCCACATCATCTTCGACATCGGCGGCGGCATCCTCGGCGACCGGCCCTTCAAGGCCGTCCAGACCGGCGGCCCCTCGGGAGGGTGCGTTCCCGAAAGCCTCCTGGACCTTCCGGTCGATTTCGAAAAACTGACCGAGGCGGGCTCGATGATGGGCTCGGGCGGCATGATCGTCATGGACGACCGCACCTGCATGGTCGACGTAGCCCGCTACTTCCTCGCCTTCCTGATTGAGGAGAGCTGCGGCAAGTGCACGCCCTGCCGCGAGGGCCTGCGCCAGATGCTGGTGATCTACACCGATCTGGTCGAGGGCCGCGGCAAGGAGGGTGACATCGAGCGAATCGAACGCCTGGCCAAGGGCATGAAACTGGGATCGCTGTGTGAGCTTGGCAAGAGTGCACCCAACCCCGTGCTCTCGACCTTGCGATACTTCCGCGACGAGTACGAGGCGCATATCAAGGACAAGGCCTGCCCCGCAGGCATGTGCCGCGAACTGACCGCCTACCGCATTCTGGAAGATCTCTGCGGCGGCTGCCATGCCTGCTTCAAGGCCTGTCCGGTCGATGCGATCACGGGAGAGCCCAAGTCCCTCCACGTCATTCACCACGACGCCTGCATCTCCTGCGGCGCCTGCTTCGACGTCTGCCCCGATCAGGCGATCGAAACCTTTCCCAAGAACACACTGTTTGAAACGGAGGTGGTCTGATGCCCACCCTGACCATTGACGGCAAGAAGGTCACGGCGCCGGAGGATGCGACCATCCTCGAAGCCGCCCGGATCGCCGGCATCGAGATTCCGACACTCTGCCATCACGACGGCCTCGAACCCTGGGGCGGATGTCGTCTGTGTGTCGTCGATCTCTGGCAACCCGGCTGGGACTCAGACTGGTTCAAGCTGGTCACCTCGTGCAACCACCCGGTGGCCGACGGCATCAAGGTCTTCACCAAGAGCCCAAGGGTGATGGAGACCCGCGGGGTCGTCCTCGATCTCCTGCTGGCCCGCTGCCCTGATGCGCGGTTGATCCAGGATCTTGCGGCCCAGTACGGCATCGAAGAGACCTCCTATCAGCCGCGCGAGGATGCCGACGATTGCATTCTCTGCGCCCTGTGCACCCGGGTCTGCGATCACCTGGACATCGCAGCGATCGCTACGGTCAACCGCGGCGCCGGCAAGGAAGTGGCCCCGCCCTTTCACGAGGCGCCGCCGGACTGCATCGGCTGCCTGGCCTGCGCCGAGATCTGCCCGACCGGGTGTATCCCCTTCGAGACCTCGAATACCCACCGCTCCATCTGGGGCAAGGACTTCGAGATGCTGCGCGACCCCGCCACCGGCCAGGCCGTCATCACCAAGGCCCAGGCCGAGTTCTTCGCCGGGCGCGGAGGCGTCCCCGGCACCTACTTCGAAACATCGGACACGACCAAGAGACGCGAGATGGCCAAGAAATTCGTCTCGCTGCAGATTCTCGAGTGAGGACCGCCATGAAGATGATCTACAAGGTTTCCGTCGAACGGTGCATCGCCTGCGGCAAGTGCGAGCTGGCCTGCGCCTTCGCCCACGGCACCGAGGGCAAGCCCGCCATCAGCCGGATCAACATCCACCGACGAGGTCCCGAACTGGGAACGCCAGTCATTTGTTATCAGTGCGACACCGCAGCCTGTGCGGCAATCTGCCCGACCGAAGCCCTGGTACGCAACCCGAAGACCGGGGCGATCGACATGGACCGGAGTCGCTGCATCTCCTGCAGGATGTGCGTCGCCGCCTGTCCCTTCGGCAACATGCTGTGGGACGAGACCTACCACTGCGTCCAGAAGTGCGATCTGTGCGGCGGCGACCCGCAGTGCGTTCCCTTCTGCCCCACCGGCGCCATCGCCTGGGTCCCTGCCGATATGGCGGCGATACCTCCAGAAGTTCTGGATCGGGATGAGTTGGCGGTCGGGTGAGGGGGAGCTATCAGCTGTCAGCTCTCGGCTTTCTGCGGTCAACCGGTAGCTTGAGGAGGATGAAATGACGACGAATGACGAAATCAAGAAGGTTCTCAGGCGCGCCTATCAGATCGAGGTTGACGGCTACACCTTCTACTCGATGGCGGCCGACAAGGCCGACAAGCCGGCCGTGCAGGAGATCTTCGGCAAGCTGGCCGACGATGAGGTCCAGCACAAGCTCTACCTCCAGGATGTGATGGGCAACTATGAGGACAAGGGAGTCGAGGCCTTCAACATCGCCCGCCGCGATCCCGACCTCAAGGCCTTCACCTCGACCATCTTCTCGGCGGATTTCCAAAAGCAGGCCGAAGGCACCGATTTCGAGATGGGTGTTCTGTCGGTCGGCATGACCCTGGAATCACGCGCCATCCAGTACTTTGCCGGTGCCGCCAAGAGTGCCGATGAGGGCGAAGTCCGGGACTTCTACAACTTCCTCGCCGACTGGGAGCGCCAGCACTTCGAAGCCCTCCAGCAGCTCTACAACGGCATCAGGGAGCAGTTCTGGGGGGATAGTGGCTTCTCGCCGTTCTAGCCCGTCTTCGAACCTCAGGGCTCGCCCCGCTCGGCCAGAATCTGACGAAGAAGGCCAAGAACTGCCCTGTCCTTCTCTCGGTCGGCTGCTTCTTTCGTTGCGATCACCGCTTTCAAGGTGAGAACGTTGCACGAAGAAGTTCACGGAAGCGAACCGGCCGCCGCTCATCCATGCTGTGGTGTCCAGAATGTATCGACAAAGTCCTGGAGAACCGCGAGTCTCTCCTCAGGGGAGAGCGACAGGGTCCAGCGGACCAGATCACGATCAGGGGCACCGTCACTCAGCTCAACTTCCGACTCCAAATGCTTCAGACGATCGGCAGCCACAGTCTGCGTAATTTCTCTTTGCTCATCCATTCCACTTCAGCTTAGCAGACTGTTTCTGGGCGGTCGGCTCTCAGCTTAGGCGCTTGCAAAAATACCTTCCACAGTCCGATGTGCCCGATCGGTTG
>CAYSHZ010000045.1:0-16418 GCA_964430905.1 uncultured Thermoanaerobaculia bacterium | reverse complement strand
TGGAGTTGACGATCACGAATTCCCAGGGGCAATCAACGGTGACCCGGACCGTCACGATCGGCACGGCTGATGCCATCTGCGGCAACGACGTCTGCGAACCGGGAGAAACCTCGTGGTCATGCCCTCAGGACTGTTTTGGTGATCCTGCGGGGACCGGCCGAGGTGGCCGCAAGAATGCCAACCTGGTGGTTCCGGCCGCCGTTGGTGGAATTCACGGCGCCAACGGCACCTACTGGCTGACCGAGGGTTCCATCGTCAATCCAGGAGAGGAAGACGCCCAGGTTGTGATCGAGTTTGTTGCGGACAACGACCCGGATACACCCCGGGTGGCCGGACCGACCACAATTCCTCCCAGGACTGCAATCCACTTCAACAACGTCGTCTGGCAGCTCTTCGGAACTCATACGAGCGGCAGCCTCTGGATCGATGCCGACAAGCCGGTGATCGCCAATACCAGGACATTCAATCAGGCCGGAGACGCGACTTTCGGCCAGGGCATCGGAGGTATCACAAAGAACGAGGTCCTCGGCGAGGGCGACGGATCGGTCTACATCGTCGGGCTCAAGCAGAATCAGCGGTTCCGAACCAACTTCCTGCTCCAAGAGGTCAGTGGACATCCGGCAACCGTCCACGCAGAAATCTTCGACTCCACGGGAGCGACCATAGGCTCCGGAGCGATCACCGTCCCCTCCAGGACAAAGTGGCAGAAACCGATCAGCATCCTTGGAATTCAATCGTTGGATTCCGGCTATGCCGTCCTTTCGGTCACCGGGGCAGGGAAAATTGCCGCAATGGCCTCGGTCATCGACCAGGTTACGGGTGATGCCACCAGCGTTGACGCGGTTCACGCCTTCCAAACCGGAGGAGGGGGACCCGGCAAGGCGGACGACGAGGAGGAGGACTCCCATTTCCTGGTTGCCGTCGTTGCACGAACTCCAGGCGCGAACAACACCGTCTGGCGTTCCGAAATCTCAATTCTCAATTCCGAGGAAAGCGACCAGGTACTGGAACTGCGCTACCTGCCGTCCAGCGGACCGATGCTCACTGCGACCAGGGAGGTGGGCGCCGGAGAACTGTTCTTCAGCGAAGACGTCATCGAAGATGTCTTCCCGACCGCACCCAACGGAGCCGGCAGTCTGCATGTCTTCGCCCAGAAGGGCCTGGTTGTCAACTCCAGAACCTATAACGTGCTTCCGGATGACAGTACAGTCGGTCAGGCCATTCCCGGCCTAGCCAAGGGTGACATGGCCCGTCCGGGCGAGGTCTGGCTGCTCGACAGCCTCAAACAGACCAAAGACTTCAGGTGCAATCTGGGCTTTGCGGAATACGAGGGCTCCAACACCGAGGTGACCGTTGTCCTGTTCGATACAGATGGGGCTTCCCTGTTCTTCCTGGCGTCAAAGAAGTACTCGGTCCCGGCCCTCGGCCAGTTCCAGGTCAACAAGGTCTTCAATGACATGGGCCTCAGCGGTGAATTTCGAGAGGCCATTGCCTATGTTTCGGTTGCATCGGAAGGTGGCGGACTCTACGTCTATGCCTCGGTCGTAGACAATGCCCAGGGTGACGGAACCACAATTCTCGGAAAGAGGCAGTGATTGAAGCCGGCGGGTGAGGCGCTGGAAAGATACATTCCAGAGGCCGAGATTTCCGAATAGGCAAAACAAGGAGGGGGATAAACTTCTCCCCTACAAGGAAGAGCGCAGGGCCGAGATTGAAACCCGGCCGATGTGAATTGCTACAATGATCCGCATGACGGGGTCCAAGGAGTGAGTCACCAACTGCATGCGGTCGAGGACAAGTACGAGATCATCGAAAAGATCTCGGAAGGTGGCATGGGCGCCGTCTATAAGGTTCGCCACCGCCTCCTCGATCGAATCCGCGTCATCAAGGTCATGAAACCCCAACTGGTGGCCGACGCGGAGATGCGGACCCGATTCACCCACGAGGCCCGACTGGCGGGCAATCTCCGCCACCCCAACATCGCCCAGGTCTACGACTTCGCCATCGAACGGGACGGCCAGGCCTTCCTGGTCATGGAGTTCGTCAACGGCTTTACCCTGCAACAGATCCTGTCGCGCTGGGGCGTTCCCTCTCCGGCATTCACCCTCGATGTCATTCGCCAGGTCCTCGATGCCCTGGCCTATCTTCATCAGAAGGGCGTCATCCACCGAGATTTGTCTCCGGACAACGTCATGGCCCAACAGGCCGACAATGGCCGGGTCACCGCAAAACTGATCGATCTCGGCATTGCGAAACTCGTCGGTTCGGACACCGGCCTGACAGCGGAAGGCAGCTTCATCGGCAAGGTCCGCTACGCATCCCCTGAGCTTTTCAAAACAAAAGAAGGGGCCCAGGTCGATGCCCAGAGTGATCTCTACTCGATGGGTGTCGTTCTCTATGAGCTGCTGACGGGGAAGCACCCCTTCGGCAACACCGACGTCTCCGGCTACATCGCTGGGCACCTCTTCAGCCCACCCGAACCCTTCAGGACCTCGGACCCTGATCGAAGAATTCCTCCGGATCTCAGGGCCGTCGTCATGCGTTCCCTGGCCAAGGAACCTGCCAACCGGCCGGCTGATGCCCGTTCCTTCTCGGCAGACCTCAAGGTTGTCGAGAGCCATCTGGAGTGGGATGAGACCGAGACCGAACAGATTCTCCTGCGCTGTCAGCACCTCCCGAAGAAGGCCGGTTCCGGTGATACCGAGGAGAATTTCGAAGCGCAGTCCTTCGCCGGATCAGCCGGCGCAGAGGCGACCGATTTGCGTGCCATCCTCAACCGGGCCAGTCTGGAGTCCAACTCCGGTTCCCTCCCGGGAGCGTTTGCATCGACCCAGCCCGCCGAACCGGCGGTTGTCCCTGCGGTCCCGATGCCGGAGATTCAGGGAGATGACCGAACTCACGTACTCCCAACCGGTCTCCGGGCACGACCCAAAGAAAAGAAAAAGAAACCGTGGCTTCTGACGATGGCTGCGGTGTCGATTGCGATCATCGCCGCGATAAGCCTCTGGTGGTTCCTGGGACGGACAGTTCCTTCGGCAGGTCCCGGGACCGTGATCCTCGATGCCCACCCCTGGGCCACCGTCGAACGCATCGTTTCGTCCGACGGAAAACCGATCGATCTCCCCGCGACGACTTCGACACCCATGCGCCTCGAGTTGGCGCCCGGCAGCTACGCCGTAACGTTTGAGAGGAGCGGCACAACCCAGAGTCTGGATATCGACATCAGCTCGGGAACCGTCATTCGCCGTTCGGCAACCTTCGAAGAAGCAACCGCCGACGATCTCTTGACGTCACTGGGACTGAGTCAACAGTAGGGGTTGCACACCAGGGCCCGGCTCTGCCGAGTTGTCTCAATGACCTCCTCTGACAGCTTAGGCTCTTGCAAAAACCCCAGAAATAGGAACCACAGAGGCTCAGCTGATAGCTTCAAAAATAAACCACACCGCTGACGAGGAAATCCGTTCCCGAATTATCTGTCCAATCGATGGCCGCGTCCATTCGTACGACTCCAGACGAAAGACCAACTCCCAGCGTGAAGTGATCAACGTCCTCTTTGAAGGGCGCCCGTACAAGGCTTTGTACTGCCCTTGCCAGGTTCGCCGCCGCCACGTCCGGATTCTCGTCCCGAGGATTCCCGTAGGACTCGTTGACGAAGGGCAAATGGGTCGTATCTCGCCACCAGCCGGCCCGAACACTCCAACCCCTCTTGTCTGTAAACTGGGTATATTCGGCTCCGAGATGGTATTCGGTCACGTCTTCGATCCGGTAGCGGATTCCGGCAACACTTTCCTGTTGCCGAAAAGCCGTCATTTTGGACAATACGTTGGAATAGGGAATCTGCGTCACTTCTGCGGCTATGACCCATGAATCCGAAGGGTAGAAAGCCACGCCGATGGCCGCCCTCCCCGGAACGGTCAATTCGCCGCTGAAGGGGTCAACATCATCGTCCACATTTCCGGTTTCATCCAACATCGCATTGTCGATGTCATATTTCGAATCTGACCTCCAACTCAGGCCAAAACCCCACCGATCTGCTCGATACAGCACACCGAGAGTAAAAAGAATGTCCTCGTCGGACCCCGTCGAAACCTCAGCTCCATTATCAATCCCGGCCGAGGAACGATCAATCTCGGCCCGGCCGTTGAAATCCGTCATTCCCATACCCACTTGAGCTCCCACTGACCACCGATCGCCCAAACGGTAACCCAGAGCGGCACCCAGAACCTCAGTCTTCATCGAATACCTGACACTCTGCCCAAAATGCTGAGCGTGAATATCACCGGAGGCGGGATCCTGGAAATTGAAGGTACACGCCTGACCGGCCCCGGGAAGTGTGGCCACACCATTTGGGTCTACACAGACTACGCTGTCCCCCACCTCAAACCGGCTTTCGAGATCGGCCAGAACGCCATAAGAAAGCGCCAAGGTCAGGCGGTTCTTTTTCAATGGCAACAATACTGAACCGTAGTTCAAACGATTCGAAGACGAGGTAGCGCGGACTCGGTAGGGGTCTTGTTCGGGAGTTATGGTCCACAGGGGGAATTCCTGGACATTCGTCACCCCACCCTGAGTCAACTGACCTACCGGAAACTCCTCTTCGTCCCTGATCCACTCCAGCGAAACCTCGCGGTCGAGATAGGCCAATCCGGCCGGATTGGCCAGGGCAGCAGTCGAATCGTCGGCAATAGCAACAAAGGCGCCTCCGATTCCTCGAGCTCGTGCCCCGGGATTGGTGAAATTGAAGTTGATCCCGGTGAAGGCGAACCCGTCGGACTGAGCCTCGGCCAGTCCCGTCCCCAGCAACACGACCACAATCGCCAATACAAAAAACCTTCCGACTTTCATCGCCTTCCTCCAACCTCGAATTGATTATCTCTCTCAAGGCTACCCGGCCTTGCCCTTTCGGTCAAACTCAGCCCCTGGGGCGGAATTGGTTATTGGGCTCCAAGGAATATTGCACCATCAACGCCCGAAGGGCCTATAATTCAACCAATGCCTGAGGATCCGATCCGCCGCTTATGGGGCTTTTTCGCCTTGGTTGTGTTCAGCCTTGCTGTTGGGACACCAACCGAGTGCGAAGCTGCCCGCTGGTACGAGGACTATGATCTGGCTGTCGAACACATCGAAGCCGGTCAATGTTCGACCGAAGCTATCGAAGCCCTGGGCGCCGCGGTCGTCGACAAGAGTAAACCGAAGCGTGGCGTACGAACCTATGCCCAGCGGCGCATCGACTACCTCCCCTACTACCAGTTGGCCAGGGCACACCTCCTGTGCGGGAATACCGACCTTGCCTCTCAGTACCTTGAACGGTCACGGAGTTTCAATATCGCTTCCGAGGCAGAACTGAGCCCCGTCGAGGCCAGGCTCAAGACACTCCTGGCAGCGACGAATGTTCAGCCCACCGCTCCCCCCATCGACCGTGAGGCCCTGGACAACCGGCTCTTGGCGGCCCAACAGAATTTGGAAGCGGCTCGTGGCGCCCTGAGTTCAACCGATGCATCCCTGGCCGAAGCCAACGAGGTCGGTACCGGCAATCCTCGGTGGTCGGACCAGCGCGACAACAGCGCGAGCCGCATCGACAGTCTCGCTGACGCCTTGAGTCGATACCACGAGGAAGGAGATCTCCTGGCCCTGGCCGATGCCGCCCATTCGGCCACCGAGATCACCCGAAGCCTCGACCAGCTGACCGTTCAGATCAATCAATCGGTCAAGGAACGCCGGGCCGCCCTCGAACCAAAGCCAACGTCACCAATGGTTGTGGCCCAGGTGCGACCGACCCCGACACCCCGTTCGCATCGACCAACAACCGGAAACACGACCGATCCGACACCGACACCGGCCCTGATCTCAAACGATTTGAGAACCGCTGCAGCTGCCTTTCTGGCCGGCAACTACGACTCGGTGACAACCATCCTCGAACGGGTATCCCTCGCCAACTCCAAGGCGCAGGCGGCCGCCCTGATGATTCGCGGCGCCGCCCACCTCTCGTTGGCGATGACCGAGGAAAACTCCTCCAGTGTCGAGAGCCACACAGAGAAGGGAAAGACTGATCTGTGGGCTTCGAGAAGGCTCAATCCTGAAATCCGTCCCGACCCATCCTTCTTCCCGCCACCAGTCATCGAGGTTTTCAACCAGGCTGGGTCGTAATTCCCGACGTCCGAGGTTGAACCGGTTCACAACGAGTCCAATTTTCTCCGACGGCTTTGAATCGGGAGATACATCCCCCTGGTCTGATGTGGCGCCAGGGACACTCTGACCTCAACTGAGCAACTCAAGGTCAATCCCTGTGTTCACTCACCTGTCTTGGCCATTCTCCGGACCTCCTCCAGCCCTTCCCCTATCTTTCGCCGAAGCATTGGGTTGAGCTCCAGAGCATGTTCGAAGGCCTCGACGGCAGCAGCAGCCACCGACTCCTGCGCAGATCCCGCTTCCATGGCCACTGCCCTTTCAAGCAGGAGAAAACCCCGAACGCTGTATGCGTCGGAGAGGTCAGGGCTCTCTTCGAGAGCCTTCCCGATCGCTACCAGACCGGAATCAACCTCCCCCTCGCGTCTGCCCGGCCCGACGACGGACCACGACACCCTGAAGAGGTGAATTCGCGCCTTTTCGATTGATGCTTCCCCATTGTTCGGGGAATCTCTCAGTACCCGCTCGATCATCCTCTGGGTTCGATTCAGAATCCCAGAGGGATCCCGGCCCTGGGAAAAGAGCCAACGGGCCTTGAGGTTCTCGATCCTGGCCCTCTCGATCCCGAGTCCGACATATCCGGGATTGATGGCCTCTGCGCGATCGAGATCATTGATGGCAGCCAAAACCTCGGCAGACGGATCCTCTCCATACTCGATCAGAGAGAGGGACGAAACCCGACGAACCGAGGCCCGGTTGAAAAGGGCGGTGGAATTCTTCGGATTGAGGGTAATGGCGGTATCAAGCCAACCCAGTGCCTCGGCAACCGACCGGGACGGATCGCCCCCGGTGTCCAGCTCATAACGAGCTCTGGTAGCTGCCGCGCTGCCAAGGTTGCTGTAGACCAGAGTGTTGTTCGGATTCTCTCGGGCACTTCCCTCGAAAGCCTCGATGGCCCGATCCAGACTCTCTCGCGGGTCGGCGCCATGACCCTGTTCCCATTCCGCTTTGAGGCAGAAGGCCGCACCCATGCTGTTCATCGCGACGGCCATCCTGGGATTGACCTCGAGGCAATTCTCGAAGACCTTGATGCTCTCATCAATCGAATGGGTTGGATCACGGCCTTCGCCAAGCCGGTACATTCCTGCGGTCAGCAAAACCGCCCCCAGGTTGACCAAAGCCGGCGAGTCCTTTTCAACAATCTTAAGTACTAACCGAAAATCCTCGGCCGCACCCTCGAAATCAGGAAGGGGGTCCTCCCCCTGGGCCATGGCCCACTGTCCCATTCGCCATCGGGCCAAGCCCCTGTTGTTGATCGCCTGGAAGCTGGACGTCTGCCTGCCGATGGCCCGATCAAAGGCCTCAATAGCGCGGTGAAGGTGCTCTCTCGGGTCCTTTCCATGCTTGAGGTCGTTGAGCCCCAACTTGCTGAAGGCAACACCGAGATTGTTGAGGGCAGTACCGTTGGTCCCATCGATCGCCACCGCCTGCTCCGCCCTGGTCACCGACTGCAGCAGGACCGGAATCGGATCGGCGCCGATCTTCATCAACTGGGTACCCCATCTCCACGAAAGCTGGCTGACCGCCGACAGGGCCCCAATATCGTCGGGATTGATCCGCAAACCGTCCTCACAAACATCGGCCGCTTCCCGGTATCTCCCCTCCTCTGCCGTCCCCCGTCGAATGGCACCTTCGAGAACCATGGTCACAAGGCGACAGCGGCTTCGATGGACTGCCGGATCACTGCGCCCAATCTCTACGGCTTCCTCCAGGGCAGACGCTGCCCGACCGTACCAGGACTCGGCCTCCTCGACATCACCGCTTCCGAAGAGATCCGTCCCGCGGGTGATCTCAATATCGGCCTCGAGCAGACGGGCCCGGTAGAGCGTCGGATCGAGCTCAAGGGCCAGGGCAGCCAGATCAAGGCCCTCGTCATACCTCTCTTCGTTGAACGCAATCAGTCCCTCGGCATAGGCCTTTCCGGCGGGCGCCAAGTCGGATGCCTGTTGAAGAAAACTCAACGCCGGATCCCGGTATTCTCTCCAGATCTCGCGAAGGCGCTGATCCCGGGCAGCCGGGCTCTTGAGCCTGACCGCCCTGCTCCGCTCCTGCTGATAGAGTTCTCCCAAAGTCTGGCCCAGGGCGTATGCCACATCAGGGTTGCGATAGCCGCCATCCCAGGTCAGCCTGAGGTACCGCAAGGCTTCCGGATACTGTTTCAGGACCAGATGGCCTCTGCCCAGGGCGTAGTACCCAGGCCCACGGGCAGCAGAACCCTCTTCGGAGATCCGGGTTTGAAGACGGTCCATTCGGTCCCTGACGGTCGCAATCTCCGGTCTGAGATCATGCAGAGGCAGGAGGTAGGCCTTCTGCATCCTCGCCTCCATCACCAGGAGTTCCTGAGAGAAAGACCTTGCCAGTGTCGTTTCCCGCCGGGCCTGCCACACCGAACGTATAGCTAGGCCTCCTATGACACCAACCGCCAGGACCGAAAGGGCAACCACTGCCGCCGAGACCCGGTGTTTCCGGATAATCTTGCCCCAACGATAGGTCCAGTCCGCCCGCCGGGCCTGGATGGGCTCGCCATCGAGGTATCGCCGGAGATCATCAGCCAGCGCGGCCGCGCTGTCATATCGACGGTTGGAATCCTTTTCCAGACACTTGAGGACAATGGTCTCCAGGTCTTTCGGGATATCGGCCCTGATCGTTCGCGGCGCCGGCGGATCGACGGTTGCCACCTGAAGCAGCACATCGACTGCGCCGGATCCTTCATACGGTAATCGTCCCGTCAGAATTCGATACAGGGTTGCCCCGAGCCCATAGACATCGGTCCTCCGGTCACAACGCCCCCGTCCTCCATGAACCTGCTCCGGCGACATGAAGGCCGGCGTTCCCAAAGTGGCACCAGTGACGGTCAGATCCTCGCCTGTCGATTCCTGGGCAATACCGAAGTCCATCACCCAACCGTGCCACCCCAAGTCCTCAATATACTCAACCATGATGTTCGATGGTTTGATATCACGATGGATCAGCCCGGTACGGTGGGCGGCATGGAGGGCGTCAGCCGCGTCAGCCACGACCGAGACCGTCGCCTCCAGCCCCATCTCGTCGACGGCCTCCATCAGGGTCACCCCGTCAACATAGGCCATGACGATGTAGGGCCGCCCCTCGGCCTCGCCAACCTCGTAGACCGGACAGACATGGTCATGCTGAATCCCGGCCTGTGCCCGTGCCTCTCGGGCAAACCGTGCCAGTGTTTCAGGATCGTCCGAGCGCAGGAGCTTGATGGCAACCCACCGGTCAAGGGCCTCATCCCGTGCCTTGAAGACGCGGCCCATTCCCCCGGAACCAATCAGACAATCGAAGACGAATCCCGGGATCGACGGCAAACTCTCCAGGTCCGCGGATGAAATCTCGCCGCCTTTCCTGGACGACCGATCTCCGATGGTGGGATCCAGGTCCTTCACCCTCAAGACTCTATCGTGATTCTTATGGAAACCCAACAACCGAAAGCCTGTCGCCATCCCGGACGTGGGGTCATATTCTCAATCATCCTCGATTCTCAAGTACACCTTGAGCCAGCGGACCCCGACGTAGAACGGAAGGGTATCGGCCAGGGCGATGACGAACTTGAATGCATAACCAGTGACGATGAATACGATCAGTTGACGGACCACCGGTTGATCAGCCCGGATGGGCAGGGCCCCGGCGTAATAGTGGGTTATCAAGATGACCGCCACAGTGTCGACCAACTGGCTGATCAGGGTCGACCCGTTGTTTCGAAGCCACAGGTGACGCCCCTTGGTAACTGTCTTCCAGAAGTGAAAGAGGTAGACATCGCAGAACTGGGCCGCAAGGTAGGCAACCATCGATGCCCCGACGGCGCCAAAGGTCAGGGCCCGGATCTCAAAAAAAACGGGCAACCGCCCCGCGGCATCCCGAACGATCTCCGCAGTTACAGGATCCCGAAGCTCGAAACCGGGAAGAACACCCCCCAGCCACAGCAGAAAGACAACCCAGACATTGAGCAACAGGCCGACAAAGACCACCCAGTTGGCCCGCTTCCTCCCGTAGAGTTCGCTGATGAAGTCAGTACACAAGAAGGTCAGGGGATAGGGCAAAACACCGACGGCCACCGCAAAGACCATGCTCCCACCGTCGCCCGTCATCACCTCGGCCAACTTGATGAATCTGCTGATGCCCAGGATGTTGAGCATCGCCAGGGTTCCCAGGAAAAAGCCGGAAAGAACGAGGAAGACCCTTTCCCTTCGGGCCTGGATCTCGGACGCCTCGATCGGATGGATGCTGCTGATGTCCCGTGTCATCGACCCAAGGATACCTTCCCCATCCAAATGGACACAAAAACCGGGTACAGTGGCGTCATGAAACGTTTGACCGTGTCCCTGCTTGCCGTTGTAATCCAAATCCTGGCTCTGCCGCCCATCTCGACCGCCGAAGAAGTGCCGACCCGGTGGTTGACCGTCGCCGAAAAGAGCGACTTCAAGATCACCGCAAGCCATGCCGAGACCCTGGCCTTCCTCAATCGTCTGGCCTCTGAGTCCGAGATGATCCAGGTGACGACCTTCGGAGAATCGGCCCTGCGGCGTTCCCTGCCTCTGGTCATTGTCTCAAAAGACGGGCTCTTTACCCCCGAGGCCGCCCACGCGGCCGGCCAGGCCGTCATCCTGATCCAAAGCTGCATTCATCCCGGAGAGGTCGCCGGGAAAACCGCGTCCCTGATGCTCCTCCGGGATATCGTGCTTGGGAAATACACCGACCTGCTTGATGCAGGCGTCATCCTGTTTTCACCGATATACAACGCAGACGGCCACGAGGACGTCTCACCGAACAACCGGGCCAACCAACACGGTCCCAAAGGCGGGATGGGTTTCCGAACGACAGTGACGGGTCTCGACCTCAACCGTGACCACATCAAACTCGACAGCGTCGAGGCCAGGTCGTTGGTGGCCCTGACCAACCGGTGGAACCCTGACCTCCACGTCGACAATCACGTCACCAACGGTTCACACCACCACTGGCTCCTGACCTGGTCCAGAGCCCAGACACCACAGTTGGCGCCCAGCCTCGGCAGTTGGCTCGACGAACACCTCCCAAAGGTCTTCGGGAGGCTCGAAGCGGCCGGCATCCCCAACGGTCCCTACGTCAGTCTGATCGATCGGACAGATCCGTCCAAAGGCATCAACTCTTCGGTCGCAGGCCCCCGGTATTCCACCGGCTATTTCACACTCCGCAACAGGATCTCGATCCTGGTCGAGATGTACGCCTACGCACCTTTTAGGGACAGGGTCCGTGCCAACAAGAAGATGCTTGAAGAACTGCTTCGCGAGATCGCCCGCAAACCCCACGCCCTGGTTGAGGCAGTCAAACAGGCTGAAGCCGAGACGATCAGACGCGGCCGTCCCGACGCCGAGCCCTCCGACATCATCCTCAGGTGGACGGCAAAAACCGGCGACGAAGACACCGTCGCCTTCCCCGTCTGCCGCTGGTCTACCACACAATCCATTGTCACCGGAAAACCGATGATCCGATTTGCCTGTCATCCGGACGATCCGGTCCTGGATGTCCCCTGGCGCCATCGTCCTCAAGCCGATATCCGGATCAACCGGCCCAGGGGATACATCCTGATGCCCGGCTGGGCCAAGGCCGAACGCCGTCTACGGGATCACGGTCTGAGGCTTGAGGTCCTCGACAAGGAACAAACCCTCACCGTCGAGACCATCCGCCTCGACAAGCCCAAGGTGGCCGACAGTCCCTACCAGGGACGAGTCGCAATCAAGGATTTCGAAATCACCCGACAACAGGAATCCAGGACAATCCCGTCGGGCGCCCTCTGGATTCCCGCCGACCAGCCATTCTTTGAAATTGCCGTTCAGCTCCTCGAGCCCGAAGCTCCTGATTCCCTCGTACGGTGGGGCATCCTCAACTCCGTCTTCGAACGCAAGGAATACATCGGTCTCGACACGCTCGAGGCATGGGCCATCGAACAGCTGGAGGACCCGTCAGTCCTGGCCGTATGGAACGAGGCGCTCAAGGACGAAGAATTCGCCGGTGATAACGGTGCCCGCTATCTCTGGTGGTACCGCAAGACCCGGTTCTGGGACGAAAGCATCGGCCTGATGCCCGTCTACCGGGTGATGGACCCGGCCGCAATCCCGGCCGGTGTCCTGGGGCGATGATCCCCCTCGACCCCTGGGCGCCCCTGGGCGCGGCCCTCCTGGCCTACCACAACGGTCGTAGCGATGCCTTTTTGCGCATCGACAGCGATGTTTTCGACTCGGAAGACGTCCCCGTCCGACATTACTACCGCCCGAACGAGGATCTCCTCCCCGACCTGGACATCAGGGCTCTGGAACTTTGCAGGGGCACCATCCTGGATGTCGGCGCAGGTGCGGGACGTCATGCACTGGAGCTTCAGTCCCGAGGCATGGCCGTCACGGCCCTCGATATCTCCAAGGACGCCGTTCACGTCATGCGGAAACGGGGGATCAACGACGCCCGCCACGGGAACATCTTCAACTCGGACCTGGGATCTTTCGATACGATTCTCCTCCTGATGAACGGGATCGGCGTTGCTGGAAATCTCGAAGGCCTCGATCGGCTGTTTGCCCGCTTCAAGCAGGTGGTCAAACCGGGAGGTCATGTGGTCTTCGACGCGTCCGGGCTGGACCCGACCGTCAGCCGGCGAGACATCAAAGACCTGATCAGTCTCGCCATCGGCCGACCCCAGTTCGGCGAGGTTTTCTTCCGTCTGACCTTCGACACCATCGACGGCTCCTGGTATCCCTGGCTCTTCCCCGCTGAAAACCTGGTATCGTGCGCCGCCGCCAGATCAGGATTTGATTTCAGGGTCGTGGCCAGAGGGGCACGGGGCGCCTACCTGGCCGAAGCCATTTCTACCCCATAGAAAAGGCCCGGCCAAAAGGCCGGGCACATATCTGAAAGTCGACAGCTGAGAGCTTAGCCTCTTGCAAAATTCAGGGAAATTCGGGCGGGGATAAACCCCGCCCCTACGTTTTTCTTTGTAGGGGAGGGGTTTATCCCCTCCCGTTCTTCATCCTCTCGGGTACATCGGCCTTTGGAAGGTATTATTGCAAGCAGCTAAGCTGAGAGCTGACAGCTCTAACCCCTACAACTCAAACGGGATCCGAACCGTACTTTCTTCCAAATCAATCCCGAAGGTCCAGCGGCCGGAATCGACCCCGCCCGGAACCTTGAAGAACAAACGGCCCTGGCAGGCACGCCGGTCATTGACCGAAACGGAATCATAGGCAACGCCTGCGCCGGGTGGAACGAAGAACTGCACCAGGCACGGTCTCCGGCTGGGGGGGAAATACTCCAGCGGGTCCCGAGCAATATCGGCGGCTGCAATGACGTTCCGCATCCTGGAATACGCCTGTCCGAAAGATTCCTGGGTAGCCAACGGGATCTTGACCCCATCAGGAGCCTTGACCCACACGTTATCCCTCTCGACCTTGGCCGAGGTCCCGGCCGGGGAAGAAATTGCCATCTCAAGAATCAGCCATTCTGAGCCAACCTTGCTCTTGGCAAATTTATAACCAAGGACCACGTCGACTTCCGGCCCCTCCTGCTTGAGGATGTATTGTCCCAGCTGATCGACTCCCGGGGTATCGGTTGGAGTCGCACTGCTGCACCCCAATGCCATGACCACCAGACCCAAGGGTAGAATCAACATCACGGATTTTCGATTCAGTCGTCGCATTCTCATACCTCCACACGTCAATAGTCGCAATCTCTATGCCAAGTTACATACGCTTGCCGAGGACAGGGGTTTCAGTTTTGTCCTCTCACGAGGACGGAGGTGTCATCTGGGTTGTCGACCAGTGAGTTTTCATTGAGTCCGACCGCACACCGATTTCTTGCCCCGGAATTCCAAGGTCTCCACCCATTCCGAGGGCCGAAACCTTCAGAATTCGGCAGTCATCCCCGATCAACTCCCGTCCCCTTTCTTACCCCCTCGCGCCCCGAAGTGGTACGATCAATTGAAGTGTCTGATCGCGATCCCTTCTCCCCGTCAGGAGCGTCCCATGCCGGCGGCTTCTCCCATTCCAAGTCGAAGAGAAAGGATAGGCCTCAGCCCGCCACCAAGATCAACACTCGATTCAGAAAAAAACTCCTGCAAGGCGCCATCGACGAAAACGTCGATCTGTTGTCCGACCGACCGCTGGGTTCAACAGGGCGAGACCGTGACCGCCGACGACAGAAACTCAAGAGGTGGATCTTCGGTTCAACCATGATCGGAGCGGTGATTGTCGCATCTGCCGGCGTCTTGACGACCCGGGCGACGCCCACCAGCCTTCGATCTGATACCGAAGTCCTCAACCGTGGTCCCTCTCCATCCTCAAACCAGATCTCGGCAAATCAGCCGCTCGATACGGAGTTGTCGACTCTTGCTGCCGCAACGCTGGTTCCAGGGACAATTCCCCTGGGAGTCCGACACGTGGTCATTGATCCCGGCCACGGCGGACGAGACGGAGGAACGTCCCTTAAATTCGGGATGCTGGAGAAGGATCTGACCCTGGATCTGGCCCGACGGCTCAAAATCGAACTCGCCGATATCGGTATCGAGAGCACCCTGACCCGAACCGAGGATGTCGAGGTCTCCCTTGCCGACCGCGCTAAACGGGCCAATGCGGCCCGAGGTGACCTCTTCCTCTCTATCCACGTCAATTGGCTGCCTGATCGATCCGCCCGGGGATTTGAAACCTATTATCTCGGGCCGTCGGATGACCCGTTTCTGAGAGATCTGGCGTCTCAGGAAAACCGGGAATCCGGCTTCACTGTGGCGGATACCCGGCATCTCTTGGACGGGATCTATGCCGATATTCGACGAACCGAAAGCAGACGTCTTGCCGGATTCATCCAGAGTTCTCTCTTTGACGTTCTGCATCGCGAAAACGATCAGGCCCACAGCAGAGGAGTGATGTCGGCACCCTTCGTCGTCCTGGTTGCGACCGACATGCCCGCAGTCCTCGCCGAGGTTGCATGCCTTTCCAACGAACGTGAGGCCCGGATGCTCGCGATTCCCGCCTACCGCCAACACATCGTCGAGGGGTTGGCCGACGGCATTCTTCACTACGCCCAAATTGTCGGAGGTACGGCTCCGGCCCAAGGAGACCAAGGATGAACCAGAACAAGAATGAGATCTTCGTCGGTATCGACCTGGGCACCTCTCAGAGCTCCATCTCGACCTCGGACGGCCAGCACCACATGGTGGAGAGCTTCGTCGGCTGGCCCGTGGACATGGTCGCCAAGAAGGTCCTCAAACAGAAGGTCCTGGTCGGACGAGAGGCCCTGGATAACCGGAGGATGCTGGATCTCCACCGTCCCCTGGAACGAGGCATCCTCAAGGAGGGGTCCGAGAAGGACCTCCTGGCCGTCCGCGAACTGGTGTCCCACCTGATGGACGTGTCCGGAGCGGCCAAGGCTCACAGCGACGGCGCCAAGGTCAGGGCAGTCATCGGCGTTCCGGCCGAGGCGCTTCGCGTTAACCGGCAGCATCTGAGGGAGGCAATCAGGGGTTTTGTGGATCATCTGATCATCGTCTCCGAGCCCTTCGCCGTCGCCTACGGCCTCGACGCTCTGCTCAACGCCATGGTCGTCGACATCGGCGCCGGTACTGCGGACTTCTGCGTGATGCAGGGACGATATCCCACCGACGAAGACCAACGGACCCTGCCCAATGCCGGTGACTGGGTCGATGAGCAGATTCTCAAGGTCCTGGGGGAGGAACAGCCCGATCTCCGCGTCTCAATTCACTCGGCCCGCTCGTGGAAAGAGGACTTTGGATTCGTCGGAAACTCGAAGAAACCAGTGATGGTCACCATCCCAATCAACGGCAAACCAACTGAAATCGACATCACATCCGCTCTCAAACAGGCCTGCACGAATCTTGTTCCCCCGGTTGCCGAGACCATGCTGGACCTGATCGCCTCCGTCGAGCCGGAGTTCCAGGAAAACATTCGAAACAACATCATTCTCGCTGGTGGCACGGCGGCGATGCCGGGCCTTGCGGAGGCTCTCGAGGATGCAATGAAGTCCTTCGGCGGAGGAACGGTTCAAATTGCGGAAGACCCGATCTTCCAGGGTGCAGATGGCGGCCTGACCCTGGCAATGGATGCACCCCGATCGGATTGGGAGAAACTCCCGGCGTAGGGGGATGGATGTTTGCTTTTGGCTATCAGCTGTCAGCTTAGGCGCTTGCAAAATTCAGGGAAACCCGGGAGGGGATAAACCCCGCCCCTACGTTTTTC
>CAYSHZ010000044.1:12124-16954 GCA_964430905.1 uncultured Thermoanaerobaculia bacterium | reverse complement strand
AATTTCGACGAGGTTGCCCTTGGCTTTACGGCGGAAATGGCCATTACCGAGGCCGAACGCTGTCTTGAGTGCAAGAAACCCCGTTGTGTTGACGGATGTCCCGTCGGCATTGATATTCCGGCCTTCATCCATGAAGTCCAGGAGGGCAATTTCGGCAAGGCTCTGGCCGTCATCAAGAAGTCCAACACCTTGCCGGCAATCTGTGGGCGAGTCTGTCCCCAGGAAGACCAGTGCGAACAGGTGTGTGTCGTCGGCAACAAGTACAAGCCGGTCGCCATCGGGCGTCTGGAACGGTATGTGGCCGACTGGGAGGTTGCCCAGGGAGGCGAGATAGCCATGCCGGAACGGGCTCCGGAGACGGGATTCAAGGTTGCCGTCATCGGATCCGGGCCCGCCGGCCTCGCGACCGCGGCCGAATTGGCCATGCGCGGCCACTCCGTCACGGTTTTCGAGGCGCTCCACAAACCGGGCGGAGTCCTAGTCTACGGAATTCCCGAGTTCCGTCTTCCGAAGAAAATCGTCGAGGACGAAGTGGGCAACCTCAAGAAACTGGGCGTCGATCTACGCTACAACTACGTCATCGGAAAAATCGCTTCGGTCCAGGAGCTCTTCGACGAATACGGCTTCGATGCCGTCTTCATTGGGACGGGCGCAGGCCTTCCCTACTTCATGGGCATCCCCGGCGAGGATTACATCGGGGTCTATTCCGCCAATGAATTTCTGACCCGTGTCAATCTGATGAAGGGGTTTAATTTCCCGGCATTCGACACCCCGGTCGGGATGGGTCGTCGGGTCGCCGTCGTCGGATCCGGCAACGTGGCAATGGACTGTCTGCGGACCGCAAAACGCCTCGGAGCCGAGGAGGTCATCTGCCTCTACCGCCGAACCCGAGCCGAATCTCCGGCCAGGCTCGAGGAACTCGAGCACGCCGAAGAAGAGGCCATCGACTTCCGCTGGCTCTCCTCCCCGGTCGAGATATACGGCGATGATGACGCCCGGGTCACCGGCGTTCGGATTCAGAAAATGGAGTTGGGAGAGCCCGATGCCTCCGGCCGCCGTCGTCCCGTGCCGATCGAAGGCGAGCAGTATGACGTCGAGCTGGACACCATCATCATGGGTATTGGGCAGGGGCCCAATCCTCTGGTCACTCGATCGACCGAAGGACTGGAGCTCAACCGTTGGGGCAACATCGTCGTCGATGAGGCCACGATGATGACGTCGATTCCTGGAGTCTTTGCCGGGGGAGACATCGTCACCGGTGCAGCGACGGTTATCCTGGCGATGGGCGCCGGCAAGGTTGCAGCGGCCGGTATTGATACCTACCTCCGGGAGGCCGTTCGAGTTCCAAGATCCCGAACGGCCTGAGGGGGAGCTGTCAGCTGTCGACTGTCAGCTATCAGCTGTCGGATGTCAGCTGTTGGTTGAACCTCATGCCTCTGAGGCTGTGTGGTGAAATCGGAGGCACCTCATCTGAGAGAGGAAATCCTCTCTGACTCATTCCAGGCTTCGCCGGGTTGCGATACACTCGCACAGATGGAGGTTCGAATGAGTTTGAGGGTTGCAGTTTTCGGAGTTGCCTGTCTTCTTGGATTTCCGGCCGGTGCAATGGCTGCCCAGGCCCAGGACCGGGTTCAACCAACCGGTACCCCCACATGGGTTCCACGGAAAGTCGTCGCCACACCGACTCCTCTCACCCCTCTGGAGGCCGAGGCCAAGGAACTGGGAAAAAAACTCTCGAAGATTGACGAGGTCGTATGGATGACCGTTCGTGAACACTGGAGTGATTCCAAGGACTGCCTTGAGGCAGTCGATGCCCATCTCAAGGCCTCGAAAGCAACCGTTCAGGAGTTGATCCGCGAGAGTAATGTCATCAACTGTACGATCGAAGAAGAAACAAACCGACGGAAGGTTCGGCTGGTTCCGGAAGCCAGAAAGACATTCAAACAGGCGTATCGTCCCTCGATTGAAAGCCTCAAGGCTCTCAAACAGGATTTCGATGACAAGCCGGAGGCACAATCGGTTTTGCATGAGGTCCGCAACCGACAGAGGCAATGGCAGAGTGATATCTGTGAGGCTTTGGCATCCGTCAAGCCACCGATCGTTGTTCCGAGGCCGAAGCCTCAGCCCCAACCCAACCAGCCGGTGCAGGCAGGGTCCTGAGGATCAACAGGGTTACCGAGGAGTAAGGGGTTCATCGTCCAATGTCGATCAGCGGCAACCTGCGGACGATGCCCTTCCCCGACCTGCTCCAGTGGGTCTCCCAGAGTCGGAAGACCGGCACCTTGGCCGTCGATGGACCGGAATACAAGAAGAAGATCTATTTCCGCGAAGGCAAGGTTGTGGCCTCGGCTTCGGACAATCCCAAGGAGTACCTCGGCTACTACCTGGTTGGATGGAATTTCGTCGCCGAGGATGAACTCCAGGAACTCCTGGACATGCAGGACCGGCACGGCGCCCTGCTGGGCGAACTTCTGGTCATCGTTGGGCGTCTGTCTCGTGAGGAACTCGACGAAGTCCTGAGGGTCAAGACCGAAGAGTCGATCTTCGACATGTTTCTTTGGGGGGAGGGAGATTTCCGCTTTCTCGAGGCAATCCTCCCAGCCAAAAAGTTCAATCCCCTGAATATTGAGGTCGACCATCTGATCCTCGAAGGCGTTCGTCGGATGGACGAGTGGGAGCGCAGCCGGGAACTGATCGGTGGTGACGACTGGATTCCCAGCGTCTCTGCCGCCCTGGACGTTAATTCGCTCTCTCCCGAAGAACGCGGCGTCCTGTGCGAAATCAACGGGACAAGCACCATTGAGGACATCGGCCTGGCCCGCCGCACGGGTTCCTTCCATGTCAGACAGTTCATCATGCAGGGAATCAAGGCGGGGGTTTTTTCGATAGCACCGCCCTCGGGCGAGACCCGATCGATCCCGGGTTTTTCCAAGAGCGGGTGGCGAACACCACTCAGGGTAGCCAAACACACTCTGGCTTCCGGAGATTATCTGGGCGCCTTCCACTTGATGGACGATCTCAGGGCCAAGACGGAGGGCAACCAAGAGGCCACCGAGCAAGTCGACCTCCTCGAAAAGGAGATCGAAAAGGGTTTGGAGGACGTTGGATTCAACGACAAATCAATTCTTGAGGTTGCCGTTCCGATCGAGGCCCTGACCGAGTTGGTCAAGAGTCCGGAGGAGGGGTTCCTGGTCAGCAGGGTCAACGGTTCCTATTCTGTCGGCCAGATCCTCAGTCTGCTTCCGGGGTCCCCGTTGAAGCACCGTCTTGTGATCCATGCCCTGCTGGGCCGCGGAATCATTCAGGTTCAGGCCTCTTGATGGAGGTGTTCAGCCTGAATTATCCTCGAACATTGATTTCGGTTGTTGCCGGCGTCGTGTTGGGTCTTGGTCTTGCGTGTCGGCCCGCAGCATCCAACAACCCCCATCACGACTCGGCACAAATTCCTGAGCCTGAGGTAACTGTCGGCCTTTTCGAAGATCCGGCTCGGGTTTTGCATTTCCCCCGCTTTCAATTTGTCTATGAAAACACCGCCGTCTTGCAGGACCTTCGAAAACAGGAAGGATTGGACCAGATTGTCGCCGATGCTTCGGGAGATCAAGAGGCTTTTCGTCGATTGATGGGCTGGGTTCGGGACCAGTGGGACCCAGGACACCCCGATCCCTATCCACCGCCTGACGCCCGGACCATTCTTCGGGACATCAGGAACGGTGTGACCAGCGGTTTTTGTGCCCAATACTCCTTCGTTCTGCTCCAAGCAATCGGCAGTTTTGGCGCCCCCGCCCGATGTATCACGATCAATGGGCACGAGGTGATCGAGGCGTGGCTTCGGGACGAGCATCGTTGGGTTGTTTTTGACCCCTTCAATGACCTTCAGATTCAAGACGCCAAGGGACGCACCCTCAGCGCACTGGAAATCTGGGAGAGGCTCGACAACCCGGAGGATTTGCGTTTGACGCCGGATCATCGTTGCTCGGTTGCCGATTCGGTCTATTTCGAGCGCTACAGGATTTTTGCCGTCTGGCTTCGAAATGATTTCGTCAGTCAACCCATGAATTTTGCCGACTTCGATCGTTACCGTGTTTGGTGGGATCCGCCAGGAACCATCTCTGTGCCGTCGGCCTCTCTCAGGACGCCATTTGCCCTGGATCTTTATCCCGAGCGGATGGTGAACCCCGAGGGGATACAGTGAGTTCTCCGACCCAGAGTTCTCCAAGATCAAAGACATGGGTCACCCGGGTTTCGAAAAACGATTGAATCAGGCGCCGAGACTGGTCCGAAGCCGGCACCCAGTAATCTTCAACCCCCCGCATTCCAGCCATACGGGCCATTTCCCGTTCGTTGACCAGAATATGGGTGATGCCGAGATCACGAAGACTCCGGACGATATCGTCGGTGGAAGATGAGGCTTCGGCTATCTCAACAACCAGAGGTATCCGATAGGGGTCTTCAACAATCATCTGCCGTTTGAGTCCAAACGAACGGGCTTCCGCCACCAGAAGAACACGAGCGTCCTCCGGGAGTTTCTGCGAAATGAAGTCAGTCGCCGGAGCGACATCAATCCACCGGATTCGATAGTCCTTTTCATTCAGCAGACCGGTGACCGTTGCCAACCTGTCAACGTTGAGATTTGAGAAAAGCACACTGGCATTCCAGGCGAAGACCGCCATGAGAAGGGCCATAAAGACCCCCCGCGTAAGACCGCTGACCTTCCTCCCAAAAGCCTGGGGAACCGTTCCGGCAAGCGCCGCCGCTCCCACCAGAACCGGCAACAGAAACCGCACGTACTGGACCAGAAAACCCCAGCACAGAAAACCAACGAGGGATGCT
>CAYSHZ010000044.1:0-12024 GCA_964430905.1 uncultured Thermoanaerobaculia bacterium | reverse complement strand
GGGATTGCCCGTCCAGGCAACGTTGCGTGCAACCCATGGTGTCAGAGGGACTGCGCTGCCGGCGAACAGTACCAGCAGCAGGCCTGCGGCCCGTATCCTGCGCCCGGAACCAAATGGTCGCACCACCACCACCGCAGCCGCCGCCAGTGGTATCAGGACTGTCGCCAGGGCAAGGTACTTCGAGGCTGCGGCCGTTCCACCGAGGAACCCCACCAGAAACATCTTCCGAACGGTCGGAATTTGATCGACATCTACAGTCAGCGCCACCAGCGCGGCGCCTCCCCACGCAGCAACGGCGTGGTCCGCATTGGCGTAACCGACTATTTCCAGGGCGGCCGGTGTCAGAAAATAACAGGCAGCCGCCCACGGGGCCGCGCCGGGTCCACCCAGCCGACCGCCCAGCGTTGCCGCGGCCACAACCGCCACAGCGGCCATCCACCAACCGATCGCATTGGCACCCCATGGACCAACCGTTGACAGGGCAAAAGTGAAGAGAATTCCGTTCGCCGAAAAATAGTAGGAAAACGACTCCCTGGCAAACTCGACGAAGCCACCTGCCATCAGCCACTGCTCGGGAAAGGCCAGATGATAGTGGAGGACGTCAAACATCACCGGCGGTGTCGAAAGCAACAGGAGGGTCGCAGCGGCAGGAAATATCAAGAGCCCGCCGAGAGGAGAAACCAGGCCATCGGGCAGAAACTCGATATTCTTTGACCGCCGTCCCAGGACCACCAGACCGCCGACCACCGCCACGGCAAGAACCCACCCCAACAACGGACGATAGAGAAGATGAACCAGGGCCATCATGGTGCCCGCCAATGCCAGCACCGCCGCTCCCGTCGCCAGGACCAGAACCAGGGGGATTCGGGCCTCATCCTTCTTCTTAAGGAGGACCACGACCACCGGCCATCCCGCACCGATACAACCAAGGGTCCAGAGGCTCAACCAAGGCACCGGAAGGACTGCACGGATGACAACATCCAGAGTCATGACATCCCGGCCCAGCCACAAAACCACGACCGCCAGCAGGGCGGCCAATGCCGCCGCCGGCTGGGTGAGGCTTGGTGTGATTTCTCCCCGGTTCAGATCCATGGCCCGAGTATAGCGGGCCCGAGCCTGCCCCAATCCGAGTGGCTACTTGAAACTGATCAATTCCACGTCGAAGACCAGCATTCCTGCCGGCGCACCGGGTCTGCCCTGATAGGCCAACTCTTCAGGAATCCAGAAGCGCCGCTTCTCGCCGGCAACCATCAGCTGAAGCCCCTCCGTCCAACCGGAGATGACTCGATTGAGAGGGAAGGAAATCGGCTCTCCCCGGGTGATCGACGAATCGAAGAGCTTGCCGTCGGTCGTCCAGCCGCTGTAATGCACGGTCACGTTCGAGCTTGCCGAGGGATGCTCGGTTCCCTCGCCATGCTTGAGAATGAGGGATGCCAAGCCACTCTCGGTCTTGACGGCATTGGCCGGAGGCGCCGCAACATCGGCTGGAACCGGCGGAGGCTTGGGCGGCTCGGGCTTGTTCTCAATACTCAGGAGCTCAACATCGAAGACCAGCATGCCCGCCGGGCGATTGGGCATATTGTTGTAGGCCAACTGAACCGGAATCCACAGCCGCCGCTTTTCACCGACCACCATCAGCTTGAGCCCCTCGGTCCAACCCGGGATGACCCGGTTGAGCAGAAAGGTTGCGGGTTTGCCGCGTTTGACCGACGAATCAAACATCGTACCGTCGGTCGTCCAGCCGGAATAATGGACCGTCACCATGTCCCAGGCATCGGGATGTTCGGTACCGGTTCCTTCTTTCAGAACCTTGGTGGCCAGACCGCTTTCGGTCTTTGCCGCATCGTCGGGGATGGCGGCCACGTCATCCGGCGCCGGGATTTCTCCCGCAAAAAGGACAGGACCGGCCATCAAGAACACCAGGGCGAACACACAAAAAAGAATTGGAGTCTTCATGGGCGATACCCTAGCGTGAACTGCGGCAGGGCACAAGTCGAAAAACCGGGGAAACAGCATGACACGCGAGCCGAACTCGGGTACCTTCGAGAGGGACCGGTCTCAAAGTCCGGCCTGAACAGCAGAGGAGGAATGAGGAATGAGTACGACACAAGAAAACCTAATGGCCGCATTCGCCGGGGAAAGCCAGGCACGCAACAAATACACCTTCTGGGCGAAAGTCGCCCGCAAGGAGGGCTTCCTCTACATTGCCAAAATCTTCGAGGAGACCGCCGCCAACGAGATGCAGCATGCCAAGGACGAATTCAAGATGGCCGGACATATCGGAACGACGGCCGAGAACCTCAGGGCAGCCATGGAAGGCGAAGATTACGAGGTCACGACCATGTACCCCGAATTCGCCGAGCAGGCCAAGGTCGAGGGCAACAAGGAGGCCGAAAGGCTGTTTCGCATGATCGCGAAGGTCGAAGCCCACCACAGAGACCGATACAAGAAACTGCTTGAAATGGTCGAAAACGACACGGTATTCAAGAGGGAGAAGCCGATCAAGTGGAAATGCTCCAAATGCGGGCACATCCATGAAGGGACCCAACCGCCGGGAAAATGCCCCGTCTGCAACCACCCGCGCGAGTACTTCGAACCCGAAGATATTGGGTTCTGACGACACCTGTTCTCTCAGCTGAGGTGCCTCTGTGTACTCTGAGTCTCTGTGGTGAAAATTGTGAGCACCTCGGCTTCAAATGTTGGAGGTCCGAGTCCTTGTTACGAGCCGATATCGGCAGGCCTCAGTCGTGTGATGGCTCCGGCACGTTGATCCTGGTCGAAAAGGTCTCGGAGCTTTGGGTCTCTCCACCTGGAACATGGGCCGTGATACGCCAGAATACGTCCCGGGCCGTTGGAGGAAGATCCTCCTCGGGCAGCAGGTACTCGGACTCACTAAGCCCCTTGGCCGAAAACAGAACATTGAGTTCCCCGTCGGTGACCATCAGGTCGTACAGCGTTCCTTCGGGACCGGGAGTCCACCGGAAGAGGCAAGCGGTGCGGGGCATTTCCGCCGTCCCCCCAAGTGCTGCAATTCCACCCTCATCCCGTTGCTCGCGGTAGACCGGTGGAGAGGAATTTCCCCTGTTGAGAAACAGTCCAGCTCCAAGTCCCACACCGATCAGCACCGTCGCCGCAAGGGCCATGACCGTCCGCTTCGGTGAGGCCTTCAACCATCTGAAGCTCGAAAAATCTACAACCGTCGCGGTTGTGATCTCTTCCTGGGGCAACATCTCTCGTGCAAGCTGCCAAATGGCAGAACACTGGGCGCACTGTGCGAGGTGCAGGAGGACCACCTCGTCGTCAACAGGATCCAAAACCTCTGCGGCGGAGTCCCACAGCTTTTCATGATCGGGACATCCTTCGGCGACCACCTCCCAAGCCTCGGAGGAGAACGCCTGTCGCAAGCGATCCAGAGTGTCCGGATGAAGCTCTCTCATGGCTGAAGTCCCTTCGCAGCCAAACAATCCCTGAGGTTTTTCAGCCCCCTGTAGACCCGGTTGTCCGCACTCTTCTCCGGACATCCGATGCGCCTCGCAACTTCGGAAACCGGACACCCCAGAAGGTGCAGGGTCAAGGCCACCCTGCGGGCAGGAATAATATTCTCAAGACACTGTCGGATCTCATACCCGAGAGACCGCCCCATCGATTCCCTTTCCGGATCCGGCGCTGATATCCTTTGTTCGAGCATTGCATCCCCCATTCCCGTCTGTTCCCGGCGCCGGCTTCGGCGCCTGATCTCATCGACCGTCATCCCATGTGCGGCCTTCAGAAGATATATCGACGAGAAGGTCACATTCTCCTCACCCTGTTCCAACTTTTTGATCAATCGGAGAAGAACGTCCTGCGCAATGTCATCGGCCTGTGCAGCCAGGAATGCCGGACAGCTCCGTCTGACCGCCGCACGGACCCTGCCGGAAAGCTCCGTTATGGCCGCCTCGCCCAGCAGCCGGGAATGCTCGATCTGAGAACGGGAGTCTCGAACAGTCATCGACAAAAGTCTAACCCGGAATTGTATCGGGTCCTGAGAATTCCCCCTATATCACGAAACTCGATATGTGAGATCTGGTATCCAGTAGAATGAGTCAATGGGTCATCGCTGGATCCCAACAATCGGATGTGTTATCGCACTGCTCCTTGGCGCTGCATATGCCCAAGCGCAGACGGAGGCTCCTTCACTGGAGCAGTGTCGTGCCGAAATCGAGATCAATCCCAGGAATCCTGCCGCGTACTACTGCGTCTACCGGTCCGTGATTGCCAACGGCCATTTTGATGAAGCGGCTTCAATGCTTCGCCACTACTTCGAAGAAAACCCAGACGTCTATCGTATCGAGCTGCTCCTCGGGTGGATCGACCAGATGCGAGACGTTCCCGGATACGATGCCCTGCTGATCGATGCAATTGACGGGATGGAAACGACCGGGGATACCTGGGGCGTTGTCTACGGCGGCGTTGAGAGGGCGCCCCGTCTGGGCCTGGAAGGAAGGAACGACGAGGCTCAGGCTCTCTTGGAGCGTTGCCTTCGGGCGGCAAAGACAACGGGAGACCCAACGATGGAAGCCCGGGTCTGGACCGCGTGGGCATCCCTGGCCATGAATCGTCCAGACCATTCCCAGGCGTTACACTTTCTGCTCAAAGCCCGCAAGGTCGTTTTCCCCGACGGGCCCTACGATATCCGGTGTTGGGTATTGGACAGTCTCGGTACCATCTATTGGTATCTCTGTCGATACCAGGAGGCTTATGATTCGTTCGAACAGGCCTTCGAGATTCGGGAGCAGGCTCACGACTGGTATTGGCAGTCCCTGTCCGCATCAAACATGGCTCTGTGTGCCATCAATCTCATGCACGAGGGGCGAATGGATGAACAGCAGGTTCATGCACTTGTGACGAGGGGCCTTGAGGCGGCAATCAACAGCGGCAATCTTGAGGGTCAGGTCGTACTGCTCCAGCTTCAGGGAACCATCGAGCGCGGCGAGGCAGGGCTGTCCTTGTTGAGGCGCGCCCTGGAGATCTCCCGGCGCCAGGCTTTTGTCCAACTTGAAATCGAGAACCTCCGATCGATCGGATCGGTCCTGGCCGAAATGGGTCCGGCTTTCAGGGAGGAATCGACTGCCGCATTTCTCCAGGCACGACACCTTGCGGAAGAAAAGGGGCATGCAGTCATTGTCAGTGAGGTACTGGCTGCCGAGGCACGGATTGCGGCACTCTACGGTTCTCGCCAGGAGAGCATTGAGGCACACATCGCTGCGCTGGACCAGATCGAGCGTACCCGAAGTCCCCAGGTCGGTGGATCAATTCGGGCCCAGGCATTCTCACGGTGGGCCAATGTCTACTATCGTTTGGCGGGATTCCTTCTCGAGGGTCTCGATGGATCCTCGACTCCGGATGAGGACCTCGCTGTGGCCTTTCGAACGCTGGAACGTTTCCGCGCCAGAGAATTGTTGGAGAGCCTGGAGACACCCCGTCATGAGCCCCTGAAATCAGGCCCCGAGGTACGCCGGCATCAAGAGATCCTGGCGAAGATTGCCTCCGTGCAGCGACGCCTCTCGGAGACAGGTCTCGAACCCGAGGTACGGACAGATGTCCTGGAAGAACTCAGGGACCTCGAGGAGCAGGAATCAGTCCTCAAGGATCGGCTCCTCCAGCTTTCCTCGGAGTCGGGCGACGGTAGAGCTTCAAAGATTCCCGGCCTCACCGAGATCCAGACCCTCCTGGCTCCGGACGAGGCCCTCCTCTCCTACCAACTGTGGGACGGCGAAGGGGATCGCAAAGCGGCCCTGGAGATCGGAAGGTCCTGGCTGGTGCTGGTTACAACGGATCAGGCCGAAGCCATCGCCTTGCCGGCTCGCAGGGATCTGAGAGGCCGCGTCGAGATTCTCGAGGGATTCATGACGCCACCAGATTCCTCCGATGGCCCGTTCTCCATCAAGGCCTCGGTCCGACTCTACGACGACCTGCTCAAGGAGGCTTTTGACCGGCTGCCCCCGGGAACCCGAAAACTGGTCATCATCCCGGACGACACGCTTTTCAGATGTCCTTTTGCCGGACTGAGGGCCTCCGAGACGGCCCTGCCGGTCGGAAGTCTCTTTCAACTCTCGATCGTTCCCTCGGCCGCGGTCTGGGCACATCTGAGAACCCATGGCACGACAGGACCCGAAACCTCGGCGGCCCTGATCCTTGCCAATCCCACAATCGGCGACAAAGCTCAGGAGGAATTCACTCTAAGGGCGGCCGCTCCCTGGCGGGAAGGACTCCGCCTCGCTCCCCTGAGTCATGCCGAAGACGAAGCCAGAAGCCTCGAACGAATCTCCGGGAGGGGCACCGTCGTGCTCTCGGGCGCCGATGCCAGCGAAGCCGCATTGAAAAATACTCCACTGGAAGGGTTTCGTATCATCGATCTGGTCACCCACGCCGTTGTCGATGAAAAACAGCCGGAACGTTCGGCCATACTCCTGGCCCCGGGATCGGAGCAGGAGGATGGTTTTCTCCAGGTTCGCGAGATCCCCGATCTCAGGCTTGACGGACAGTTGGTGATTCTCTCGTCATGCAGAAGCTCGTCCGGGCACATTCTCGGTGGGGAAGGCGCCCAGAGTCTTGCACGGGCCTTCCTTGAGGCCGGCGCCGGCGCCGTTCTGGCGAGCCTGTGGCCCCTGGAGGATGCAGAGGCCGCCACCCTGTTCAGCGATCTCTATCGACAGCTCGGCCGTGGCGTCAGCGTTGCGGAGGCTCTGAGAAGGGCTCAGGCCTCGGCCGCAGAGACCGGCCGATCCAGTGCCTCATGGGCCGGCCTGACCATTCTCGGCGATGGTGACTTGACACCCTTGAAACAACGGAGGCTGATCCCCTGGTACTGGATGCTGCTCGGGATTGTCCTGCTCATCCTGGTTGGGCTCTCTTTCCGAAAGACATTTCGGTAACCACGTCAAAACAATTCTCTCCGCTTTTTCGGAAAAATCCTGGATTTCCCTGAGGGATTCTGCTCTGGGCGTCGATAGACCTTCTGAAAGAAGACTCTTGAACGAACTTATTCAAGAACTACCGAAGGAGGAAACAGTGCTCAAGAAAACCCTCATCGTCGCCGTCGTTATGATGCTCACCACCGCCATGGTCTGGTCGGGAACATCGGACACCGAGCTGTTCCTGGCGTCACTGGGCCGGGGACCAGGCGCCAACGGTTCCCAGTGGTATGGAACGGTATGGATCCACAATCCTTCCGGCACGATTGCCGACGTCCAGGTCGAGTTTCTCAAGCGAGGCCAGAGCAACACGTCACCGGTCAGCCAACTGATCAGTGTCAATCCCGATCAGACCCTCCAATTCAAGGATGTCTTCTACGATCTCTTTGGCATGAACACGGCCTTCGGGGCCCTGCGATTCGTCTCGACCGAGAAAATCGTCGTCTCGGCGCGTTCCTTCAATCAGATCGGCTCCGACAGTGCCGAGTCCCAAGGCCAGTTCATGGCCGCCATGCCCCCGTCCTTTGCCATTGCCCAGGGAGAAATGACCTCGATTGCGGGGGTCTCCCAGCCGGCCGACGGAAGTTTCCGGTCCAACATCGCCCTGATCGAGACCGGGGGCCAAAATGTCGTAGCCCGCCTGCGCGTTCTCAACGGTTTCGGCGTGGAACTGGCATCCAGGGACTACACCCTGGGCCCCTATGAGCCGATGCAAGTCAACGTGTCACAGTTGGGCTCCGGATTGATGGTCGATGGCGGCCGCGTCGAGGTCAGCGTCATATCGGGTTCCGGTTCCGTCCTGGCTCTGGGGTCGATGGTCGGAAATGGAACGATTTCCCAGGATCCCTCCACCCTGGAAATGGAATTTGAACAGGCCGAAGCGACTGGCGATGGTGACGGAGACATCACCGCTGTCCATGCAGGACAGGGACTCGAGGGTGGCGGAACTTCCGGTGACGTCACGCTGTCAATCGCCGACAATGGTGTGACGGCGCCCAAGATCATGAACAATGCCATCAGAACCGGGAAGATCAACGATGGCGCTGTGACGGCGCCCAAGATCGCCGTCGTCAACAACCCGTCGGACGGCGATGCCCTGGTCTATACAAACTCCGGACTCCAGTGGCAGGAAGTCAGCGGTGCCGGCGGTGGGGACATCACCGCCGTCAACGCCGGCGCCGGGCTCGAAGGCGGAGGCGAAACCGGCGAGGTGACCCTGGGCATTGCGGATGCGGGCGTCACTTCAGCCAAGTTGGCTGACGGTTCCGTCACAATCACCAAACTCTCCTCTTCCGGTGGTGCCAGCGGCCAGGTTCTTGGAACCGACGGTACCCAACTGGTCTGGCAGAACTCCGGTGGATTCACTCTTCCCTACGAGGATACCGCCTCAGTCGACACGCTGGCCCTGATCCACGTGACCAACACCTCAAGCAATGGCTCCGGAGTCTTCGGTGTCGGCGCCCACACCGGCGTCGTAGGGCAGTGCACCGCAACCAGCGGCGACTCCGGATATGGATTGGCCGGGGTTGGCGCCGGACAGAACAACGGTGTCGGCGGTTGGTCGGACAACGGCGATGGTGTTGAGGGTGACAGTCCCGGCGGTATCGGCGTTCACGGCACCGGAGCAACAGGTGTCATGGGTGAGAGTTCGGTACCCGGAAGTGCCGGCGTCATCGGTTTTGGAACCGGATCGACCTATGGAACCGTCGGCGTCAGTGATTCCGGAACCGGGGTCTCGGGCGAAAGTGGCTCCGGGGATGGCGTGTACGGTTTCAGCCAGGCGACCGGTGTCCATGGCAAGAGCGGAAATGGCGATGGTGTCATGGGAGAGACCTTCACAAGCGGAAAATCCGGAGTCTACGGGCTCAATAGCCAGGGTAGCGGATTCGGCACCTATGGAAGAAACAGCGGTCTCAACGCCACCGGCTTCCTTGGTGGCTCGTTTAACGGAAGTGGCGCAGGCGCCTGGGGCAGCACCTCAGACAGCAACGGCTATGGTGTCGTTGGTGTTGCCAACCAGGGCTCGCTGGCCCAGGGGGTCCGGGGAGAGTCGACCGGAGGATATGGCGGCTATTTCTATGCCGACAGCGGATGGGGCATCTATGCCACCAGCAACACTGCCTGGGCCGGGTTTTTCCAGGGAGATGTCTCCGTTACCGGCACCCTCTCCAAGAGCGGTGGATCCTTCAAGATCGACCATCCTCTCGATCCGGAACACAAGTACCTCTCCCATTCCTTCGTCGAAAGCCCGGACATGATGAACATCTATAACGGCAACGTCAGAACCGACAGGGATGGGTTTGCAATCGTTGAGTTGCCCGAGTATTTCGAGGCCCTCAACCGTGATTTCCGTTACCAGTTGACGGTCATTGGGCAGTTCGCCCAGGCGATCATCGCCGAGGAAATCGTCGATAGTCGTTTCGTCATTCGTACCAATTTGGGAATGGTCAAGGTCTCCTGGCAGGTCACCGGGATCCGGCACGACCCGTGGGCCGACGCCAACCGAATTCCCGTTGTCGAGGAAAAACCCTCCGAGGAGCAGGGCACCTATCTCGTGCCCGAAGTCTACGGGCAGCCCGCCGACATGAGCCTCGTGGCCCGCGTCAAGGGAGAGAGTTCAATTGATTGAAAACGAAAACCGCAGGCTGGACCCACCCTCGGAGGAATCCGGGGGTGGGTTGTCATAAGATCTCAACAATGAATGAGGAGAGGCCATGAAATCGCCAATGTTAATTGTCATGACGGCAGCCCTTTCCGGGGGTATTGCCGTTTCCGCAGCCCAGGATGCGGCCTGGATCACCTACAGACTGGAGAATCCCGCCGAGGTCTTCCGTATCGAGGCATCGACCGGCGCTACTCCGGAAAATGTCAGCGACGCCCTGGATACTTTGACACCACGGGCAGACGACCTCTGGCTCAACACATCTCCAGACGGCTCGTGGTTCCTCCTGGAGACCGAGAGATGGGGCTGTAGCGGCTGGGCCTGTCTGGCACGGGCCAAAGCCGACGTCTCCGAAGGTGGTTTGGTCACGATCGGCGGGAACGTCATCCACCCTGAGGGTTTCAGTGCGATCTCCTCCGACGGGAATCGTGTCGTATGGGTCGGCGAGAGTTGCGGCGTCCACAGTCACGATCTGTGGACGTCCACCCTGTCGACCGGAGTGTGGAGCACGGCCGCCTGTCTGACGGCTTCGTCATCCGGAGATTGGAACGAGGAACCCGCAATTTCTCCCGACGGCACTGAGATTCTCTTTTCCTGCGGGGAGAATATCTGCAGCGTATCGACCCAGGGAACCAACCTCCAATTGGAGATCTCCCTGACGGACTATCCGGGAACCGGGGACTGGACCCAGATCAAGGCTCCAGATTATGACCCCGACGGCAACATCGTCTTCGAGGGTGAGGCCGGTGGTGAAATGGTCTGGCGCAAGAATACCGGGACCGGCGTTTTCGAAATCATCAATTCGGGCTTTACCAACGACAACTCGCCCTGTGTCCTGCCCGACGGGCGAGTTGCCTCCCTCTGGCTGAACCGCCCCGAGAATCCAACCGGAGTCCATGAACTCAAGGTCATGGACCCGGACGGCGGGAACCAGTTGATGCTCGTCACCTACCCCACCGATATCTTCGATGTCGGTCTTGGGTGCGGCGGCACCGTCGGTCATCTCTTTTCGGACGACTTCGAGAGTGCCACAACGGGGGCGTGGTCATCGGCCTTTCCCTGACCCGCCCTTGAAGCGGTTCTCTACGTCTCTCCGATCCACTCGGCCAGATTCTTGAGCCCGGCGGGGTCCAGGACGACAACATGGTCGATGCCCGCAGCGAGAATTCCGGCTTCCTCGAGCTTCTTGAACGTCCGGGAAAGAACCTCCGGCGCCGTCCCGCACTGCGCCGCGACCAGATGCTTCGGGGCACCCAGCGACACCGTTTCCCCGGCCTCGGGCACCACCCCGCCGGTCCTCGACAGGAGGTAGACCGCCAGCCGTTCCTCGACCCGGCGCTGGGTCAGGAGTTGCAGTTTCCCCGCCAGCCGACGAGTCCACAGGGCCATTGATGCCAGCATCGCCAGGCCCAACTCCGGCCGGGTCCCAAGCAACTCCAGGAGCTTCTCCCTCGGCAATTGCCAGCACAAGGACGTCTCCAGGGCCTCCGCCGTTGCGGGGTAGGTCCCCGCCCCGAAGAGCGCGGCCTCGGCAAAACTCTGACCGGGCTTGACCAGGTGGATCAGGAGCTCGCGACCCTTTTCCGAATAGCGAACCAGCTTCATCCGGCCTTCGAGAAGGACGAAGATCGCCTCCGCCCGGCGGCCCTCGTGGAAGAGAACCTGATTTCTCTTCAGGCGGATCTGGGATCCGGCCGCAATCACCTCCGCCCGATCCGCCTCGTCGAGGTGGGCCAGCAGTGCAACGTCAGCGAAGATCTTTGAATCCATTCACCGATCATAACCATTGCAGGGGCCCCCGTCATTCCTGGCGACATCAGAAGTCTTTACACTGCACCCCTCGGAGGCGGTTCGTCCCGTGGAGCGCGGTCTTATACCGCATTGACCTCACTCTCACTCTGTCAACGACCTCTATCACTCCTCGACCGGCGCCATGCCTCCGATGTGGGAGTAGACCGGAGAATCCATCTCCTGAATACGGTAGTTGTATTCCTCCTCGGAGATATCGTTGTGCCAGTGACCCGTCACGCGGAAGGCCCCGACGATCACAACCCAGAGTCCCACTGCGAGAACAATCGCCGTCACCGGCCGCAACCAGCGGCGGGCGCCACCGAGGTACCTTGGCGGCCTGACCACGAGACACGCCTCGACCGGACAGGCCACGACACAGTCCTGGCAGCTGGTGCATTCGATCGACGACACCCGCGACATGCGATGCACCGGCAATCTGGCGGGACACACCGAAGTACAGGCACGGCAGTCCGTACAGATGTCCGAGTCCCGATCGACCTTGAAGATCGCAAACCGGCCCAGGACCCCGACCAGGGCGCCATAGGGACAGAGGTAGCGGCACCACAGGTCCCTGACGAAGACCGAACCGACGACCAGGACACCGAGGACCACGATCGT
>CAYSHZ010000043.1:0-17108 GCA_964430905.1 uncultured Thermoanaerobaculia bacterium | reverse complement strand
CTAGGCCGACCTCCCCCTCCGGGTGGTACATGACCCGCATCCGGAAAAGATACTCCGACGACTTCCCGCTCTCGGGCCATGTCTCGCGACTGGGCAGGGGATCCTCAAAATACGGGTCGGCAACCATGCGATCCAATAGATCCAGAAATCCTTCACGGTCCTTTGAAATTGCCTCCAGGGACAGGGCGACTCCCTCGTCTCCCAGCGACGGAGAAACGGTGACGACCCTGACCTGCCACGGGAGCACCTCCGCCAGATGGTCCAGGAGGTCTGACCAGGAAAAACTATGCTCCTTGAGGACTTCGTTGACCAGGTTGACCCGGGCATTCAGCCCCTTCCAAGGAACCCGCTCGAGGGCGGTGGCATGTTCCGAGAACTCGCTCGCCAAGGCATCCCGTTCAATCTGCAACATGTCACGCCGAACGATTTGCTCCTCCAGTGTCTGATTGCTCGAAAGGAAAAGTCTGAGATTCACCGCAGTCAGAACCAGTCCAATCAAGACGGCAACCCCGGTTACAACCCACACTGGCCGGGTATTCAGCCGAGGCTTCGACGCGAGGTTGGCAACGATCACGGCGCCCCCCCCTCCAGGACTGCGGACATCGGGGCCAGGCGGCCGCTCCCCAATGTTGCCGCAAGATGAGCGTCAGGACAGATCTGCCGTGCATCCAGGATGGTGGCCGCTACACTTGGTTGTTCCTCCAGCCAGGGAATCATCAATCGAGCCAATTCCTCGTTGGACGCACTGACCACCGCCTCGATAGAACCATCAATACCCAATGTACTCCGAATGTAACTGACCAGAAGTCTGATCTCCCGTTCTACACCACTCCAAGACCCTCCCGACTGAGACAAAGGTTTGGTTCTGACCAGACGGACTCCGCCATTGGCAACAGCCATCAACGACAAGCCCACATCCTCCTGCTGAACAAACACACGAGACACACCCCCTCTTGATGATTCGAGGGCGAGAGCGAAGATTCTTGGAAGCACCAGTCCTGGGCTCAGACCAGCATCCTCGAACGCGTTCTCCATCTGGGCAAGACCCTTCTCCGGAGCCGTGGAACACAGTACATGCCTGACATCCTCCACCGGAGGCTGGACCGAGTAGGCAATTCGGAGATCGGCCGGAGAGACCGGCAAGAGCTTTTTCAGCCGCCACCGGAGCACATCCATCAGATCCGCCTGACGGCTTGGCAGCTCTTCGGCCTCCAACAGAAAACACCGGGCCCAGTGGGTCGGAAGAACAACCCCAACCCGACGACTACCCTTGATCCTCTCATGAAGAGATGCCAGGAGCCCTTGCAGACGCTCGACATCCACACTCCGAAGCCCTGCAGGCCCCATCTCGAAAACACCACGGGGCACGTCGACGGCGGCGCACCGATCTCCGGTCTTCCGGTCCCGGTGCACGACGACAATTGTCTGGTCATCCAGACTCCAGACCGTGTCCGGTGGCGGGGTCGAAAGCAGAGTTTCCCAGTTCATTCGACGAATGTCACCTTGTTGATGTCATGGAGGGTGGTCTCTCCACCGAAAACCTTTTGCAAAGCTGACTCCCTCAAAAAGCGCATACCCTCGGCTTTTGCAGCCCTTTTGATCTCCGCCGCCGGCCGTCGATCAAGCACCAGCTGCCGGATATTGTCCGACAGGTTGAGCAGTTCTGCGATCGCCAGGCGGCCCCGGAATCCAGTACCGTTACACTCGATGCAACCACCACCCTCATAGAAGACAAAATCGCGATACCGGTCCGGCTCGAGCCCGGAATCCTCCAGCAGCTCGTCGCTGACCGTGGCCGGTCTCTTGCAGTGGGGACAGATTTTTCGAACCAGACGCTGGGCGAGGACACAGTTGAGAGCGGAAACGAAGTTATAGAGATCAACGTTCATGTTGAGGAAACGACCGATGACATCGACGACGTTGTTGGCGTGAACGGTCGTAAAGACCAGGTGCCCGGTCAGTGCCGCCTGGACGGCGATTCCTGCGGTCTCCTCGTCCCGGATCTCCCCGACCATCACCTTGTCCGGATCGTGACGCAGAATTGAGCGCAACCCCCGCGCAAAGGTCAGACCCTTTTTTTCGTTGACCGGAATCTGCGTCACCCCCGCCAACTGGTACTCGACCGGATCCTCAATCGTCACGATCTTGTCCTCGGATGAGAGGATTTCCGCGAGGCATGCATAGAGGGTGGTCGTCTTGCCCGAACCGGTCGGCCCCGTCACCAGGACCATGCCATAAGGCTCATTGATGAACTTTCGCAACTGGCGACGGGTATCGTCTTCCAGACCCAGGACACTGAGATCCAGGGTCTTGAACTCCTCGTTGGTGCTTTCCTTATCCAGGATTCGAATGACTGCATCTTCGCCATGGACCGTCGGCATGATCGAAACACGAAAATCGATCGTCCGCCCTGCCATCCGAACCTTGAAACGCCCGTCCTGGGGAACTCGTTTCTCGGCGATGTCCAGTTCCGACACGACCTTGATGCGACTGATGATCGTCGAGTGGTGTCGCTTGTCGATCGCCTTCATCGCCTGGTAGAGAACCCCGTCGATCCGGTATTTGACGACTACCTCGCGTTCATGAGTTTCGATATGGATGTCCGAGGCTCGCCGTTGGATTGCATTGAACAAAATTGTATCGACAAGGCGGATGATCGGGCTCTGGTCGGCAGTAATGCTGTCGATCGACAGAACCTCTTCACCGTCCTCGGAATCCTGTACCAACTGGAGCTGAAAACCCTCGGTTGCCTGGTCCAACACGCGTTGGGTCGACTCGGATTTCTCCAGAATGTCCGCAATCCGGGATCCCGGTCCGACAACGGGATCCAGCGGCATGGCCAACAGCATCTCTATTTCATTAACATCCACGACGTTGGTCGGGTCGGCCATCACAACCTTGAGGACACCATCCTCCAGGGCCTGGGGCAGAAAGTGATACCGAAGCATGACATCGACGGGAATTGTCCTGAAGAGTTCACCATCAACGTGAAACTCATCCAGAGGATCAAAGGGCAGATTGAAATCCTCGGCCAGCTGCTTCGCCGCGGCGAGATCGCTCCCAACCTCGGGCTCGACGTCATGGTCGAGCATTTCAAGCGTTGTATCCAATTGAGTGTCCGTTGCCATCCGCCCTAACCTATCTTCGTCACCAACGTGAGCAGGGGATAATACACCGCCAACAGCAAGCCTGCGACAATAATACCCATGACGACAAGGATCGCCGGTTCAAAAAGCGTGACGAGTCGCCCGAGGGCAAACTCGATCTCTTCGTCGAAAAACTCAGAGGTGTGCGTCAACATCTCCGGCAAGGCGCCCGTCGATTCGCCGACCCGCATCATCGCCAACGCCATCTGGGGTGCGATCCCCGTGTCATCAACCGAGTCCGAGAGTGACCGGCCCTCCCGAACCTCCTGAACGCACCCCTGAAGTAATTTTGAGATCCAGGTATTGTTGATCGAAGACGAAGCCGTATCCAAGGCCGGCACCATTGGCGATCCACCTCCCAGCAAGACCGATAGTGAACGACTGAACTGTGACAATGCAAACAAGAGTCCCAGTCGCCCCACCAATGGAATTTTGAGCCGCCAGCGATCGGTAATCAGCCGCCCCTTCGGAGTTCGCATCCACGCCTTGATGCCGGTAAATAAGGCAAATCCACCGATAAGCAAGATGAATAAGTTGTTCTGAACAAATTCCGAAAGGCCCAACACCAACCGTGTCGGCAAGGGCAGTTCACTCTCGAAGGAAACGTAGAACTGCGAAAAACTGGGAATGACTTTCGCTACCAGGATAATGATCAACACGACGGACAAGAGGACCAGTACTGCCGGATAGGTCAGGGCGCCCACGATCTTCCTGCGCATGGCCTCGACAATTCGCTGATATTCAACAAACCGTTGGAGGACCGCCTCCAGCTCACCCGATTGTTCTCCTGCACGCAGGGTATTGGAGTACAAGCGCGGGAAAACATCCCCCAACGCCTGGAAAGCATCCGATAACGCAACCCCGGTGGTGACCTGTTGGTGAACCTTGTCCAGCAGGGCCCTGAAGTGGGGTGAGGTCTGTTGAGACTTGAGCAACTCCAATGATTGCGCCAGGGGGAGACCTGCATGGAGCAAAGTCCTCAACTGTGTATTGAAGAGCAGAAAGTCGACACTGGGGACCTTCTCCCTCCGTCTGAGGAAGGGAATACCCATCGCCGAACCGGCCCGACTCAACGAAAAAACGTGAAGTCCCTCAGCCTCCAATTCCCGACGCAAGGCCTCTTCGGAACCTGCCATTCGCCGGCTCTCCAGGACTCGCCCGTCGGGGGTCCCCAAACGACACACAAATTCAGGCACGAACCTATCCTGCCGGGATCGCCTTGACGATCAGTACCAACCCCTGGTCACTATCCTCTGCATCGCCGGCGCCGATCACTACTTCCTGGTTTTCCGACAATACGGCCCGCGTCCTCAAAACTTCTCGTACCTGTTTTGCATCCACCCGTTCGAGGATCAGTGGATGGAGGTCAAGTCGCAAATTCTGGTTGGGAATCCCGAATGGGGTATCTTCCAGCCGATGATCCAGTACGGTCACCACAATCCGGAAGCCCTTGTTGAGTTCAACAGAGATTTTGTCGCCGGTCACGCCACCAAGGTCAGCACTTCCCAACTTCCTATAGAACTTGAAGGGAAACATCTTTTTGAGCCGCTCCCCAACCTCCTGTCCACCGGCAATCGAGATCGGAGTACTTGAACCCTCCAACAGCTCAACATGAATCCGAAAAGCCATCGGCGCCCTGTCAAGACGTTCCACAACATCCGCGATGGCCGCCATGATCTCCGCCTTGTCCTGAACCGTCAATCGGCCCTTGGCCGGCTGTACCATCACGCTGCCTTCCTCGCTCAACAGCGGCTGAATTGCGGCAGAAACCTCGGCAACCTTGGCGTGATTGATCCTGAATACCCGAACAACCACAGTCTCGTCACCCGCGTGGGCGGGAACAACCATTGCCGCCAGACAGAACGAGGCCAGGAGGACAATCCCAACATACGCACACTGATTACGCCCCACCATTACAACTCCATCTTCTGGTTGACGATAAAGTACACCGCAGTCGTCTCACTGTCGGCTCCAGCATATTGGTAGACCGTAACCTCGGAATGAGGCATCTCAACCTCGAGTCTCGGAGGCGGAACAGTCGCTCCAGTCTGACCGAGGATTGCTGCCGCATCAGCGCCGTCGGGGGTCTCCGTATGCCAGGGGGCGACACGCCACAGAAAACCTCCACTCAGTGCAATGACACACAGGGCGGCGGCGGCCGCCCACCGTCCGAAGCGCGGCGCCAGTCGGCGACGAAGACGTTCCTGGCGAATCATTGCCGTAACGGCATCGACACATTCGATCACAGCCCTTTCATCGGTTTCAGTCTGCACTGAAGCGACCGCCAACAATGACGGATCAAGGATCAGCGCCGCATTCTTGCATTCCGAACAGCTCTTCATGTGCTCCCGAAAAGCACGCCGCTCATCCCCATCGAGGCGATCTTCGAGATAGTCTTCAATGCTGCGCTTGAATCTTCCGCAGTTCATTTCTTCCTCCGTGATGCCGGCAGGTACTCGGGATATTGTCTTTCGATTTCCACGCGTAGCACCTTCCTGGCCTGAAAAATATGGTTTCGAACGGTCGTTGCCGAACAGCCGAGAATCTCGGCAACTTCGGAAGTATCCAAATCTTCGATCTCCCGCAGGACAAAGGCCGCCCTCTGCTGTGGACTGAGGACCGGAAGAATCTTCGCAATCACTCCATCGATCTCACCCTCTTCAGCGACGTGGGAAGCCGGTTGGCTCTCCCCAACAAGCCGAAGCCGTTGTTCCATCCCCGCCTGATGCGTTCTCTCACGGCTTTTTCGTGACCGAATCAGGTCAATCGCAACGTTGGTCCCAATCCTGTAGACCCAAGTCGCGAAACTCCAGCGTGGATCGTAGCGATCCAACTGTTGCCACGCCTTGAGGAATGCCATTTGGACCACATCCCAGGCTTCCGCGTCGTCGTTGACGATACGGGCAACCGCACGGTGCAACCCGCCCGAATGGCGCTTCACCAGACCCGCGAACGCCCGTTCGTCACCTCCCAGTGCTTCCTGGGCCATGCGTCGGTCATCCTTCGGGGCTTTTCCGCCGTTGTTGATTATTCCTGTCACGATGGACAGCGTCTCCTTCACCACAATTGCATCTCCGGAGAGTCTACGAGCATCACCCTGCGTTCGTTTAGCCTCTTGCCCAGCCTCCGGAATACGGCCTTCGGTGGTAGAGTTTACTCCAATAACGGCTGCAAGCCGCCTGAAATACCTCGGAGGAGATGATATGCGTATCACTATCCAATACTGCGTTGTTTGAAACTACCATCCAAGGGCCGCCGGTCTGGCGGCCGATCTCAAACGGCGTTTTGGCACCGATCCGGAACTGATCAAAGGCTCCGGCGGCATTTTCGAAGTCCGAGCCAATGATTTGCTTGTGTTTTCAAAGAGGACTCAGGGAAGGTTCCCGGAGCCTGGCGAGGTTGAATCTGCCATTGCTGCAACTCTGGGGTCGCAGGCAGTTCACGACCGGAATTTGACTGATTGAAGATTTTTTTTGAGAAAGAGTCTTTAATCCATATTAATACATGATATCCTGGATCTCGATATCGTTGACAAAGGTGGAGCCCCACATTGAGAACGGGGCACCGGTTGACGACCTCGAAGGAGCAGTATCATGGCTTTTCGTCTCATTCGAACGACCGTCCTCTTTATTGCCCTTGCCGCGTTGGTGTGGACGACCACTACGGCGGAAACCTTCGGCAAGAGGAGACGGAGACCCAAACCCCATGAGTATGGCGCCACACTGATCAACACCGCTTCGACCGCCAATGGCATCGGCGCCGTCGAGTTCCCCCACTGGCTCCACCGGTCCAAATACACCTGCCGCTTGTGCCACATCGACATCGGCTTTGCGATGAGCGCCGGCGAAACCGGCATCAAAGAGAGCGACAACCGACACGGCCTCTACTGCGGAACCTGCCATGACGGATCCATAGCCTTCGGCTGGAAAGCGAACGGCGATGGAGCCGAGGACAAGGAAAACTGCGTCCGGTGTCACTCGGTTGGGGAGGAGGTTGAACCCAAGAACGACTTCTATTCATTCAGGGAACACCTTCCTCGCGAACGATTCGGCAACGGGATCGACTGGGTCGAAGCGGAAGACCAGGGCCTGATCAAGCCCGTTGACATCCTCGACCGGGTTTCGATCCAGCGGCCGAAGCTGGAAAACCCCATGGATGAGTCGCTGACGGCCAAGGAAATCACCATGCCGAACATCGTCTTTTCCCATACCAAACACACCGTATGGAACGGCTGTGAAGTCTGCCACCCCCAGATCTTCGGTGTCAAAAAGTCCGCCAATCAATACACGATGCAGGAAATCTTCGACGGACTTTACTGCGGTGGATGTCATGGCAAGGTTTCCTTTGCCAGCGATGACTGCCAACGGTGCCATACCCAACCGGTCGTATGAAGACTCTCGGTCCTCGCCTGATCATCACGATCATTCTGGGTGCAACGGCATCATTTGCCGGTATCTTTGATCTTCCAAAGCCGGCCCCTCCCGACCGCTACGGCACTATCCTGATCGATCGAGCGGCAGCTTCGGGTCCATCCAAAGCGGTCGTTTTCTCCCACTGGCGTCACAGGGCACGCTACAGTTGCAGGGTCTGTCACTTTGAACTGGGATTTGAACTCCAGGTCAACGCGTCCGAGATCACCGAGGCGGACAATCGTCACGGTCTCTTCTGCGGCGCCTGCCACGATGGAACCGAGGCATTCCCGGTCACCGACAAGGCTCAGTGCAGCCGTTGCCACGCGGGAAAGATCCACTCGGAAAAGAAGGCCTTCAAGAACTTTTCGGAAAACCTGCCGAAGGCGGCCTACGGCAACGAGGTGGACTGGGTTCAGGCGAAGGAGATTCTCAAGCCCAGATTCGCACTTTCCGAGGAAGAAAAATCCCTGGATTTCGACAAGGAGTTGCTCCTCCAGGCCCGGTGGTTCAATATCCCGCCCGCCGTCTTCCCCCACACCGTCCACGCACAGTTTCTCGATTGCGCCAACTGCCACCCAGACGTCTTCAACATCAAGCAGAAGACAACCGAGCATTTCGCGATGCGTTTTATCCTCGAGGGGAAGTTCTGTGGCGCCTGCCACCTCAATGTCGCCTTCCCCCTCGACGACTGCATGCGGTGCCACCCGGGGATGAGAAAGAACCAGTAGCCCGCAAACTCGGCCTACCAATCCTCCTTCGATGCCTGTGCTACCTTCGCGTCCTCGCCGGCATTGGCGCCCTTCGTGCCGGTCCAAAATGGCCTTCCTTCGACAGTTCCTCTCGACCAAGAATCTCCAGCAGGCTTTTCATGGATCCGTAGGCCTTCGGCCCATGATCCACGCCGTGGCAGGTCAGGTAGCAGGCGCCGGATCCCGGACCGTCGGACACGTATTCCAGTCTCCCGGTCGCAAGGGAGGGAGAGACACCATTGGGAACGATCTCCTCCCCAAATCGAATCAATGCCCTCCGGGTCACTGACCCATGTGCGTCATGGCATGTCCCGCACGCTGCCTGTTCCTTGACTACGTGATCCCCATGTTCCGGAAACAACTCGGACTTGAGGAGCATCTCCCGGTCATGGCAGGCGTAACAGAGCGCATAGACCTGGAGTGATTCCGAGGAGCCATCAATCTGGACGTACTCGCTCCTCAACAGGGCGTTGACCCTTGAACCATGAGGCCCCTTTGGACCACCGCCGTCATCATTTCCGTGACAATCGGTACAGTTGATGATGGCTGAGACCAGTTCTGGGATAACCGATGGCGAACGCTCCGGCGCCGTCCCCAGGACCGGGTGATAGGATCGATTTTCAAGCCTCAGGAGACCCTGGATATCCGAGCCTGGAGATTCTCCTCCATGTCCACCTGTCCGGGAATGACAACTGAGACAGTGGTCCGCCTGGTTGGAAAAACCCTTGAGCGTGGATTGCATCGGTACCCCGGCGAATACCGTTGGATCCAAACCTCCCAGCCCTTCGTAGCGATAATGAAGGCTGTGGCAACTCCTGCAGCCGGTTGCACTGTGATTCCAACTCTTCTCGGTTTCGGTTCGGATATCCTGGGGGTTGGCGGAGGCCACAATGCCACGTTCCCTGCGCCCCGACATCGTCTGGGCTGCCGGTTCGTGACAGTGAAGGCACAACTGATCGCCAATCAGAGGGAGAAGCGGTGTATCGGGTTCCCCGTGACTGGTATGGCAGGGTGTGCATGGTCTCTCGAGAACGACACCGAACTCGTGCCCCGGTGGGAATGCCGAGGCCCAAAGCAACGGCGTCACCATTCCGACTGCAGCAACGACAACGCCTATGAATGACAGGCGATGCATAGATCGTCCTCCGTGGGTGCCCGAAGGAAACTCCCATACAGGTCCTTGTGGGGATCATGACACGACGTACACTGCATCCGACCGTCTCCATCCAGGCTGACATGTGGGTTCGAGAGGATGTCCGAAGGGTACCTCAGAGGCACATCGCCCTTGGCATTGTTCCGGGCCACCAGATCATCGGTCACCCTGAAGGAGACTGGGTGATGTCCGGAGAGATCGAAGGAAAACCGTGACTCGCCGGGCATCCGCGAATCCCCCCCGACCATCTTGATCTCACCGGTCGCCAGCGTCGAACCCAAGGCTATCGTCCCATCGTGGCATGAGAGGCAAAGCTTGGAAGACCCGTTGGGCTGAGGGGCCGCCCCCTGCGAGGAGTAGGCGTCGACGCTGGGGCTCCAATACATCCGAAAATACTGACCCGTATCCATTCGGTTCCACAACGGTGCCTGGGGCGCAGCACTGTGAGACGTGTGGCAGAAGATACAGATCTCATCCTCCGACTGCGCCCTGACCTTCCCCGGCCCCGATGCCGACAGATTGTGCATGGTCTCCATAATCCCGGACTGGGCGAACACCACCGTCCCCAAAACCAGCACCGCAATGACCAGGAGTGAATTCTTCACCGTTCACCCTCCCGTGACCGATAACGAAATACCTGTAGCCTTGCGTTCCCCGTATCGGCCACAAGAAGGGTACCATCCGCCGAAAAGGCCATCCCTGCAGGGTTCAGGAACTGGCCGGGGCCTGTCCCGTGACCACCAATCACCAGGAGCAGGCGCCCGTCGGAGTCAAAGACCTGAACAACATCAAAGATTGCATCCGAGACATAGATATGTCCATCGGGATCAACGGCAATGCCCTTCGGAAGGGCAAAGTTACCCGAAGCATCACCATGACTCCCGAACGAACCCAGGATCTCCAATTCCCGGCTGAGATGAACGACCCGGAAATTGAAGGTGTCGATCATCCAGAGAGAACCATCCGGATCCTCGGCCAAAGCCGTCGGCGTATTGAAGATCCCAGTATTGGCCTCCCCAACTCCACCTGCCGAGTACATCGGCTTACCATCGAGGGAGACTGCGACAACTCGACTGGCGACGGGATCCGTCACCACCACCTCGCCCGACGTCGTCACCACAAGACCACCGCAACGATCCAGAACATCGCCCCCGAGCAGGGTCCTGAAGGTCCCACTTTCCAGGTCTACTTCCAAGAGCCCTCCGGTCATTCCGTCACCGACAACAACCGATGAACCGTCCCGTGCAAAAGCAATGGAATTCGGCCGGGCGCCATCTGGCAATTTCAGAATCCGGGAGTCGCCACCGTCGAGATCACTGATCGTGGCGCTTCCAGACCAGGTATCAGCAACCGCCACCCTTTCCCGAACAACGGCAACAGCCACGGGCCGGCTGAAATGGAGGCGGGAATCTTCGCCCTCGGCACCCGCAACCTTCCGAAGGAATCCGGAAAACCCACCCGCCTGAATCTCCGAAAACTCCCCGACCCAGTGAATAACCGCCGGCGAGGCGACGCCCTCGGGCGGCCATTGCACCTTGGCCTTATCGGGTGCCAGGGCGGAAGTACACGCCAGACAACCCAACAGCGGAAACAACAACAATCGGAAGCCGGTCTTCATCACTGAGCACGCTCCCCAAGGTACCCGCCGAACCACCGTCTGAAACCCACCCATATTCGTTCGTTATCGTAGGGCCGGCCGGCGCCGCTGTAGACCGTCGAGTCCCGCCGCCACCGGGTAAAGAACATCAGCTTGCCATAGTGAAGTTCGACTCCGGCCTCGTTCAGTCGATATTCCGATCCAACGACCGGATCCGTCAAATCCTCGGAACGATGTCGCAGGTAACACCTGAGCCACCACCGCGGCTGCCAGGCCAGATTTGCTTCAAGCCTGTCCCGGGAGCGAGGCAGATCTCCCCCGGTCACGTCAAAAGATGAATACGCCGCCCTGAGAGACACGGACCACCAGTCGAGACCGACCCGGGCGATAGCCTCACTCTCGTCGGCCTCGCTTCCCTGAAAAACCCGCGTCCTCATCCGGTACTCTCCCGACCCATCAATGTGGAAGGCTCGGTTGAACTTGTGACCTACCGTGAACCGCGCCCATGCGTGACTTTTCTCCAGGCCTGCCAGGAGGGTCCCCCCACCCGTCCCACCCCCCGGGCCCAGAGGCACGATCGACAGATTGTTCCGGAGAATCTCCGACTCCAGCGTCAACGTCGATGCCCCGGAGTACCACCGAACGGATCCAAAGATCGAACCACCGAACCTGGAGTCGGTCTCGTCGGTCTCCACCGGTCGACCGGAGTAGGTCACCCGCGGCCTCAGGGCGAACCGAACCCTGCCCCGCGAACGGCTCCACGGCAGGCCAAGCATCACGACCGGCTGCCTAACATCCACACCGTCAGAGTTTTCACCGACCAGGTAGGATCCTTCCGCTTCGATCGAGAATTCCTCAGAAAGGGGCCGGTAGAGTGCGAGGGCCAACTGATCGTTGATGGACGTCTCATCGCCGAACCCGGAATCCTGATGATCCAGGCGAACAATGAACCTGCCTTCCTCGCCCACCTGCCTGGTATAGACCGAACGCGAGATCAACGACTCAGTCTTCGGGTTTTCAGAACCCTCGACAGTCGTTGTGGAGGCGCTCGCCTGGAGCAACGTGAAGAAGGCGTTCTTCCCGCCACGGTTGTAGTCCAGGGTTAGATGGCCGAAGTTGAAATCGTTGAGGACACGGCCACCCGAATAGCTGCGCTCCTCCATCCGAGCATCAAGGGACGCCGAGAAGAGACCCTTGCGCCATCGACTCTCGAGAGAATTGATCGTCTGATCCTCGTCCCTGAATGTTGTGGGATCATCGGCATCGAATGTCGTCCGGTAATGCCGAACCATCACACTGGGGAGGTCCTTGGGCCGAAACCACAGCTTCCCTTCGTTGAAGGTTCGGGTTCCCCCAACCGCTGCCGACACCGCCCCGGTCGTTTCGGTTGTCTGCCGTCCGGCCGCCGCCTCGATGGAAAAGAGACGATTGGAAAAAGCCCTGACCCTTGCGTCATAACCCAGGGGGCGATTGGTACCGGCTTCCCCTCCGGTTGGATCAAAACGGAAGAACGAACCGTGGACTCCCAGTTGGAATGTCAGGAACCGCGGATCCAGAACATGACCCGAAAGAACCAGATCAATCGCCGCCCTCACGGTCTCCTGTTCAGCAGTCAGGGACCGAGGTCCCCTGGTCTCGGACCAGTATTCCGCACCGACTCCAATGTCGAGCCGCAGTCCAGTCCCCGCCTCGACGAAACCGGCGCCCAAGAAAAGAACGACGGCCGCTATTGGCCCTGCTCGACCCATGCCCCTGTTTCGATCCCGGCACTTTCGGCCAGCCCATCCTGAAATGACGCCAGAGCCTCGGCATGCAGTTCCTTCTTGAGATTGGCCACAATCGATTCCCTGACCTCTTCGAAAGGCAAGAGACCGCCCGCACGAGACTTCTGGACCTGGAAGATGTGGTAGCCGAAGAGACTCTTGACCGGTCCGACGATCTCACCCACCTGCGCGGAAAAGACCGCATCATCGAGCCCGCCTATCAGGGTCCCCCGGTGGATGAAACCCAGATCCCCGACCTGCTCCCGATATTTCGGTGGCAGGTCCTTGACCATTCCCTGGACAAGGTCTTCAAGAGACTCACCGGACCGTGCCTGGCCGGAGAGTTGGGCGGCACGCTTCTCGGCCTTCTCCCTCTCCTCAACGGTGGCACTGGGACTGACGTAGAGCAACAGGTGCACAACGTGCCGGCTCTCAGGCAAGGTGTAGTCCGCCTTGTGATTGAGATACCTGAAAACAACATCCTCATCAGTTGGGTCGGCGACCCGGTCCTGGACCAAACGATCGACAGCTTGTGCGACAGCATCCCTCTCGAATGCACGGCGAAAGGCCTCATCCGTGATGCCCTTCTCGGACAGCGCCGCCAGATAGGCCGTCTCATCGTCAAATCGATCCCGGACCTTCCGCCACTCCGCCCCCGCTTCTTCCCCCTCAACCTCGAGTTTCTGCCGAGAAAACCACTGGCTCTTCAGTTCCTTGATGATCAGTGTTTCCAGCGCCTCCTGCCGAAATTCACGCATCCGCTCGGGTGGGATCCGCCGATGGAAGGTCGAGCTTGTGACCAACTGGGCCAACTCCCGATCGGCCTCCCATGTCTCGAGCCGAACACCGTTGACCGCCGCGGCGGCCGGTGGCACAGTCGCGGCAAGGACACCGGTCGTCCCAAGACTCAGCAGCATCAGAACCAGGAACACCATGGACCCCCCAGATTGAGCACAGTCTACCAAGAAACGGGGGACACCAAGGTGCCCCCCAGATCATCTGATCGGGTTTCGATCACTTGTTGTGACAGGTCAGGCAGAGTGCGCTGCCGGTGTTGTCCTTCAGGAGAAGATTACCGACACCGGAACCGTTGTGGACATCGTGACACGAGGCGCATTGCAACACATCGGCGAACAACATATCGGCACTAATCGTCCCACCAAGACCCGAGTTCACCGTTGCCGGATCATACAATCCACTATCGACCCCTGCCAGGGCCGTATCATAGATGAAGCTGACCGGATGGTCGTTGCTGAGATCGGTGCCCAGTAACGCATCACCCGAGATGAAATGGGTTCCTGTAGTCGTTCCTCCGAAGTTCTCCAGTGCAACCGTACCGTCATGACATGAGAGGCAGAGGATGGAGGCGCCGGAAGGTTGTCCCATAGTGGCATCCAGGGTGGGACTCGTATAGAGGGTGAAAGTCGCAGCTGTGCTTTCGTGGTTCCACAGCGGGGCATCGTTAACGGCACCGGCATTGTGAGGCGTGTGACAGGGTTGGCAGACCTCTGTTGTCCCCCAGCCCTGACTTGAGAAATCATGGGCTGAACCGACGATCGTCTGCGCAAAACCGGTTCCGGAAATCAAGATTACGGCGGCAACAAGTATCAGGACTCTTTTCATCTTTTTCCTCCTCATGTGCCCGTTGGGCGGTTTCCCTTTCTGTAGCGGCCGAACAATCGGCCCTCTCCTGGAGGTTCAGGTGCACAGACTGTGCCAATCCCCTCGACGACAGGAAAACAACCGTCCAGGGTGCATCCACCAACAGACACCTGATTTCAGACAGGAAATTGAGGAAAAACACGCGGCCCGAACGGGCCAGGGGGGAAAATTCCCCAGACCTATTCGGCAGAGACAGGGGCGCCGAGAAAGCGGAACATCTGCACACGCCCATTCATGGTGTCAGCCACCACCAGAAGGTCATTCCGGAGAGCCAACCCGGACGGAAGAGAAAACTGGGCCGGTCCCTCGCCGGGCGAGCCGAACCACATCAGAAGCTCACCATCCATGTTGAACATCTGAATCAACTGAAAGGCGCCGTCCACCTCGAAAATCACCTCTTCTGCCGCAACGGCCGCAAGACCTCGGGGTCTGTTGAGGCTCCCGGGGAGATCGCCCGCCTGCCCGAAGGCCATCTCGAAGGCCCCATCGGGATCGAAAACCTGAATCCGAAAATTGAGGTAGTCGGAAACGTAGAGGTAACCCTCTTCATCGAAGGCAACCGTGTAGGGCAGATTGAACGCCCTTTCGGGGTCATCCTTCGGTTGCTCGTTGAGGATGTAGAGGACCTCTCCACTGGAGGTGTCCACTACGACGACCTTGTGGTCCCTCGTGTCACAGACGGCCAGACGGTCCCCTTTGGCGGTGACCGCCAGGGCGGTCGGACGGACAAAGACTTTCTTGCCGCCCCATGCGGTACGGAAGGATCCGTCCGCATCGTAGACATACACAGCCCGGGCCTTGGCATCGGAGACGAAAAAGGTACCGTCCGGCCCTACGGCCACCCCGACGGGCTCCTGAAGAATCCCTGAACCGGTTCCTGTGAAGAGCTGAAATGTCTTCTTCTCCCGATCAATGATGACAATGCCGTTGAGACGCTGGTCGATGACATACATGACATCGCGCGGGCCGATGGCCACAGCCGTCGGAGCAATCAACTGAGGTTCCCTCTCCTCCTCACCCACAAGGAATTTCAGGAACGACTTCTTCTTCCCGGTAACGTCGGTGGCCCTTCTGATCTCTCCCAGATACTCAATGACGGGTGTCGCCGGAGGAGGCGGAAACACGATCCGGACAGGCTTCGGTACTTCCTTCCTCTTCTTCGCATTCGCCGGCAGCGCAACAGCCAAGGCGAGCATCAGGGTGAGGACACAAGCCGTTGCATGATCAATCCTTCGAAACATCGAGACCTCCGAGCGGCAATCTATTTGGGATGGCAGTCCATGCAGAGTTCGAAAGACGACTTCGCACCAAAGGCAAGAAGCGCCTTCGAACCTGCTGTATGAGGAACGTGACAGGAGAGACAGGAGATCTCACCAAATGATATTGGCACCTTGCTCCGTCCCTCGCCGGTCGCAAAACCGGCCACCGGATGATTGGGAATGGGATGGTTCCTCGAATGGGTCGAATCGAGATTGACCAGACGAAGTTGTTTGACCTTGGAGGGAGGAACCACGAGGCCGCCCGGCAATTCCAGAACACCATCCGAGCCGGCCTTGACCGTTCCGGAGAGATGGCAGCCCAGGCACAACAGATTGCCGGACTCTTTAAGCAGATTGGGATTGGGTCCGCCGTGCGGAAGGTGGCAACTCTGGCAACCGAACCAGGGGATGACACCGTGATAGTGCTCGCCGGGACCCGGTTTCTGATCCTGGTGACAGGAAGTACAGACCTCACCGCCGGTCCTCCGAAGCAGGCTGGGCTGCAATGAAGCGTGGGGGTTGTGACAGTCGATGCACTGCCCCTTCTCGATGGCGTCGTGGGGAACCGCCGCGGTTTGGACGGATTCTTCAATCTCAGAATGACATCCAAAACAGAGGGACTTACCGCCGTCCTCCTTGATGGCCGCAGCAGATCCTTCGTGACAGTTCCCACAATCGGCAAGGAAGGGGGCATGGATGGAACCGTCGGCAATCAGGTACTCATGGTTCGAACCGTGTGGATCGTGGCACCCCACGCATGAGGCCGTTTCGAGATCAACCCCGAGGTGTTTGTCGCTGAGCCTTGCATCCTCTTTGCCATGACATCTCAAACAGAGCGTCGTCGCTTGATCGAGTAATTGATTGGGGTAATCGGAATGATGCGGATCGTGACAACCCTTGCATCCCTCTTTCGCGGCTTCGTGGCCGCCTGGCCCCTCCACCTTCTCCTTGATGCCGTCGTGGCACTCGAAGCACAGGGCACTCCCTCCCTTGAGAAGCATTTTCGGCTCATTCCCCATGTGGGGGTTGTGACAGCCCAGACAATTCCCGTCTGCGACTACGGAATGCACGCTCCCCACTGAAAACTGCAGTTCCAAATCACTGTGACAGGCGTAGCAGAGGGCTGCGCCTTCGAGCCGAAGTCGAACCTTGGTGCCCCGACCGACGCGGTGACATCCCTGACACGAACCGTCTCCGAAAGGGGCATGGACCACATCCCCGATCAGCATGTGGGTTGCGGACGACCCATGCGGACTGTGGCAGCTGACGCAGTTCGCCCGAGCCACCGGGACGGCGTGCGCATTCTTGATACTTTCGAGCTGGTGGCAATCGATGCAGACTGCCTTGCCCGAAGCCTTCAACAGGTG
>CAYSHZ010000042.1:0-17480 GCA_964430905.1 uncultured Thermoanaerobaculia bacterium | reverse complement strand
GTCCAACGGCAGGACATGCGGCTCTGGACCGTAGTATCGGGGTTCGAATCCCTGCACCCCAGCCATGCAATTCATCGGATGAGTTGCATTTGGGTCGGTTTCCGCGAGACGCCATAGATTGAATGGTTGTTTCCAGACCGAGGCACGAAGCCAACGATGCTTATCCCCATTATTCGGACCAAATCGACGGCGGCCGCAGGTTTTTTGATGGGCGGCTCAATCAAGGGTGGCTTGAGTTCTTTACGGCCCGTTGGATGATCGAACCGGATGTCGAAGGGGAGGGATGGTGATGAGTTCTTCATTGACGATCAGGGCAGCTGGTCCGGGCGACGCCGGCCAAATACTGGAGTTCATTCGGGAACTGGCTCAGTATGAACGGTTGGCTCACGAGGTCGTGGCAACCGAGGAGACGATCAAGTCGACACTGTTCGGGGTGAGACCGGCGGCAGAAGTTGTGATCGCCGAGTGGGACGGGCAACCGGCAGGCTTTGCACTTTTCTTTCCGACCTACTCGACATTCCTGGCCAAGGCGGGAATTTGGCTTGAAGACCTTTATGTCAGACAAGAATTCAGGGGGCGTGGGATTGGGGAAAGCCTGCTGTCACATTTGGCAATGCTTTCGTTGGAGCGCGATTGTGGTCGACTTGAGTGGGCCGTGCTGGACTGGAATCAACCGGCAATAGATTTTTACAGCCGCCTTGGCGCCGAAGCACAGGATCAGTGGACAACCTGGCGGCTGATTGGTGAGAGCCTCAAGGATCTGGCACAACCATAAATCAGGTCCCTTGTTTATCGCCTTGACTTCCGGTCAAATGCCAACGAAATGCTGCCGATGGCGTAGTCTCACGCAATGAAGGTTTTTCGTTTCATCATCGATACCTACAGGGCAGCTTTCTCGGGTCTTCCTCGTCTGGTGTGGATCCTTGCAGTTGGAGGCCTGGTCAACCGGGCGGGGACAATGGTTCTTCCCTTTCTTAGCCTCTATCTGACCCGGGATTTTGGCCTGAGCATCGAGAAGGCGGGGATTGTGTTGGCGGTCTTTGGTCTTGGGGCGATGGTTGGCGCCACGGTTGGGGGACGGCTGTCGGATCGGTTCGGTGCCATTCGAACCCAACTCATTTCACTTGGGCTGTCGGGGGTTGGGTTCATTCTCCTTGGACACCTGCGGACATTCCCGACGATGGTCGTTGGAGTCTTCATTGTCAGTGTTGTCTCGGAAGCATTCCGGCCGGCGATGATGGCGGCCGTTGCCTTGGCTTCACCGCCTGATGTTCGCCCGCGGGCCTTTGCGCTGATCAGGCTTGCTGTCAATCTCGGCATGGCGGTGGGACCGGCGGCTTCCGGGATTCTGGCCTCCATCAGTTACGGCCTCCTCTTTGTGGTTGATGGCGTGACGTGTTGGGTGGCCGGGCTCGTGCTATTTACGGCAGTATCACGAGAGAGCCTGCGACCGGAGGAGCCGGCTGCGAGTGGCGAAACCGTGTCTTCGCCCTGGGGAGACGGACCTTTCCTGGCCTTGTTGTTTCTGGTCTTCATCATGGCCATGGCCTTTCTCCAGGTCTGGGTGACCTATCCGATTTACCTGCGTGAGGTCTACGGTTTTGATGAGAGGGGAGTTGGATTCCTCATGGCTTTCAATGCCCTGCTGATTGTTCTCTTTGAGATGGTGTTGCTCCACATGATTGAACGGTATGACCACCTCAAGGTGGCAGCGATCGGGGCGCTGTTGATCTGTCTTGGTTTGGGTCTGTTGCCATTCGGAAACGGCGTGGTGTTTGTGGTCCTCTTGACATGTGTGTGGAGCCTGGGAGAGATGCTCAGTCTCCCGATGGTCAACGCCGTGGTTGCCGGCCGGGCGGGAAGACAATCTGCCGGTCGCTACATGGGCGCCTACTCTCTGGCCTTTGCGACGGCGTTTGTCGCCTCACCTCTTGTCGGGAGCTGGGTCTATGAGAATTTCGGCCCATCGATGCTGTGGTATGGCATTGGATCGGTTGGCTTGCTGTTGTTAGCCGGTTTCCGGGGGCTTGCACCCAGGTTTCGTTAGGATTTAATGTGTGATCCATCAATGGTCACGAGGCGCCCCGCTTGTTCCTCAATTGCAGGGGTCAGACTGATTCCGTCCACTTGGCCGTGGACGCCGCCAGGGACACGACTCAGAATCCGCGTTCGTGTGATTTGGTTGAAGAGATCGGCCTCCAGCGGAGTTTCGGTTACGATCCTGATGGCGTGAGGTGTCAGTCCGCTCCAGCGGAGTTTGGTCCCCAAATCATCGGCCGATTCCCACAAAACATAGGCTTCCCGGTCCCTGAAATGTTCGGCAAATGATTGTTCCAGCGTGGCGTTGAGTTGATGGAATTGACGGCTCCTCTGAGTGGCGATCGACCCTGAAACCTGATGATCCATCATTGCAGCCGGTGTGCCTTCGCGCATCGAAAACCTGAAGATGTGAAGGTGGGAGAAGTTCATGGATCTGACGAAAGCGATGCTCTGGTCAAACTCGGCTTCTGTTTCTCCCGGAAAACCAACCATAACGTCGGTTGAGATCGAGATATTGGGAAGTCTTTGCCGCGCTTGGGCGACCAGGTTTGAATACTCCCTCTGTGTTGTTCTTCGGGCCATTCGTTTCAGGGTTGCGTCACACCCACTCTGGAGTGGGAGATGGATATGAGGCATCAGATGTGGATCGGTGAAGAGATCAAAGAAGGCGGGCGACAGATCCCACGGTTCGATTGATGACAGTCTCAGCCGGGGGATAGTGCCAAGATTGAGGAGTCGTTTTATGAGATTCTGAAGTCCGTTTCGGTCTCCACGGTCATGACCGTAGGAACCCAGGTGAACTCCGGAAAGGATGATTTCCTTGAAACCGGCGTCGAGCAGTTGGGTAATGTTGTCAATCACCGCGCTGGGCGGTTGGCTGCGGCCTGGACCACGGGCGATGGTAACAATGCAATAGGCGCAGGTGTTGTCGCACCCGTCCTGGACCTTGAGGAAGGCGCGGGTTCTTCGATGGGGGTCCGGACCGGTCCTGAGCGAAAGGAGTTCTTCCGGGCCATCATCCCTGAGCAGACCTCGTTCGTTCAGGATTTCAACCAGACGATCCTTGTCCTCGTTGCCGACGACCAGATCGATTCCCAGGGCCGATACGGCGTCGGGTTCCATCTCGGCGTAGCAACCCGTTGCGACAATGACTGCATCGGGGTTGGATCGGCGGAGTTTTCGGAGAGCCTGCCTGGATTTTCGTGATGCCATCGCCGTGACCGTACAGGTATTGAAAATACAGAGGTCGGCAGTTTCATCTGGAGTGACGACACGATGCCCCCAACTGGTCAGGGTGGTCGCCAGGGTCTCCATTTCGGCCGTGTTCAGCCGGCAGCCGAGAGTCTCAATTCGGACCCGAGTCATTGATGCTCCAGATACTTGACGGAATGATGGGGCTTGACAGAGTCAGGTCAACCGTTTGTCAGGAGTCTCCGGATCTTGTCACGGATCTTCTTTTTCTCGGCCTTGACGTAGCGTTCGTAGTTCTTGACCTTCCCATCCTTGACGATGAACATGATCGGGTTTCGATGAACATCACCGTAGTCATTGAACTGGATGATTCCGGTCACGCCCGGGAATTCCTCAAGTTTGAACTGAAGCGTCTTTCGAATCTCGGGTGTTTCGAAAATGTCGGTCATGGTGACGGTTGCCAGTGCGACCCGCATGGCATCGAAGGCATGGGCCGCATAAATATCCGGATCCTGGCCGAACCTCTCCCTGTAGGAGTTGACGAAGGGTTGCACCAGAGGGCGCTCATCGGAGACATCAAATGCCGGTTGGGGAAAGTAGATTTGGTCGACCAGGGCCGGGTCTTCCTCGATCAGTTGGCCGCTGTTGAAGGCCGATGTTACACAGATGACGCCCTTATAGTTCTTCTCTCGAAGGAGGCGAAGTACCTCAAGGGTGTCGGCGGCGTACGCGATGATATAGACGGATTCCGGGTTATGGGCGGCGCAACTATCCGCAGCCTGTTGTCTCCAGTTGGGATCGGTCAGGAGGATACGATCGACGACCTTGCCCTGCATCGCCTGCTCAAAGATATGCCGGAAGGGAGGTTCGATGCCTCGGGCCTGTTCGGAATCCAGGGTGAAGATGAGAACCGTATCGAGGTCCTGGTCTTCGCGTAAGAAGCGTCCCGCCCGCCGCCCTTCCAGTTCGTCGGAAGGAAAGATGCGATAGAAAAGCTTGGAGTCCTTGGTCAGACTTGGCAATGATGCCGACGGGGAGAGGCAGGGTACGTTGGTTCTTTCTATGACCGGCAACATGGCCTTTGCCTCACCCGAGGTGACGCCGGCGATGACCATCTTGGCCCCCTTCGAGACCAGTTCCTTGTACTGTTTGGCGGCGATTTCGGGATCCGAGGCAGAGTCGGCCCATCGAATACTCAATCCTTCCGGGTAACTCCCGTCGGCCTTGGCCTGGTCGATGGCCAGTTGCATCGCGTTTTTCATCGCGATTCCATAGGTTTCAGCCTGGCCGGACTCTGCCAAAAGAACACCGATCACCGGTTTGGAGCCACACGCGGCCAGACCACAACAGGCCAAGGCAACGGCACCAATCTTGATTACCACATTCATTTTTTGCACGGCAGACCTCCCAGGCCCCAAAGTCTTACAATTTTCACCAACCCCCATCATACCGGATCGGAGAGTCGGTAGTTGTGGTTTATTGATCAGTCTTGTTGAACATTCCCAGGCCGACCAACCGGGCGATGATGGTTGCGATGAAGATCTGCCCCGTGACGGCCTCGATCCATGTCAGGCTCTTGGCTAGTCCGGAAACCGGTGAAATGTCCCCAAAGCCCAGGGTGGTCAGAACCACAAAACTGTAGTAAGTCAGATTCTGTTTGGATTCGACGGTGTTTGCAGGTCCAAAGTCGATGGCTCCAGGTTGAAAATACACAACGAGATTGTAGGCAGCAGCCCACGCCAGCCCCAACAGGAGGTAGGCGCAGATGGCGCCGCGAATAGTGTCGTTGGAAACGTCGGACCTGGTGGCAAGGTCCCTGATGATCTCGAAGATGGCAAATGCAAAAAACACAAAGACCATGCCTTCGACATAGGTGCCGATGATGTGGATCTCGGATCCGGCGACGATCGCTGCAATCTGTGTTGCGATTGCCGGAATCCCCAGCAAGAAACTGATTGCAACAACCCGGGGTGTCTTGGAGATGTCCCATGCCGCCGACACGATGACTCCTACAAACGCTACGTTGAGGATGAGACCACCCCAGGGCAATAAATCGAAGAATGGTTCCAGAATGACCACCAGCATCAGGCTGACCAGGAGGCGGGTATAGGTGCCGGCCTTGCCGGGGCCGATCATGGCTGGTCTCCCAGACGTTGAGCAGAATAAGTCGTTGTCATCATCTGGTCCTCATTCTAATCCAATTCGACCTGGGTCGAGTTTCTTTTTTGGTGGGTGAAGCTCATGCCGATGCAGTAGAATGGGGTGGTCGGATGACGTTTGAGAAAGAACAACTGTCTATTGGAGGATATCGTGAAGAGGTTTCGACTTGATGTTGTGCTCCTGGTGTTTGTAGGGGTTTTTGCGCTCGTTGCATCGCCTTCGTCCGCGGATGACCGTTATATTGACTGTCAATTGAAGTATTCGCTGAAGGGGTGGTCGGTTTTCTACAAGACGGCTTCGGGACATGGCCGGATCGAGTGCAGCAACGGCCAGCAGGCAGAGGTCAAGGTCTCGGTCACCGGAGGAGGTCTGACCTTCGGCAAGTCTGAGATCGTGGACGGGACCGGGAAAATCTCCGATGTTCGCGACATCTCCGAGGTCTTCGGCAGTTATGCGGCAGCCGAGGCGCACGCAGGGGCTGTCAAGTCCAGTTCGGCTGCGGTATACACAAAAGGGGAAGTCTCAATGGCCCTGGTTGGAACCGGAAGGGGATTTGATCTCGGTATTGCATTCGCCAAGTTCAAAATCAAGGAAATCAAGTAGGAAGGGCCCTTGGGGCCTTACGAAGGAGTTGTCATGAAGAAGTTGAGTGTGTTGCTGATTGTGATTATTGCTGCAGTTGCGGTTCCGGGGAACGCTCAGGTCTCTGATGAGACCGTCCTGACCTACCAGGTACTGACCGAAGACTACGACGGTCTGGTTGAAAGTGCCATGGGGTTGACGCCTGAGCAGTGGAAAGCCTTTGAACCGGTGTTTGATGACTACAAGGCTGCAATGCATCCGGTCTTTGAGAAACGGATTCTGCTGATCAAGGAATTCGTCAAGAGGCAGGGTTCGTTGACAGATGCAGAGGCACGGCTTGCCCTCCAGACCATTCTTGATATTGAGCGGGACGAGTGGTTGACCCAACGGGACTTTCAGCACGAGTTTCTCAAAGTGATTCCACCGGTCAAGGTGCTCCGTTTCTGGCAGATCGAAAACCGCATGATGATGCTGCTGATGTCCGGCGTTGCCAAGGATGTTCCTTTGGCCCAATAGGCCCAATGAGTGGTTCAACAGGGGGCGTCAGAGTGGTTTTTGACCCTGTGTCTCCGGGTTGGATTGCCCCTGGATGGTGCTGGAAACGGTCGTTTTGTCGAGAGGTTTCAGGCCGGCATCGATAAAGTCATTGATGATTGCCGTGCTGGGCGAATTCTTGTCGGTTGTGTCCTGGGTTTCTCCCAGAACGCGGATGACGTGACTCATGAGCGTTCGGTCGGGGGGCGAGGTCGGTACCCAGAATACCTTCGGGCTCTTGTTGCCCTGGGCCCGATGAACCAGATTACCATCGGCCAGGCGCCTCAAGGCCAGGGCGGTCTTATCACTGGGGATTGACAGCTCTCGCGAGAGTGAATTTGTCGTTGGCGGGATGTCTCCATATTCAAAATGTGCGGAAATTGCGAGGTAGACGCTCAGGCTGGTATGAATGCCTTCGAGCCCCCGTTCCTCGAGAGAGGGCCTCGATTGAGCCCCCCGGAACTGGTGAGTGTAGGCAACCTCGAGTCCAATCAGGACGATGACCCAGGTGTAGTAGAGCCAGATCAGGAAAATCGGCAGGGCGGCCAGGGAGCCGTACAGGACCGAGAGATTGACACTGGCACCGGTTGTTCGGGCGAAGACCAGCTTGCCCAGTTCGAAGAGAACGCCGCTGACCGTTGCGCCGATCAGGGCACTCTTGAAGGAGACGGAAGCATGAGGGACCATCAGGTAGGCCACCAGGAAAGCCGATGCCGACAGAAGGAAGGGAACGGCCCATGCGTTGAACCAGGCGATGATCCCAGGGTCCAGGGGTCCGTGGGTCACCAGAAGGGTCTGGAGGCGTGCGGACAACATCAGACTGGCGCCGACAAATATCGATCCAAGGACGAGGACTGACGTGTAGGAGGTCACTCTGGAAAGCCAGGTCCGGTGACGAGAGACCCGCCAAATCTGGTTGAAGTTGGTTTCGATTGCCGACAGCAGGAGAATTGAGGTGACAATCAACAATAGAAAGCCCAGCAGGCCCAGTCGGGAGGCCCCGTCCGTGAAGTGCTCAATCCACTGTTCGACTTCGGCCTGGCGTGCTGCCACAAATTGTTCAACGAGGAACTGCCGGACCCGTTGTTCAATGTTCTCGAAAGCTCGGATGGCACTGAAAACCGAGATAATCACGGCCATCAGGGGAACAATGGCCAGCAGGCTTGCGTATGCCAGACCTGAGGCACGAATGGCCACCTTGTCGTGATCCATGTGTTCACCGACGATGACGATGAAGCGCAGGATATTACCTGTAATTCTTCGCCACCCGAGACTGTCCTCCGGCAGATGACGATCGATCAGGGCGTGGATGGTCATGGGTCATTCTAGCAATTCCCCGGATCCGGGGAGATTGCGGAATGAGTTGAGTTGAGGGACTTGAGGCCGTGCCGTAATCGTATTAAGATGGTTTTCCTACCACGCTGCACCATCGGTGCAAGGAGATTCTCATGGCGGTGAAGAGTGACAAAGTAATGAGTGACAGGGTGAAGGCGCTGGAGACGGCGCTGGGACAAATTGAGCGTCAATTCGGCAAGGGCGCGATCATGAAGATGGGTGATCAGCCTCCAATGCGCGTCAACGTGATTCCGACGGGATCGGTGGCGCTGGATGCCGCGCTGGGTGTTGGCGGCCTTCCGAGAGGCCGGGTGATCGAGGTCTATGGTCCGGAATCGTCGGGCAAGACGACCTTGGCCCTTCACGTCATCGCCAATGCACAGAAACTCGGTGGATTGGCGGCTTTCATCGACGCCGAACATGCACTCGATCCTGAGTATGCGGCCAAGCTGGGCGTCAACCTTGACGAGTTGCTGGTCTCCCAGCCGGATTTTGGAGAACAGGCGTTGGAGATCACCGAAACGTTGATTCGGTCGGGGTCGATTGATGTCATCGTCGTTGACTCGGTGGCGGCATTGGTTCCCCGAGCCGAACTGGAAGGTGACATGGGTGAGGCACAGATGGGCCTTCAGGCTCGGCTGATGTCGCAGGCACTCAGGAAGTTGGCAGGCGTCATTTCCAAGTCGAACACCTGTCTGGTCTTCATCAATCAGATTCGGGAGAAGATCGGTGTCATGTTTGGGAGTCCTGAAACGACCACCGGCGGTCGTGCCCTGAAATTTTATTCGTCGGTACGAATCGATATCAGACGGATCTCCTCGATCAAGCAGGGCGAGAACATCATTGGGAACCGGACCAGGGCCAAGGTGGCCAAGAACAAGGTTGCCGCGCCGTTCCGCAAGGCCGAGTTTGACATTCTGTACGGTGAGGGCATTTCCCTGACCGGTGAACTGCTGGACCTTGGTGTGGAATATCGCCTGGTTCAAAAATCCGGATCGTGGTATTCCTGTGGCGAAACCCGAATCGGCCAGGGGCGCGAAGCTGCCCGGGCCTTTCTCAAGGAGAATCCTGAAATGGCGGCTGATCTTGAGGCCCAAATCAGGGAGAATCTGGGTTTGATCCTTGATGATGCCGATACCGAGGTCGTGGAGGCCGAGTAGTAATCTGTGAATCTGAATATGCCAAGGGCCTCCCCGGTGTTGTTTCACCGGGGCAGGCCCCTGCGGAGGTGTTGATGAGGGGAAAGATGTTGATGATGGGGTTGGTCATGATGGTGGCTGTGGCCGCGACTGCCGCGCCGGCGGGCGCCAAGCGCGAACTGCCGCCCCAGGATGCCAAGGTACTTCGGTTTGTCTCACGGGCGATGGCATGGAGTCCGACGGCAAAATTCGAAATTCTGTCTGATGTGAAGCACATGACACCGTCCGGCTCCTACCGATTGATTCAGGTGGAACGGAGTGGTTCACCGAAGTTGGACGGGCGGACGACGATCGTTATCGACGAGCCCGGAAACTGGGTGTGGTTCGGGAATATCGGTTCATTGCCGTCGAAAGACGTTGGTGCCAAGCCCGACGAGTTGAAGGACTTCGTTTCGGACTTCATCCCTCAAATCATGATGAAGAACATGAGGATGAAGGTGAAGGTCAACTGGGAGGTCACGGCGAAGGGGCCTTCGGCACTTCTTCCCTTTAATTTGATTGTTGAAACGGGGTATGGAACCTTTCAAAGGCCCGGTGCTGTGACCGTTGATGGTGCTTTGGTCTTGCTCGGTGCGCCCCTGCCCTATGATCAGGATCCCGTGGCCTACCGGAAGGAACTGTTTGAGAAGTCCGACGCCATCATGTGGGATCATGAGGACACGGGTTCGACGGTCCAGATTGTCGAATTTTCGGATTTTGAATGCCCGGCATGCCGCGTGAAGTGGCCCTTGATCAAGAGCCAGATCGAGAAGCATCCCAAGGACGTCCTGCATGGGATGGTGAACTTTCCTCTGCCTTCGATCCACCCGTGGGCATTTCGGGCCGCATCGGCAGCCTGGTGTGTTGCCACCATGAGTCCAACGCTCCTTCCGCCGTTCAAGGAGACCTTCTACAGTCTGCAGAATGAAATGGAAACATCGTTGGTAACACCGACCTCGATTGATTTCGTTATTGGTCGGGATTTGGATGAAGAGCGATTTCGTGAGTGTTACCTCAAACCGGTTTCACTGGATGCCGTTCACGCACAGATGGCCTTTGGCAACGGACTGGGCATCAACTCGACTCCGACCTATTTCATCAACGGGTGGAAGGTGTTGGCGGCAGATGCTCTGACCCTGGACCTCTTGGTCAAGGCTTTGCTGGCGGGGGAAGAGCCGTAAGGATTTCCCTTCAGAAGACTCCGTTCTCGGGCGAGGACCCAAAGCAATCCTTTTCCCGTGACGGTTGACACCTGAGGCTCGACTCAATAGTTTGGTAGTACACCTGAAGGTGAAAAAACCTGGTCGGTTCCGGGTGAGGTCAAGGAGACGGCGGGCGTGGCGATTCCTTTCCGACAGCTTGAGGGGAAGTACGAGATCCTCGAGAAGATGAGTGAGGGTGGGATGGGGGCCGTCTACAAGGTTCGTCATCGTCTCCTCGACGAGATCAGGGTCATCAAGGTCATGCGACCCCACCTGGCCGAGGACGAAGTGCTTCGAAAACGGTTTGTTCGGGAAGCCAAAACCGCCATCAGGTTGCGTCATGCCAACCTGGCCCAGGTCTATGACTTCACAATGGATGACAGTGGGTATTTCTTCCTTGCGATGGAATTCATTGACGGCATCGATCTCCATGGCTTGGCCAAACTCTCGCATCCTGTTCCCCTCGGTATCGTTCTTGAATTGGCCTCCCAGAGTCTGGATGTCATCGGCTACCTTCATCGAAAGGAGATCGTGCACCGGGACATTTCGCCGGACAATCTTCTGATCAGCCGTGACGATGAAAACAACCTGCTGGTCAAGCTGATTGATCTGGGTATTGCCAAGGTTGAAGACAAAGGTGGTGAACATCTGACGGCGACAGGGACCTTTCTCGGCAAGGTGAAGTACTCCTCCCCAGAGCAGTTCAAGGGTGAGAAAGGCCACGAGGTTGATGCACGCAGTGACCTCTACTCCTTTGGAGTGGTCTTGTACGAACTTCTGACAGGCGTCTATCCGATCAAGGGCAACAATATCTCCTCTCTGATCAGTGGGCATCTGATCCACCCGCCCGAGTCGTTCAAGACCACCGATCCAGAGGGGCGTGTCCCGGTGCCGCTCAGGGCGATTGTCCTCAAGGCCCTGGCCAAAGAGCCGGGCGAGAGGTTCCAATGTGCCGCTGATTTCCTTGCGGAATTGGACAAGGTGCGAGCTGCCACTCCGATCGAACCAGGGTTTCTCGATCGCGTCTTCGAGGAACAGAGAGCCCCGACAGCCAGGATTCCTGTCAAGAAGCTCGGCAGTACCCAGGGCCGGCTGGATCAGAATTTCGGTATCGAGACCACGCCGGCACAGGGGGAACGGACGGCGCCTGAACTGGTCGTGCGGCCCCGGCCTTCTGGAAGTGGGACCGAGGTTCTTCCTGAAGGACAAAAATCGGGCCATCAAAAATCGGATGTAGATCTCCAGATTCGTGCGCTCCTATTGGGTGCGGAGAAGCTGATTGAGGCCCGACATTTTGACGAGGCCCGGCTGCAACTGGATACGGCCGAGAATCTCGCTCCGGGACAAACCGAGGTTGCAAAGCTGGTTGAGGTTCTGGAAAAGGCCGACACCGCAATGCAGAAGAGGCGGGAAAAGGCGGCGATTGAAATTGAGGCTCTGATCAGGGCGGAAAACTTCCAGGCCGCCCGATCGGCCGTTCGGCGCCTGTCCGAAGAGCTCGGGAAGTCAACGGTATTGGATGATCTGTCCGATGCCGTTGATCAGGCGGAGCAGGCAGCTGAAGAACGGGCGAAGCGGGCGGCCGAGATTCTGCGGGCGGCCGGCGCCCTGATGGAGGATGACCAGTGGGAGGATGCAGTCCCGATGATTCGGGAAGCGCTGGTGCTGACGCCGGACGATGGTGAGGCGCACCAGTTATTGGAGAAGGCCGAGAGGGGCTATGCGACGTGGCTGGAAGACCGCCGTTTTCAGGCGGAGATTGAGGGAACAGCCGCCACCATCGAAGCTTCCTTGGCGGCGGAGGATATTGAGGGCGTTCGGAGGTCATTGAAACTGGCCGAAAAACTCTACGGGGATCATCCGAGATTCTCGGAGTTTCCGGGGAAGCTCAAGGATTTGGAGACCCTGGCCTTGAGCAGAAGAGTGGAGACTCTTCGGGCCGAGGCAGCGGACCTGGTTAAGACCGAGGATTATATTGCTGCAGGCCTCAAGCTTGAGATGGCGCTGGATTTGGCGCCTGACGATGATCAGTTGAAGGTGGCTCTGAAAGAGGCAGCGGAGGGTCGGCGTCTCAAGGAGGAAGAGGCCAGACGACGCCAGATCATTGGCGATACCGGTGCGGCGATCCGGCGCCTGGTCGTGACTTGCAGATTTCCCGCAGCGATGGCCTTGATTGACAAGGCGGTTGACCTAATTGGATCGTTCGAGGAGGAGTCATCTTTTCGTCAGACTGTCAAGGAGGCAGCCGAGATCCATGAGGCGACCGGACGACGCATCGATGCCCTGGTGGCCGAGGTACAAGGCGCTGTTGAGGCAAAACACTTTGAACGGGCACAAACGGCTTTGGATGCTGCCAGGGAAATTGCCGAGAGCTACCCTGAGGTTCTCGATGCGGTTGACGAGCTGATTCATCAGCTTCAAACCGCCGAAAGAAGGTACCGAAGGGCGATGGATATCAAGGCGGCGGCCACCAGCATCGAGAAACGGCTGAAGAGTGGTCATCTCGATTCAGCGATGCGCGAGTTGGATCTGGCTCGAAGGCTCTACGGAACGGAGGCTGTTTTCGACGATTTGGCGGTACGGTTGGTCAAGGCCCGACACGCAAACGAGCGGGACAGCTACAGAAGAAAGATCAACGATGCCCAGGAAAGGGGGGCGCCGTTTCAGGAGGTTCTCGACCTGATCGAGGCGGCCCTGGCCTTTGACCCTGGGGATGAGACTTTTCAGGAACTCCTTTCCGATACCCGGCGGGCCGAGAAAGCAGATGCCGAAGCCAAACTCAGACCGGCCATCCTTGAGGTGCTTGAAGACGTCGATCATCTGATTGCGGGGGGCCGAGACCGGGAGGCCTTGAGTGTTCTGGAAACCGCAGTTGAAGAACTGGGTTCCTTCCCGGAAGCCAGGGCATTGCGCCATCGGCTGAAATGCAGTGATTGAAAGGGTCCTGGAAACTCACCCGGCCCCGTCGAGTAGCCGGCTGGGAAAGGTCCTTTTGAGAACCGGTTTATAAGTGTATCCTCTGCCGTGGTGGTTTTGGCGCCCTTAGCCAAGGTGGTACACATCATGCGAAGATTGCACGTTTTCTCTTGTCTTTTTGCCGGCATGTCGATCGTGGCAGTGGGGCTGTCTGTCGTGGCGGCGGTTCCTGAACAGATGATTTCTCCGGAAATTGAAGTCCCGATGACCGAAGGCTCTATCCGGATTGATGGGATTCTTGACGAGCCTGAATGGAACGCAGCAGGTGTGATTTCTCATCTGACGCAGCAGGATCCCCATCCAGGACAATCGACGCCTTTTCAAACAGAGGTTCGCATCCTGGTTGATCAGCGGTCTTTGTATGTGGCCTTTGTCTGCCATGATCCCGAGCCTGAAGGTATCGCAGTTCACACGATGCAGCGGGACGGAAATCTCTTTGGAGATGACACCGTAGCGATCGTCCTGGATACCACGGGAGACGGTCGACGGGGCTACCTCTTCAGGGTTAATTCCGCCGGCGCCCGGTTGGATGGGTTGATTGCGGGGGCCGAGTCCTTCTCGGCGGACTGGGACGGGATCTGGGATGCGAGGACCCACCGGACTCCCGACGGGTGGACAGTGGAGATGCGGATCCCCGCACAGACCCTCCGCTTCGAATGGGGGTTGGACCGCTGGGGTTTCAACGTGGAACGCTATATCGCCCGAGAGAGGATGACCCTGAGGTGGTCCAGCCCAACGCTGGATTCCCGATTGGCGGACTTGCAACGTGCCGGGACTCTGATCGGGGTAGGCGACCTCCGCCAGGGTTTGGGTCTCAGCGTCAGCCCCTTCGGTCTGATTCGGGCCGAGAGTGATTTCGAGACGGATGAGACGACGGTCAAGGGTGATGCCGGGGGTGACATCACCTGGAATGTCACCCGGGACCTGACCAGCTATTTGACGATCAACACCGATTTTGCCGAGACCGAGGTTGATACACGGCAGATCAATCTGACGCGTTTTGCCCTGTTCTTTCCCGAGAAGCGGTCCTTCTTTCTGGAGGGTTCGGATCTGTTCAGTTTTGGATCCGGCATCAGGCACGAGTTTATTCCGTTCTTCTCGCGTCGTGTCGGCCTCTTTGAGGGAGAGCAGGTTCCTATCCTGGCGGGGGTGAAACTCCTGGGGAGAACGGGTCCGTGGAGTGTTGGGGTACTGGATACCGTCATGGACGAGACCAAGGAAACCGATCAGACCAACCTCTTTGTCGGCCGGGTGACCTACGATTTCAACGAGCATTTGACGGTCGGGACGATTGTTACCGACGGTGATCCGGAAGGCGTTCGAGACAATACGCTGATTGGACTGGATGCCGTTTGGCGTACATCGACCTTCCTCGGCAACAAGAATTTCTCGGTGGGCGGCTGGGCTGCTTCGAGCCAGGGAGATGTAGGGGACGGTTCTCGGACGGGGTGGGGGCTCCAGGTGGACTACCCCAACGATCTCTTGGATGTCTTCCTGATCGTCAAGGAGTTTGGTGATGCCCTGGATCCGGCGTTGGGATTTCTGCCCCGGCCCGGGACCCGCTGGTATCAGGGGGGTGGCGCCTTCCAGCCTCGACCCTCCAAGGATGGCGCCTTCGGCTGGGCCCGGCAGTTCTATTTTGAGCTCTTCAGTTCCTATGTCACGGACCTCGATGGGAATGTGGAGAGCTGGAAGGTCTTTACGGCGCCCCTCAACGTCCAGTTGGAGAGTGGTGAACACATTGAGGCCAATGTCGTTCCCAGGTTCGAGTACCTGGCCGAGCCCTTTGAGGTGGCCGAGGGAGTCATCATCCCGGAAGGCGAATACCACTTTACCCGGTATCGGGTCGAGGCACAGACATCACGCCATCGGCCATGGAGGGTTGGCGCCGAGTACTGGTTTGGGGAGTTCTTTACCGGAGACTTGCAGCAGTTGGAGACCTTCGTAACTTGGACGTCTCCCGCCGGTCGGCTCCAGACCGAGCTTTCTGCAGAAAACAACTTCGCCCAAATGCCGGAAGGCAACTTCAGTCAGCGCCTCTGGCAGTTCAAGCTGGTCTGGGCCTTCACACCGGATCTGATCCTCTCAAGCTACTCCCAGTACGATTCGGAGTCCCGAGAGGTCGGAGTCAACAACCGCTTCCGGTGGACCATCCGGCCCGGCAGGGACCTCTTCGTCGTGTGGAACCACGGCTGGAAACGACCGGTTGGGTCGCGAGGGGATTGGTCCCTCCATCCTGTCGATGACAGCCTGGTAGTCAAACTGAGGTGGACTTGGCGTTGGTAGGTGGCCGGTTTCGGTCGAGTGCCAACGTGAGATTGGACTAAGATGATGGGTGATGTCGGAGAATCCTGATTCTGTTGCCGCGTTGATCCGAGAGAGTTATGAATTGGAGCGAGGCGGTGATGTCGGTTCGGCAGTGGCGGGAGCTCGCCATGCACTGGACCTTGCAGTTCGATGTGATTATCAGAAGGAACGATCAGCCGCTCTGGTGTGCCTCGCCTATCTCTGCGACCACATGGGAAAATTCGAACAGGCACTGGTCCTGGTTGAGGAGGCCGTGGGGCTCTCCGGGTCCTTTCCCAGAGTGCACATCGATGCCCTGTTGACGCGAGGAATTTGTCTCAGCGACATTGGCGATCTTGACCGTACCGAGGACTCCCTTCTCAAGGCCATGGAGTTGGCTCGTGAAGAAGGGTATCGGAAGGCCTTGCAGAAGTGTCTCCACGTCTTGTCGGCGGGTGTCTACATTCCTCGGGGTCAGTTCGAGTTGGCTCTTGCGGCCGACCAGGAAAGCCTGGACATGGTGGATTCTCTGGGCCTGGATGATCTTCGCTGGTTTCCATTGGTGACCTTGGGGTGGGTCTATTGGGTCACGGGGAGACGTCGGAGGGCCCAGGAAATTCTCGAGAGACTCAACGGTGCGGTCCAACCCTATTCGCTCGGCGAGGGTTACTACTGCTGTCTGGCCGCGGATCTTTCACAAGAGGGTGAGTTTCCCGAAGCTGCGCTCCCGTTGTATGCCAAGGCTCGCTCCATTGCAGACTTGATTGGTGACCCGGGGTTGGGCGCCGAACTCCGTACGGGTCTCAGTCGGTACCACCGACGATTTGGGAGTGCTTCAACCGCTCTCAACTGGGCCTGTGACGGGGTCAATGTGGCAGAGAGGGCGCATTCGAGCCCAACGCTTGGCTGGGCCTTGATTGAGAAGGCTCGATGCCTGTGGGCGCTCGGAAATCTCAATGACGCAGAGAAAGCCTTTCGGCGGGCCGGAGATCATGCAGAGTCGCTTGGAGCCCGTTTCGATACGGCTCGGATCAAGTTGCTGTTGAGCGCCCTGCTCTTCCAACTGGGAAGTGAGGCTTCGGGGCAGATTCTTACAGAGGCTATTCAAGCCATTCGTGATGGTGGCTATTGGTTTCTCGTCGAGTCGGAGAGGCCCCTGGTATTTCCGCTGATTGCCCATTTTGCTGCCGGCACCAACCGAAATGCAGCGGATGCTTCGGCCGAAACGCTCAGGGAGCTTGAACGGCTTTCTCCGCCTCCGCTCCAGGTCGTTACATTGGGATCCTTTGAGGTTCGCCGGGGGCAGCGCCTGATTCCACCCAAGACCCTGGAACGCCGCCGTGCGGGGGATCTACTGAGACTCCTGTTGATCAGCCCGGACTTCAGGATCGAGAGCGACCGGGCGATGGAGTTGCTATGGCCGGAGAAGAGTCCACGGGCAGCAACGGCCAATCTTCACCAGGCGACATCGGCCCTGAGACGGGCACTCGAACCTGATCTTCCTGACAAGTTTCCTTCGCGGTATCTCAAAGTTCATCATGGGTGGATCACCGTGCAGTTGCCGGAGGATTCATCGATCGACTTCCAGAGCTTTGAGCGGTTTTTCGACCGTGGAGAATTCTCCCGGGCACTTGGTCTGTATGGTGGTGATCTCTTCGGAGGCACTGTTGCTGGTGAGGATGCGGTTCTTCTGAGGGAGCATTTCAAGCAACGAGCAATTCAGGCAGCCCTGAAGACTGCGAAGGCCGAAATGGAGCGCGGGAATACCGATGCGTCGCTTGAGGCGTGCCTCAACGCTTTGAGATTGGAGCCCTGGCAGGAGAACGCCGTTTTGATGGGTATGCAGGCCCTGATGACCATGGGCCAACGGGCGGGCGCCATTCGGCTCTATCGGAAACTGTGCAGTTGCCTCGAGGATGAACTCGGGGTTGAGCCTCAAGACGAGCTTCAGCAGTACTATCGTTCGATTCTGTAGTCGAGCATAATCAAACAGCCT
>CAYSHZ010000041.1:2669-17621 GCA_964430905.1 uncultured Thermoanaerobaculia bacterium | reverse complement strand
TTCGCCACAAATGGACCATATCGTGACTTTCTGCTACACTATCGACGATCCGGGTCTGCTGCTCCTCGTGTTCACACCAGCTGCCCATTTGAATTTCGTCTCGGTGTGAGAACGCCAGCGACCAACTGACTGGATAAACCCCATGCATGACAACCCATTTGCCAATATCCCTGCGGGCCTCGGTACCGTCCTCTCCGAACGCGGTTTCACCGAGCTGACCCCCATTCAGACCGCCGTCCTCGACCCCAAGGTGGCCGGACGGGATTTGCGGATCTCGTCCCAGACCGGCTCGGGAAAAACAGTGGCACTGGGCCTTGTGGTTGCCGAGGATGTCGCCTCCGCCGTCGGACAGAAGAACATCGGCCCCGTTCGGGCCCGTCCCGCGGTTGTCCTGGTGGCCCCGACCCGCGAGTTGGCCATTCAGCTGGCAGAGGAACTCTCGTGGCTGTTCAAGCCCCTCGGCGCAACGGTAGTCTCCCTGACCGGCGGCACATCCCTGGGCATCGATTTCCGAGAACTCAAGCGCAATCCGCAGGTTCTGGTGGGGACACCGGGCAGGATGCGGGACCACCTCGAGCGGGGCAGTCTCGAACTCGACCGCGTCACGGTCGTCGCACTGGACGAGGCTGACGAGATGCTGGCGATGGGTTTCGAAGAAGAGGTCTCCGCCATCCTCGAGGCAACGCCCTCAGACCGCCGCACCCACATGGTGTCGGCCACCTTCCCGCCCTCTGTTCGGTCGGTGGCGGCCCGACACCAGCACGACGCCCTGATGATCGCAGGAACCGATCCCGGAAAGTCCAATACCGACATCGACTTCCACACAATGATCGTTCCCCAGAACCAAGCCCTTTCGGCCCTGGTCAACGTCTTGTTGATCGAGCCCGATGCCAAGACTCTGATCTTCGTCCGAACCCGCGTGGACACCGCAGGACTCTCCGACGCCCTGGCCGACCTCGGCTTTTCGGCCCGCCCACTGTCGGGAGACCTCAACCAGCGAGAGCGCACCAACACGCTCAACGCCTTCAGGCGCGGCCAAACGCCGATCCTTGTCGCAACCGACGTCGCGGCCCGTGGCCTCGACGTCCAGGACATCACCCAGGTCATTCATGTCCATCTCCCCGACAATGCGGAACTCCTGACCCATCGTAGCGGCCGGACGGGTCGCGCCGGACGCAAGGGACGCACCCTGATCTTCGTGCCGCCCCGCGCCGCGCGCCGGGTCGACTTCATGCTCCGGCATGCCGGCATCACCGCGCCCCGCATCGACATCCCCAACCGTGACGATATCCACAAGGCGGCCGATCAGCGCCTCCTGGAACAGTTCTCCGAAATCGACACCGACAGCCGCGGTGACTCGGACCGTCTCCACACGGTGGCCGCGGACCTGTTGCAGGGCCGTGACCCCATTGCGGTTGTGGCAACCCTCCTCGGCGAGGCCGACCACGGCGGCCCCTGTGCCCCACGGGAGATCGAGCCGGTCTCCTTCCGGGAAGACCGCGACTCCCATTCCAATCGCCCACGGGGCCGGAGACCTTCCGGCGGCAACTGGGCCAGATTTCAGGTCAGCTGGGGCAAGCACCACGGCGCCGACCCGGGTCGTCTGCTGGCCATCGTGTGCCGGCGAGGCGGCATTACCAGCTCGGACGTTGGTGCAATCTCCATTGGGGGCCGATCTTCGATGGTCGAGGTCAATCCCAAGATCGCACGAGCCTTCGCCCGCTCGGTCGGACGCCCCGACCCCCGAGATCCCAGGATCAAGTTCCGTGAATGGCGCGATACCAAGGGCCAGAGTAACTGACCCACTCAGGCCCAAACCGACTCGGCCAACCTATCGCAGCGACCTTCCCAGGGGCAGTAACGCCATCGGAATCAACTTGATGTGTTGCAGGGCAAAAGGAATTCCGATGATCGTGATGGCCAACACAATTGCGCTACCCAGGTGAGCGATGGCGATCTCCCACCCGAACAAGATGATCCAGATGATATTGAGGATGACCCGCAGAACACTGTTGGCATTTGTATCCTCGACGACTTCCTTCCCGAAGGGGGCGAAGGTGGCCACGCCGAGCTTCATCGCCTGAATGCCGAAGGGGATTCCGATGATCGTGAAGCACAGTCCGATCCCCCCGATGATGTAACCCATACCGGTCAGGAATCCACCGAAGATCAACCAGAGGATATTGCCCAATAGACTCATTCGTTCGTCTCCCTGTGTTCGTCCCGCCACCGAGTCCACCATGCCTCACGTTCGGCACCCTCGTCCCCCGGTGGAATAAAATCATGGACCTCGGAGAAATCCGAAACCCACTCCGAGGGCGGAAGCTCGTCAGCGACGACCAGCGCCTCCGCACCGTTGGGATTGGCCTGTCGGTCAACCAGGACCACCGGATCGACGACCTCGCCCATGGCCTCGGACCAGACGATATGCGGAATGAATGCCAACTGCTCAAAGGTCCAGAGATACTCGTCCAGAACGGTCCTCAAACGATCGTCGGCCACCCAGACCACGGTCTTCCTGCCTTCGCCGAAGAGCCGTGTGATCTCTCGAACCACCAGCCCGGCCCGCTTGGGGCTGGGCAACGGATGTGTCATGACGCGCGTCACCGGGAGATTCTATCAGTTCAATCGAGAATGAAGAGACCCACATCTCAAGACCGGATGTCCTGCTAGAATCCTCCCATGAGCGCAGTACCCGACGACACCGCCACCTACATCGTTAGGGGAGGAAACCCAATTTCCGGCGTCCTCAAACCGGGTGGCAACAAGAACGCCGCCCTCCCCATGCTCGCGGCAACTCTCCTCGGCGGCCGGGTCAGCCTTGAAAACGTCCCGGACATCCGGGACGTCAGCGCCATGCTGGAACTCTTGAGTACGCTGGGGGCCACCGTCACGAAAGAAGGGCCCGGTCACTGGTCGATAGATTCCTCCACGGTTTCAACCCAGACCCTGACCTCGAAACTGGCCGGGGATATTCGGGCTTCCTTCCTGCTGGCCGGCCCCCTCCTTGGCCGCTGGGGGCGAGCCGTTCTGCCCCGCCCCGGCGGGGACCGGATCGGACGCAGACCACTGGATACACACCTCCACGCCCTGATCGAGCTGGGGGCAGAAATTGATGTCCAACCCGACTCCTACCAACTCAAGGCGCCCAGAGGTCTTCGAGGCGCGGATATCTTCCTGCATGAAATGTCGGTCATGGGAACCGAGAACGCTGTCATGGCCGCAGCCCTGGCGACCGGAGTGACAACGATTCATAACGCCGCCTCCGAACCTCACGTTCAGGAACTCTGTCGTCTCATCGAGGCAATGGGATGCCCCATCTTGGGTATCGGAACCAACGTGCTCGAAATCACGGGTCAGAAGGACCTCGGTCAGGCAGCCGCCATCATCGGCCCCGATCCGATTGAGGTCGGTTCGTTCATTGGTCTGGCCGCCGTCACCGGCGGACACTTGAGAATCACCGGGGCTCGTCCTCACCAACATCACCGAATGACCCGCATCGGTTTCGGTCGTCTCGGCATCACATGGGACGACGACGGCGACGACATCATTGTCCCGGCCGGACAGAGCCTGGAGATCAGCGAGGATCTGACCGGGGGAATTCCCAAGATCGACGATGGACCCTGGCCGGCCTTCCCACCCGACCTGACGTCGATCGCAGTCGTTTTGGCGACACAGGCACGAGGAACCATCCTGATCCACGAAAAGATGTTCGAAAGCCGATTGTTCTGGGTCGATCGCCTGATATCTATGGGTGCCCGAATCGTCCTGTGCGACCCGCACCGTGCTGTCATCGTCGGACCCGCCCAACTCCACGGCCAGAATCTCGCCAGCCCGGACATCCGTGCTGGTATGGCCCTGGTCATCGCCGCACTGTGTGCGGAGGGCGAAAGTGTCATCCACAACATCAAACAGGTCGAACGCGGATACCAGAATCTTCACCAACGATTGCGATCGCTTGGTGCCGAAGTTGAACGAAGAACCTAGGAGGAAAGATGCGCAGATTGATTCTTATTGCGGCCACACTGCTCGTACTGGGAGCCGTTCCCGCAACGGCCCAGCAGGGAGAGTGGCGCCTTGCTACACGGTTGACCTCTTTGACCTTCGATGCAACGACCGAGGCGATCTTTGACACTGGAAGCCGAATGCAATCCAGCGGAGCGAAGGTCACCCTGGCTCTCGAAGGACAGTACATGGTGTCGGATGCGCTGGCGGTCTGCGGTTCCCTGACGACGGCCCCGTTCTACCTTAAGGGCAAGGGCGGCGATCTTCACGGGGAGACTCTTGGAGAAATCTGGTTCACGCCGCTGACTCTGACTCTTCGGTACGAATTCCAACTCCGCGGAGGCCTGCAGCCCTACATCGGAGGCGGGCTCAACGCAACCTTCTACCTCTTTGACGATGTCGAACCGGTCCTTAAGGACATGGACGTCACAAACCTCGTTGCCAACCCCAGCTTTGGCTGGGTCCTGGAAGCCGGCCTCAACTACGACCTCAATCCCAACACCTTCGTCAGTCTGGACATCAAGATGTTGGATATCTCGGGTGATCTGGACCTGGAAAACGACAACAAGGACAACCTCGACAGGGTTGCCTTCGACGGATCCCCGGTCGAGATCAGTCTCGGCGTCGGATGGCGGTGGTAACGAACCCAACTACCGGCGGCACTGCGTCCACCCGCCGGTTGATCACTACTGCGCGGTTGGTTCGTCTTCGAAATCAGTGGGGTCAAAGCCAGTGGCTTTCCCGGCCTTGGCCATTTCCTGCTTGACCAGGTCCTGGTGCTCGATCTCTTCCTCGCGAAGTTCGGCAAAAAGCGCCTTGACACCGTCGTCCTGCAACTCCGGAATGGCACGATCGAAATACTCGTAGGCCTTGACCTCCGCAGCCAGGGCAACCTCGAGAGCCTCCTGAATTGACATGAAGGCCCTGGCCTCGTCAAATTCCGGCGCCTCGACGTCCCACAGCATCGACCGATCCACGTTCATCGGCTCGTCACCGAAGAGTTCCTTGCGGCGAGCACCCAGTTCTTCACCGTGCTTGGCCTCGTTCTGGGCCATGAAGCGAAAGAAACCTGCTGCCTTTTCGGTGTGATGAGCCGTCATCTGGTCCGCAAATTCGTTGTACCGTTCTTGGGCCTCGTCCTCGACGAGGATGGCAAGATCGAGGGCATCTTTGAGAGAAAGTTTGGAAAAGTCGATATCAGTACTCATTGTTCCTCCTGAAATCTGCATGATACACGCCTTTGGCTCCTGTTTGGGAAAGACCACGGCGGAGTTCGCGGATACCGGGTCACCGAGCAACCTCCGATTGACTCACCTGGCAATCAAGGGTACAACTTCCCCCGGAAGGAGAGAAGGCATCCCATGCTGATCGAAATTGACCCGATTGAACCTCAGGCGTGGCTTGTCGCTCGCTGCGCCGACGTCATCCGCCGGGGCGGCGTAGCCGTGGTCCCGACAGACACAGTCTACGGGCTGGCTTGCGGTCTCTCACACGTCGCCGCGGTCAAGCGTATTTACCAACTCAAGGACCTCGATCCCAAGAAGGAACTGGCCCTGCTGGTCCCCGATATGCAAACCGCCGGTCGGTTTGCCAAGGGAGTCACAACCCCAATTTTTCGAATGATGAAAAGGGTTCTTCCCGGACCCTACACATTCATCTTTCAATCCTCCCCCGAAGTCCCAAAAATCATGCTGAGAAAACGCAAGACAATCGGCATCCGCTTTCCGGACAACCCGACCCTCCTGGCCGTTCTGGCCGAGTTGGATGAACCCCTGATTTCAACTTCAGCCCGAACGCCCGACGACGACTTCATCAGTGATCCGTTGACAATCGACGAGATCTACGGCGCACGAGTCGACCTCGTCATCGACGGAGGCCCACTGGATCCCGAGCCTTCTACCGTTGTCGATTTCTCCGAAGGCACACCCCAATTGGTTCGATCGGCCAAGGGTGACGTCGACCGACTGGAGCTCTTCTGATGCAACGACTGACTCTTCCCCTGATCCTCCTCATCGCACTGGCCGGATGTGCGCCCAAGGCGCCCGAAGCTACTCCCGAAGAGGCGACCCGGGTCCATGTTGGTGACCCCGCCCCGGCATTCGAAGGCCGGTTGATGGACGGAACACCCTTCTCGCTGGAGGCACAGCGCGGCAAGGTTGTTGTCCTCTCCTTCTTCGCGACCTGGTGCCCGCCCTGCCGGGAGGAAATCCCCCATCTCGAGACTGAGGTATGGCAACGGTTTCAGGGGCCCAACTTTTTCCTGGCGGCAGTTGCCCGGGAACACGAGGCTTCGGAACTCGGCGAGTTCATCACCGAAATGAAGATGACCTTTCCGGTGATCCCCGACCCGGACCGCAGTATCTTCTCGCTTTTTGCAGACGCCTTCATTCCCCGGACCATCATCATCGACCCCAAGGGCACGGTGATTTACCACGGGAACGACTTCAATACCGAAGAATTCGCCCAGATGGTCGAGCTGATCGAGAAAACCGTCTCCGCCGCCTCGTCCGTCTCACCCGTGGACGACCTGTCCGCAGACCAGCAGGGAAAAGAGCCGGCAGCCACGGGCTGATAGCTGAGAGCCGAGAATTGAGAGCTTAGGCGCTTGCAAAAATACCTTTCAAAGGCCGATGTGCCCGAGCGGTCGAAGAACGGGAGGGGATAAACCCCTCCCCTACAAAGAAAAACATTTGGCCGAGTTTGTCCCCGATCGGGTATTCCTGAATTTGAAAGCGCCTCGGCCGAGAGCTGATAGCTGACAGCTTCTCAAGCCACCCGAGAGGTCCCTCCATGCGGCGCATCCAGCAGAACCTTGACATCCGGCTTGTCCATGTTGCGGAGGCGGGCAACCTTCTCCTCGACCGGGCCGAGATCCAGGGTGATGTTGTGGGATGCCAACTCGCCCCGCATCTTGTATTCAAGCTGCTTGAGCCGCCGGTAGGTCCCCCGATAGGCCTCACAGACGATCGGGTGGAAGTTTCTCGAGATGAAGGGATTCTGCTTGCCCATCAGACGGCGCATACGGTTGGACGGCACGAAACTATAGGTGTTGACGTCCGGGTTCGAGCGCATCAGTTCTTTCCGCGCCTGTGAGAACCGGGTGAAGGACATCGTCTTGTAGTCCTGTTCAACCACCCACATATTGCCGTGGCTTCGATTGAAGCCTGCCTGGTCGGTGATCAACGGCAGGAAGGGATCAATGACGAAGACCAGATCGGCGCCGTGGTCGATCGCCGAGCGCAGATTGGATGTTCGAGTAACAATACCGTCGGTGTAAAACCGGCCGCCGATCTCGACCGAGGGGAAGAACGGATGCATGGCGGCGCTGGCCTGAACTGCCCTGCTGATCGGAACGTCGTCGAAACCGACATCTCCAAACAACACGTGCTCCCGCCGATCCTGGTCGGTCGCTCCAATGTAGAGTTCCGGCCCCAATTCCCTGAAATCATTGGACTGGCCGCTCTTCCTGAACAGGCTCCGCATGGCCTTTTCGAACTGGGCGTTATCGAAGATCGGTCCCAGGAGAACCGCATAGAGGCCGAAGACCGAGGCCACGCTCAACTCGTCCTCACGCTTGAGCATCCGCATGACGTACCGCACCATCTCCCGCTGCAGCAGAAAGACTCGACGCGGCACCTCCATAACGTTCAATTGTCGCCAACTGAGCTTGAGTCGATAGTTCCAGCTTCGGTCCAGGTCCCCGATTTTCGCAATGATGTCATCGATCGGAATTCCGTTGGCAAGGCAGCTCGTGACCACCGCGCCACCACTGATTCCCAGGAAAATGTCGAAATCCCGAATGTCCGCATCGATCGCATCATGAAGACACTTGAAAACACCGATTTCGTAGTAGATCCCCGTGATTCCGCCTCCAGCTGCGGAAATCGCCTTCTTGCCTCGTCGAACCTTGACGAGCACGTTGGTGCAATGATCCCAGATCTGATCGATAAACCGAATACGTCCGCCGTTCTTTCCGCCGACCGGTCGCGGCGACAACGACATGTCCCGCAGACAGGCGCCGACGTGACGCTTTCCCATTTCGAACAGGAGGCGGTCAACCCGGGCCTCGTCGGCATCACCCACCAGGACCGCAACCCGTCTCAGAGGATAGCGGCGTTCGATATCCCTTTCATTGCCCAGAATGTCAAGGAATGCATGAAGGCCCTGCTCCTGCTTTTCGTGATCGACGCCCTCGATCGGCACATGGCGACAATCGATCATCACCATGTTGTAGTAGCCGCGATGCAGGAGCTCGGCAGCTTTTTCCATGCAATCGACCATGTCGATCTTGAAGTGCAGACCACGTCCCTCCCAGGAACACTCCCTGTCCCCGACCTCGCTGGAAACCCACGGCTGTTTGCGAACCGAGAGGCACAACTCCTTGAAGGTCTCGGGAGACGGAGCGTAGAACAGGATGTGACGGGACTGGGAAGTCATCGTTGGAACGGCCCTCCTGCCACAACCATACCGCAGTGCGGCATAAATACGCAAGCGAGGCAATTCGTCGAACGAATTGCGTGGCCCTCCGGGTGATGAGATATGCGACACTGCTCTCATGACGGAAACAACCCGCAAGACGCTGTACCTGATCGATGGCCCCAACATGGCTTTCAGGGCCTTTTTCGCCATTCGCGGCATGAGCAACTCCGAGGGGCTCCCGACCAACGCTCTCTACGGCTTTGCCTCGATGCTCCTCAGCCTGATCCGGAATGAGAAGCCCGACCACCTCGCCGTCGTCTGGGATCCCAAGGGCGGTTCCTTCCGGCGCAGGATCTTCCCGGACTACAAGGGCACCCGGCCGGACATGCCCCTTTCTCTCACCGAGCAGATGCCGTTGTTCTCGACCCTGACGGAAGCTCTGGACATTCCGTTCCTCGAGGTGGAGGACTTCGAGGCCGATGACGTCATGGGCACCCTGGCCCGTCGATGGGAAAAGGAGCTGGACATCGTCCTGGTGACGTCGGACAAGGATCTGATGCAACTGGTTTCGGACCACGTCACCCTCCTGGACACAATGAAGGGCATCAGTGTGTCCCACCCCGAAGTCCTGGAGAAATTCGGCTGTGCCCCGGAACAGGTCCCCGATGCTCTGGCCATCTGGGGCGACAGTTCGGACAATATCCCCGGCGTCAAAGGTATCGGAGAGAAGGGCGTCAAGAAACTCTTCGAACGATTCAAGAGTCTTGATGACATCTATCAGCGTATCGAGGAAGTCGAACCCAAGGGCGTCCGAGCCAAACTGGCAGCCGACCGCGACAATGCCTACCTCTCGAAGAAACTGGCAACCATCAGGACCGACGTTCCGATCGAGGCGCCAATCTCCGACCTCGAACTCTCCTGGCCGCCTCCCGAAGGTCCCGCACGGGAGCTTTTCCAGGAATTGGAATTCCGATCGCTGTTGAAGGAGTTCGGCGGCGCCATGCAGACCGTTGACCGCTCGGGCTACCGACTGGTGACCGACGACAATGCCTTGGCGGAACTGGCGAAAGAACTGGGGACTGCACCGAGATTCGCCCTGGATACAGAGACCACCGGTCTGGACACCATGCGCGACCGCCTGGTGGGACTGTCCTTCTGCTGTGACGATGACCGCGCCTGGTACGTCCCTGTGGGCCACGAGGGATTCGACAGTCTCGGACAGATGGAATGGGAGGCCGTTCGAACAGTCCTCGGCCCCATCATGGAAGATCCGAAAATCGAAAAGACCGGTCAAAACCTCAAGTTCGACCTCAAGGTCCTCCACCGTCACGGCGTGGAACTTCAGGGCACTCAAGGAGATACGCTCCTGGCCGACAGCCTGCTGTCGCCCGACCGCCGTTCCCACAAACTGGACGAGCTGGCCCTGATCCACCTGGGCCACAAGATGATTCCCTTCTCGGCAACGGTTTCCAAGGGTTCGACCTTCGCCTCGGTTCCCCTCGAAACCGCCCGGGATTACGCCGCCGAAGACGCCCATGTCACCTGGCTCCTGGACCGGATACTCAGCGAGCAGATCGTCACGGAAGGGCTCTCGGAACTGTACGACGACGTCGAAATCCCCCTGCTGTCGGTGCTGGCCCGCATGGAGATCCGAGGCATCGCCGTTGACAAGACCCAGCTGACCACCTTCTCGGCCGAGTTGGGCGAAGGCATAGCTGAGGCCGAGAAACGTTGCCATCACTTCGCCGAAGGACCTTTCAACATCGCTTCGGTGAAACAGCTTCGTGAAATCCTCTTTGAACGCCTCGGCCTGCCGGTCATCCGAAAAACCAAGACCGGACCCTCGACCAACGAGGCCGTCCTCAACGAGCTGGCGGCCATCCATCCGCTCCCCAAGGCCATCCTGGAATACAGGTCTCTGGTCAAACTGAAGAACACCTACGCCGACCCGCTGCCCAAACTGATCCACCCCGAGACCGGACGGATTCATACAACCTTCTCCCAGACTGCCGCCGCGACCGGGCGCCTGGCATCGTCCGATCCCAATTTGCAGAACATTCCGATCAGGACCCCCGAGGGACGGCGAATTCGAGAGGCTTTCGTGGCGCCCGAGGGCCGGCTGCTGCTGTCGGCCGACTATTCTCAGGTAGAACTTCGGGTATTGGCCCATCTCTGCGGCGGCCAGGGAGGTTTTGCCGAGGCCTTTGCCGCCGGGCAGGACGTCCATACCCTGACCGCGGCGGGTCTCTTCGGCATCGACCCCTCGGAGGTCTCGAAGAGAAAGAGATCCATCGCCAAGGCGGTCAACTTCGGCATCGTCTACGGCCAGAGCGCCTTCGGTCTGGCCCAGACGCAAGACCTGACACGGACCGAGGCCCAGGAATACATCGACCGATACAAGGAGCGCTTTCCCGAAATTGAGACCTTCAGGCAGGAGACCCTGGAATTCGCCAGAGAGCACGGCTATGTCACGACAATCCTGGGGCGGCGCCGCCCTGTCGATCTCGAAGGCGGCAACTTCGCACAGCGCCGAGGCGCGGAAAGGATGGCGGTCAACACCCCCGTCCAGGGCTCGGCCGCGGACTTGATCAAACTGGCCATGATCGCCGTCGACAGAAGGCTAGCCGATGAATTCCCCGGCCAGTACCTTCTCTTACAGGTCCACGATGAACTCCTGCTGGAAGTTGACGAAGACCAACTGGAATCCGTGACCGACATGGTTCGCCACGAGATGATCACAGCCATCGAACTCAGCGTTCCGCTGGTGGTTGACGTCGGCAGCGGGAAGACATGGAACGAGGCACATTGAGGAACGCATGGGGTCAGGGTCGAAAAGTGCAAGAGTTGAAGAGGACCAGAGAACTCAGGCGCCTGTAGAATTCAGGGAAACCCGGACGCGGTTAACCCCGCTCCTACGTTATTCATTGTAGAGGATGGGTTTATCCAATCCCGCTCTTCGACTCATCATCTGCCCAGCACCTTCAGCCGTTGTCCTTGCTGTCTCGAACGACCCTCAGGATCCGGGCGTCCTCCTGGTGCCGTGGATGGTCAATTGCGCTCTTGATCGCCAATAGGCCCTCCAGATCGATCCAGTTGGCCGCGGCCCTCCCGTAGGGCGCCTTGATCCGTCGCGGCCATGCCTCAGAGAAGTCCATGGCGACGACGTCCCGCAGGAGGTCTATTCTGTTGGGAGCAACGCCCAACTGCAATATTTCATCCGGCATCTCCGGTGCCATCAGTTCGGGGCTCCCAAACTCGGTCAAGGCCAGGTTCACCAACCGAACATTGTCGGGATCAGGATCAAGCCACAGGTCGATATCCTTGGTATAGCGCGGTTTGGCGTGAAAGATGAACGCCATCCCGCCCACAATGAGATATCGAACACGGTGCCGCTCGAACAACTCGAGGATATCCTCGAAATCTCTGACCGTATCCATCCCTTACCCGTCGCTCTCCGCGGCCTCACGCCTCGCCGCTTCAACCCGTTCGATATCTCGGTGAATGGCTACCAGTGCTGAGAGGCGCTCTGAAGGCGTCCGACGCTGCCAGAACTCCAGATCCCAGCGTTCGGCATCCAAAAACGAGGTCGCCCGATGGGTTTCCATCGTCTTCCGACGTCTCCGGCTTCGCTCCTCAAGTGTTTCCATACTCAGTATTTTAGCAGAGAAGGGCACCAGATTCAGTCTTCATTCTCTCCCATTTCAACGACAAACCCAGGTCGCTCGAAATATCCGCTGTCCACGATTTCATCGCCCTTGAAGACCGCCCACTGAGGCATGCGTCTGCGATATTTCTGGGTCATGTGCCAAAGCTGTTTCCCCGAATTGGCGGCCAGGACATACATCACACGGTCAGAATTGAACGGGTTGGGCACGACCAGAAAGAGACCATCGCCGGGGTCTGAGTAGTTTTCACCCTTCCATGTGAATGAATTCTTCCCCCATTGGACCCCGACGGTCTCGGGGACCTTACCGAAATGGCTATTGTCGTTAAGAGTTCCGAGAACCATCAAATCGTGGGTCGCCGCTGTCTCCGGAGACAACTCTGCATCCTTGACCAGGGGAGGCAAAATCTCGATGTAGGCATCGGCGACCCTCTCCTGCCACCGCCGAGCCATCGTGTGGTTGGCCTCGATCTGGCGGGCGGTTCCATAGACGATCAGGGTGTCGTGGAAACGATCGATGAAGTTGCGCCAGACGTAGAATGACGGGTGGTCGGTCGGAAGATCGTGAAAGACGTCGAACTCGACCCTCTCGGGGCAGCTGTCGAAGTGGAAGGTCGTGCTGAAATCCCCATCAACTTCGATCTCCCGAATCTCACGTCGATCCCCGATGTTAAATGCCAGGCGGGACACAAAGTGATACTTCGGTTCGGGCTGTGAGATCCGCACCGTGACATCCCATCCGCCCTTGCGTTTTTCGGAGGCCGACACTTCAAACTGCGGTGTCGGCAGCCCCTCTCGATCCAGCCACTGGCGCACGAAGGGTCCCAGCGACAGCTTGGTAATTTCTTCCGCCGTCTCGATGAAGTCGGCCGTCGTCAGCGCCCGGCCTTCGAAACGCCTATGAACCGTCCGCATGACGTCCAGAAAGATGTCATTCCCCAGAAGGAGCCTCAACTGATGCAAGGCAAAGGTCCCCTTGATCCTCGGCACAAGGTAGGGACCGTAATGATCATAGGCACGATGGGCCTCAATCGCCGCCAGATCATCCTCTTGGCTGACGGTGTAGAGAAATCGATTTTCCAGCGCGGCAAGCTGATCACTCAGGCCCTCGGCGGCCTCCAATGCGTCGTCATCATCGAGGCCGTCCAGCAGACGCCAGTAGGCCGCCGTGGCGCTGATGAACCAGCTCTCCGCCTCGGTCGCCGGCCATACGGTACCGTGCCACAGATCGTCCCTGTCAATTTCGAAATCCTCCTCGACCTCACCGAGGACCATCTCCACATCGCTGTCGGTCACATCGTCACCAACCTCGGGCCTCAGGGCCTCGAGTTTTTCGGCAACAAAGATCGGAGACACAACCGAGTAGCCCAGGCTGAGATGCGGTTCGGCGCCGGGGAGATCGGACAGGAGACGCCAACCAGGGGTCGGGAATTTCTCCCGGAGGGTCACCTTGCCGTGGTGGGCAAGGAAAACCATCGCGTGAGCCATTTCCGAGGTCGTGATCTTGCCGTCGCAGGCATGGGCCCTGTTGATCGGCGATGAGGCCCACAGGTGCACGGCCTTCTCTGCGTCGATCGACCCCTTGTTGGCCTCGTAGAACTGGTTGAAGGCCACGTCCCGATTCCACGGCGAGAACATCAGATCAAAAGGACGATCGTTGGGCTGGGCGACATACTCCTTGCGGACCTCGGGATCCCTGGCATTGTTGTTGGCCCAGAGAAACCCCGGCGTCCCGAAGGGGTTGATGTCCTCGCCCGTCCTCCACATCTTCTTGGCATGGGTCCCCAGAAGCAGGATGGCAACTTCGCCGGTCTTCATGTCGGCTATCGGCCAATCGTTGGTGTACATGCCGTTGTTGTTCTCCCACAGAATCCTCTCGACATCGTCGATCGTGGAAGCGTACTGCGCCGCCTTGCGGGCGCGGTTGGACTGCGGTGTCGAGTCTGCCTCGAAGGGCGTCTGCATCACGGTGGTCTCGCCGAAGACGATGCCCTCCGAGTTCATGTAAAAGTCCGCGCCGGAGTGGATGCCACCAGGGAAGGTCTGGTAGACCAATCGGTGTCCCTGGGTGGGTTCGATATCACAGATGACGTTCCAGTGGACACCGGTGTAGCCACCCCACATAAAGATCTGACCGAAGACCACCTGACCGCCGGCAGTCGCAGGACCAGTAGCGGCGAAGGCTGAGCATTTATGCTGCTCATGATCGATCGCCATCTCCTCATCCGGAGCAACGAATGCTTGACCGGTCAAGGAATGAGGCGTCACTTCCAGGGCATTGTGCAACTGGCCGAGATCAACCACCGAATTGACCGCAACGATGTCTCGAAGGTCGATCGCCCGGCCCCATGCCTCGGCCCCCTGGGCTGCGGCGCCGTCTGCAATGCCCCTCATCTCGGTCAAATACTCTTTGTCATACTGCCTCAAGAAGAGGGCGTCGGCCTCGAAACGCAGGCTGTCCCACCCGGCCTCCGGATCGTCGCCGTTGCCCACAACACCAAGCTTACGGATGTACTCGGCGATCTCGTCTGAGACCAGAGACCCATACTGGAAACCGCGATCAAAAGGCTCTCCCTCAATGTGAACGAAGATCCAGCCCTTGTCGTCGTAGCGGAAGCCCGGTCCCGACCATCGCACCGTCTCCATCGGAATGTACTCGGTGATATCGTCAACCGGCTCGACACGAATATCATCAAAAAGGGCCACTCCTTGTGCCGATCCGTTGTAACCCAGATGGAGCCGGACCCGATCCGAGGCCTGGGTCGCAATGAATAGGGTTTCCACCCGAGTCCAGTCGGCATCGCCTCCAACCGCCGGAGAGTGGTTGGTAAAGGGAAAAGAGGCCATCGTCAAACAGGCCGGCA
>CAYSHZ010000041.1:0-2659 GCA_964430905.1 uncultured Thermoanaerobaculia bacterium | reverse complement strand
CCGGCACCGCCGTCGGGTACTTCGTCATCGGGTCAGAGAGGGCGCCGACCGTCCTGATCCAGCCACTCAGGCGGTAGAGCCTCCCAACCTCGAGTTCCACCGGGTCGGACTCGACAGTCACCCGTCCTTCGGTACCGACCTCCAGCCCAACGGCGCCGACGCCGGAATGTACACCTTCGGTCAGTGGGATCAGTTGGGCCGTGCTCGTCGATCTCGAGGGCGCCAACCGCCAAGAAACAACCGAACCGTCGGCCGTGAGCTGTTCGAACCCAGGATTGAGGACAGCAATATCAGAACCGATTGCCGGGATCGAAACTGTGACGATCACGAAAGCGAACACCAACACAGCAGAGCAAAAACGAGAAGTCATCAAACCCTCCGACCGAGCATTGTAGCGGACGGGCTTTTAGCCGTGGAGTCTCCGGTTCCGGCATCAGCGGAATGTACTTGAGGACATGGCAATCCTTCAAATTATCTTGCACTTCTTCTGGTGTCGGTCGTTGGAACAACCTCTTGCGCGCCACCGACGGCCTCACCCGGAGAGAAAATTACGCCCGCACCAGAATCCTTAGTTCGAACTGATTACAAGAGATTCCAGAGAAAACCATACCTTCATTCGGCAAAGATCAGTTGTTCCTGCTCCCAGTCCTCTCTCCGATACCTCAGCGAAAGCCAGTTGACCGCTTTGCGAAGCAGGGTCGCACGGTCTTCGGCATTGTCAATGGCTTCGAATCCAAACGCCAGATAGACCACCCTGGCGTCGGAAGCGCTGTCGATGGAACGAACCGCCGCTCCCCATTCCTCACCGGTGTAGCTGAAGATCTCAACGGCATCACTGTCGACCGGAGCAATCCGGCTTGGATAGTCCTGGTTATTGGCGCCATCCCCACCCCGGATATGCAGAGTGACACCATCCGACACCGGATCCCCAGGAACACCTTCGACATCGTACATATTGACATCGTCGGAAATGTATTCGGCATGCAAGTAGCTTTCATAGAATGCAACATCGGTATTGCCGGACTGGCTGTCATTGAGATCCCAGCCGATGTCCTGACCGGTGATGAAGAGGCTCTTGCCGGCATCAAGATGCCGTTCGACGAAGGCACGGTCAACGGCATCGAGGCTGGGGTATCCCAGTCCAATGTTCCAAACCAGCAGGTCGATCGCCGATGCAACATCGTCGTTCAGCTTCGTTGACGAGAGATTCCACACCCCATAGGTCAGGCCGATGTCTTCCATTGCGGCGGTGAAATACCCTCCATAATCGTTACCACCGTCGTCATTGACCAGCAGTACATCAACATCATCAGTGATGAAAACGAAGGGAATCTCCAAGTTCTTGACAAGATTTGGCGAGGTCACTTCGAGGTGGTATCGCATGTACCCGGCAGAACCCGGTGTGACACTGACCTTGAATGTGGTCGATGCCTGTTCGGTCAGGCCAAAGGACCAGAGATCCGTGTGCGGGTTTCCTGTGCCATCCGAGAAACCGGCCGTCCACCCGGGAGGGGCCTCGTCGACGACCAAGCCAATCGTGAAAGTCTCGGTCCGGCCAACATTGATCAGGGTCAGGTCGGGAGTCTCGAAAGTCACCGTCGATGGCCCGATCTTCGTTCTTTCAAACGGCACCATCGCCCGTACCGAGAAACCGGGCTGATCGTAACTCGAGCCTGTCTGGACAATTCTCTTGTCCTGCCGCTGGACGATGGCGACGACCCGCAATTGGTCCGGATCCCAGGCCGGGTCGATCGTGAAGGTCTCGCTGAAGGGGGCGGCGTTCCCCGCGCCACTCAGGGTGATCGGAGTGCTGATCACCGCACGGGTAACGTGAGTGTTTTCGCCAGTGATGCCATCCTCAATCAGAATCAGGCGGAATTGATCGTCAGGTCCAGTCAATGCATCGGTTGTTGAGTACATCGTCACCGTTGCACTGACGGCGCCGCTCGTCGAGTCAAAAGAATCAACGACGACCCGGACCGGTGCCGGATCGTAATACCGGCTCCGAATCACGTCCATGTACTGCCCGCCCTGGGCATCCTCAAGACTGGCGCCGACAATATGGTGGCTCCCGTTGAACATCATATTGGGCGTTCCGGACATTCCGTAATAACCAATTCGCGCCGTGGACGCCGCACAACCATGGGTTCCGGCGTAATACCGAAGACTGACGAACTCACTGTGATCAAAACTTTGGCCGGCCATCTCGAGACCCGAGTACGCCCTGGGACAATAGCCTCAAGTGGTGGACGTATATAACTCCGCAATTGTCGTCATCGGATAGGCGTCCAATGCCACCACTGATGAAGTCACAAGACTCAGTAAACAACCCATCAAGACTGATCGTTTCATTCTTCTTCCTCCTTTTCGTCAATACCCAACCAGGCATCCCATCAGGTTCTCCGCATCATCATTGGTTCTCTCCACGACTTGCGGGAAAACCCCTCGTCAAACTCGGCCGAGAAAAAGGGAGAAGGACACGACGCACCCTCTTTCGGTTGTCTGCAGGCCCGGCAACCGCGCCGAACCCAACCCGCAGTTGCAATCTCCGACTCCACCGGCCAACGAAGCGCATCTTAGCACCAACGATCGTCGCCACGACTGTGACGTCATCGAAACCTTTCTCCGGAATGACCAGAAGATCGTCCGACAAGACCGT
>CAYSHZ010000040.1:0-18145 GCA_964430905.1 uncultured Thermoanaerobaculia bacterium | reverse complement strand
CGGGCGAAGAAATGCCCTTCCTGGTCATGGAGCTGATTCGGGGCCGGAGCCTGGACCGGATTATCAAGGAAGGGCCGTTGTCGTCCAGGAGAGCCGCCCTGATCGCCCTCCAGGTCGCCAAGGCCCTCTCGGCAGCCCACGGTGCAGGCATCGTCCATCGGGACCTCAAACCCTCGAATATTGTGGTCTCGGATGAAGGTCATGCCAAGGTCCTTGATTTTGGTTTGGCACGGCTGGTCCAGGCAGGTGGCCATTCGTCCGAGGTGACGTTGACCGCTCCAGGGATGGTCCTGGGTTCCTGCCCCTATATGGCGCCGGAACAGGCGCTGGGGCAGCATGTCGGGGCGCAGGCCGATATCTTCTCCTTCGGAACCGTGCTGTATGAGATCGTCACGGGAAGCCGGGCCTTTACCGGAGCAACGCCGGTTCAGGTGCTGCAGGCGGTCATCAAGTGTCGGTTTTCGCCGTTGAACGAATGTGCCCCGGGTGTCTCTCCGGCACTGGGGGCAATTATCGAGCGGTGCCTGGAAAAAGAACCGGAACGACGGTATCCCGATGCCAAGGCACTGGTTCAGGACCTCGAAGCGTTTCTCGGGTCGGATGGGCTTGACGATCCGGACGTGCCAACCGTTGAAATAGGATCAAGCTCAATCAGGGCCGTCAAACTCCGCCGCCGCCGTCGTCTGATCCGAGGGGGTCTTGCCGCTTCCGCCGTGTTGTTTGTTGGTTGTCTTGTCGGCTTTTTTTGGGGGCGGATTGGAATGGAACCCCTCCGGCCCAACCCGGGCAGATGGCAGCTTCAGACCCTCTTCGAGGGAGCGGGCTCGATCCGTCATATTAGCTGGAATCCTTCGGGGACCGAGGTTGTGACCGAGGTCGAACATAACGGCGCCTTTGAGATTCTGGTTGTTCCGCTGGATCATCAGGATCCCCGAATTCTGATCAAGGAAAACGAGAAAGGGGCGCCGCTCTGGCCGGTCTACTCACCGGATGGTCAAGCTATTGCCGTGACTCGAATGGGAGATGCCTCGATGTCGGTAGAGGTTCTGCCGTCGGTGGGAGGTTCTGCCGTCTCGGAGCTGGAGAATGCCTCTAGACCAGCCTGGGTGGCGGCAGACACTCTGGTTGTTTCGAGAATCATCGAGGGAAAATCAGGGCTGTGGAGTTGGAAACCCGGAGCAGGGTCGGTTGAGCCGGTGTTGGTTGCCTCGCCTGAACATCAGTACTGGGAGATGGCGCCCCGTCCTGGCGGTGGTGCCGCACTCCTTGTTGGAGGAAGTGACATTCGGGCTGGTGTTGTGGTCGGCCAACCGGAGGACGGTGACCTTGAAGAGTGGTTGGCGGGGGGCAGTGTGCTTCAAGGTCTCTCGTGGCACCCCGGCGGCAGATCGTTGGCCGCCTCTGTCGGGCATCACATTATGCGCCTTTCGAAGAAGGGAAGTGCGAACGTTTTGACTCCGCTGCTCTCCCTGGATTATCCGGCCTTTGATCAAACCGGTACTCGCCTGGCCGTCGTTGACCAGCACAACTCCTACGATATTGTTGCGGCTGATCCAGAGACCGGAACGCTTGCTTGCATCAAGTGCGGGGAGTCCAAAGTGGGGTGGGGCAGCGTCGGTCCCAACGCCTCGGTTTTCTACCGCCGAAGTGTCGATGGTGGGCCCTGTCTCTACCGTGTTGATCTGAACCGGGGTGTGGAGGAACCGATTCAAGCCGCCGAAGGGCGAGCCAGTTGTCCTGTCGTGTCTCCGGATGCAACTCGACTCGCATACCTCAGCAGGGATCCGGCTTCTGGTGGCGTCGACCTGATGGTCTTGGGTCTCTCCGGGGGAGAGCCGGTCAGGTTGGCGTCCGGCGTTGAAGGGTCGGAGTTCCCCTCGTGGTCGCCGGACGGTCGTTTCGTCGCCTACGCTGCAGGATCGCCCCTGAGGATCTGGGTTGTGTCTGCCGCCGGAGGAGCGCCTCGGGCGATCGGGCCACCTGGGGCTGACTATCCCATGTGGAGCCCGGATGGACGGTGGATCGCCTTTAGTATTTGGACCGACAGCAGCGACCCCAACCAGGGTGCGTGGCTGGTCTCGCCGGAAGGGCTCTCGGCCAAGAAAATCGGTTCCCATCCGACACGGACGGCGTGGAGCGGTGACGGCCAAAAACTGTACCAACTGCGGCGCGAGCATGAGGCTATTGTCGTTTACGAGACCCCAGCGGGTTCGAGCGAATGGTCGAAGGGAGCCACCCTCGATCTCAACGGGCCGGCCCCGGAACACTTCGAGTACCAACCCCTGACAGTCGACAGGGCTACCGGCGATCTTGTCCTCAATCGTCGGATATCGCGCTCTTCGCTCCTGGTGTTCGAGGGCCTGGATCCGGATCGCTGGTGATCTCGGTTTCGGGTCATTCCTGTCACCGTGCAGTCATTGACAGCCGATACCGCTGGTGGTAGCATCCGTTTCCCGGATTTTCGGGGTTGTTCTTTGTCAGATCATTCGGTCGAAGGCGGGTTTCAAGAATCCTCACGGATCACCCGTCAATAGCCTATAGGCGCGTAGCTCAGCTGGTTAGAGTACTACCTTGACACGGTAGGGGTCAGCGGTTCGAGTCCGCTCGCGCCTACCATTTTCCAGTACCGGAGGCGCGTAGCTCAGTTGGTTAGAGCGCATCCCTCACACGGATGAAGTCCGCGGTTCGAGTCCGCGCGCGCCTACCAACCGCCCCGGTACCAGAAGGCCCGACCGATATGGTTGGGCCTTTGAGTTTTTTGAGAGTGGAGTTTGAGATGGCAGAAACAGTAACGGTGACATTGCCCGATGGCAGCAAGCGGGACTACCCGTCCGGGACGACGGTATTGGCTGTTGCCGAGAGCATCGGCAAGAGATTGGCACACGACACCGTGGCCGCCTTTGTCGATGGTGAACTGGTAGACCTTCGTACGCCGCTGGTTCATGATGCCGATCTTCGCATTGTCACCACCAGGGATCCCGAGGCCGGTGATGTCATTCGCCATTCCGCCGAACATGTGATGGCCGACGCGGTGCAGCGCCTCTGGCCCGGCACGTTGATCGATGCTGGTCGTCAGGATCACTCGACCAAATTTCAGTACGACTTCCGCTTCCCTCGGCCGTTCAAGCCGGAAGATTTCGAACGCATTGAGGCGGAGATGGCCAAGATCCTCTCCGAGGACCTGCCCTTCGAGCGCGAGGAGACAGATCGGCCCGCGGTCGAGAAATTGATGGCCGACCGGGGCGAAGAGATCAAGATCAAGCGCCTCGAAGATATCCCGGAAGGTGAAGTCATCACGCTCTACAGGCACGGCAGTTTCGTTGACCTGTGCCGTGGACCCCATGTTCAACGAACATCCCAGATCGGTGCAGCAAAATTACTCGAGGCTTCGGGCGCCTATTTCAAGGGTGACGAGCGCAATGAGATGCTGCAGCGCATCTACGGAACGGCCTTTGCCTCAAAAAAGCAGATGAATGCCTACTTCGCCCGTCTCGAGGAGATGCGCAAAAGGGACCACCGGCTCCTGGGTCGGCAGCTGGACCTCTTCTCCTTCCACAAGGAAGCCCCGGCCTCTCCCTTCTTCCACCCGCGTGGCACCATCGTCTACAACCAGTTGCTGGAGTTGATGCGGGAAAAATACAGGACCTACGGCTATGACGAGGTGATTACCCCGCAGGTCTTCGACGTCGAACTCTGGAAGACGTCGGGGCACTACGACAACTATCGGGACGACATGTTCTTTGCCGATGCCTTTGACGAGGTCGAAGAGCGCTCCAATTCCCTCAAGCCGATGAACTGTCCCTCCCACTGCCTGCTCTTTGGGGCGCAGGCGCATTCTTATCGAGACCTTCCAATTCGTATTGCGGATTTTGGGCGACTCCATCGTTATGAGCGTTCAGGTGTGGTTACCGGCCTGACCCGGGTCCGGACCTTCTCCCAGGATGATGCCCACATCTTCTGCAGGCCGGACCAGATCGGGGAGGAGATCGAGAAACTTTTTGATTTCATCTTCGAAATCTATGCCCTCTTTGGTTTCTCCGACATCAACGTCTACCTCTCAACCAGGCCGGAGAAGGCCATGGGTGATCCGGCTGTGTGGGAGCACGCCGAGGCCGTGTTGACAGCCTGCCTTGAGAGCCGAGAAGGCGTCAACTTCACGATCAAGCCTGGCGACGGCGCCTTTTACGGTCCAAAGATCGACTTCGACGTCCACGATGCCCTGGATCGGGCCTGGCAACTGGCCACCATCCAGTTGGATTTCCAGATGCCGGAGCGATTCGACCTCGACTATGTCGATTCCGATAGTGAAGCGAAGCGTCCGGTGATGATCCACCGCGCCATCCTGGGGTCGCTCGAACGTTTCTTTGGCGTCATGCTGGAGCACTTCGGGGGGGATCTCCCGCCGTGGCTGGCGCCAGAACAACTGAGGGTCCTGCCGATCACCGATGCCGTGATGGACTATGCCCAACAGGTAGTGGATACGGCGCGGGCCCGAGGGTTGAGGGTCGAGTTGGACGACCGGTCGGAGAAGTTGGGATACAAGATTCGCGAAGGCGAGGCCATGAAGGTGCCGTACCTGTTGGTGATCGGAGGCCGGGAAGCCGAAAACGGTACCGTTTCCCTGCGTCTGCGTCATCGCCGTGATGAGGGTGTCCAGGAGTTGGATGCCGTCCTCAATCGAATTCAAGAAAAGATCGAAAACCGTTCATTGGAATTATGACAAGGAGAGCATCATGCCGAAACTGAAAACTCATCGAGGCTTGGCCAAGCGGGTCAAGAAGACCGCCAACGGCAAGTTCAAACGCCACCACGCCTATGCGTCCCACATCCTTGCGAAGAAAAGCCGGAAGCGGAAGCGCAACCTGCGGAACTCGGCGATCGTCAAACCCTGTGACGCGAAGATCTTCGCATTGATGTTGCACGGCTGAGGAGAAGACATGCGCGTAAAAAGAGGTTCAAATCGTAAAGATCGTCGCAAGAAGATTCTTAATCTGGCCGAGGGTTATTGGGGAGGCAAAAGCCGGCTCCACCGGACGGCCAAGATCCAGGTCGAAAAATCCCTGCAGTATGCCTACAGGGACCGGAAACAGCGCAAGCGCCATTTCCGCAGCCTCTGGATTACCCGGATCAACGCCGCCGCTCGTCTCAACGGCATGAGCTACTCGACCTTCATCTCCGGTCTCAAGACCGCCGGATGTGACCTCGACCGGAAGGTTCTGGCGGATCTCGCGGTTCGGGATCCTCAGGCATTCGGGCAGCTGGTCGAACTGGCCAAGCCGAAGGTCTGACGCCGTGGGAACAGCACGGCTCGACGAAGTGCGGGCCGCCTTCCTTGCGGATCTCGAGTCCGCGAGAGGCGACGTCGACGCGGTGGAGGCCGTCCGGGTTCGCTATGCCGGTCGGCGCTCCGGCCTTCTCCTGGATCTGACAGCGGCTCTCAGGGATCTTCCCAATGAGGAGAAGCGAGACTATGGGCGGGCGCTCAATGAGCTCAAGAAGCTGGTGGCCGAACAGTTGGCTTCCGCCAAGGACGGTGTCCGCTCTGGACAATCGTCCACACCTCGTGTTGATGTAACGCTTCCTGGGCTGGTTCTTCCCAGGGGTGCCCAGCACCCGGTTCATCTGGTGCGGCAACGCATTGAGGAGATCTTTCTCCGGATGGGATATGACGTCGAGGACGGGCCCGAGATCGAAGACGACCGCCACAACTTCGAGGCCTTGAACATTCCGCCGGATCACCCGGCCCGGGATGATCAGGACACGTTCTACGTGCCGGGCGGGCGGTTGTTGCGAACCCACACGTCGCCGGTGCAGGCCCGGGTGATGGAGCAGCGGAAACCTCCAATCCGGATCATTGTTCCGGGGAAGGTCTACCGGCGGGACTCCGATCTCCGGCACTCGCCGATGTTCCACCAGATCGAGGGGCTCCTGGTCGATGAGGGAGTGACTTTCGGCAACCTCAAGGCAACGCTGGAGACATTTCTGCACGCACTGTTCTCCGAACACGGCGTCGAGGTGCGTTTCAGGCCCAGCTACTTCCCCTTCACCGAACCGTCCGCCGAAGTGGATATCACCTGTATTTTCTGCGGTGGATCCGGTTGTGGCGTCTGTTCCCGATCCGGCTGGATTGAGATCCTTGGCTCAGGCATGGTCGATCCTCGGGTCTTCGAGGGCGTTGGAGTCGATGCCGACCGGTACACGGGCTTTGCCTTCGGCCTGGGACTCGATCGGGTTGCCATGCTGCTCTACGGCATCCCCGATCTGCGGCAACTCTTCGTGGGTGACCAGAGATTGACGAGGCAGTTCGCATGAAATTCGATCTCGAGTGGTTGCGTCAGCACATCGAAGGTGACACCGAAGCCGACACCCTGGCCGAGGCCCTGACCCACTGTGGATTCCTGGTCGAGACCCGGGATGTTGTGGGAGATTCGGAAGTCTGGGATATCGAGGCGACGACCAATCGACCCGATGTCATGTGTCACCGAGGACTGGCCCGAGAGGCAGCCCTGGCCACCGGATCCCAATTGGCGCCGCTGGATTCGGCCGTCGAGGAAGAGGGCGAGCCGGCTGAAAACCTGGTGGATGTTGAGGTTGTGGATCTCGACCTGTGTTCCCGGTATGTCGGGCGGGTCCTTCGGGGCGTTCGCCTGGTCGAATCTCCGAACTGGCTCAAGGAAAGGCTTGAGCGGTGTGGTATTCGTCCCATCAATGCCGTTGTCGATGCTACCAATTACGTGCTTATGGATTTGGGTCAGCCTCTTCATGCCTTCGATCTCGACCGGCTTGAGGGCCACAAGATTGTTGTTCGGCGGGCCCAAGAGGGTGAGACGCTGACGACTCTGGATGGCGAGGATCGGAAACTGACCTCCGACGACCTGGTGATTGCTGATCAAATACGACCCGTGGCCCTGGCCGGTGTGATGGGTGGCTCAAATTCTGAGATCGGTGACACAACGGTCGACATCGTGTTGGAGAGTGCGCACTTCGAGGCCCTCCCCATCCGGAGAACCGCACGCCGGCTGGGAATGCACACCGAGGCGTCCCACCGATTCGAACGGGGAGCGGACCCCTTGATGGCGCCCCTGGCGGCCGACATGGCTGCCCGCCTGATTGCACAGTTGACGGGGGCAACGATCTGTCCTGGACGCGTTGATGTCCAGCCGCGTCCGTGGGTCGCTCGAGAGATGAGCCTGACGGCCTCGGGTGTGTCCCGATTTGCCGGTTTGGATATTTCGGTGGAGGACATTGTTCGAATCTTTCAGGGTCTGGAATTCCAGCCTGGCAGTGATGGCGATGTCATCACCTGTGTTCCTCCCTCCTTCAGGGGTGATATCGAGCGGACGGCCGATCTCTACGAGGAGATCATCCGGCACGTAGGGTACGATGCCGTTCCGGCAATCCTCCCCACTTTGCGGACGCCGCCTGGACGACGGCATCCCAACTGGGAATTGGTTGACCGGGGACGACGGGCGGCGATCGCCTGTGATTTGATCGAGGCCGTGACCTATGCCTTCATCGATCCGCAAGTCGATTCCCGGCTTGAGAATTGGCCTCTGTGTCCGGGCCCAGTGGTTCCCCTGTCCAATCCGATGGCGGAGACCCAAGGGGTGATGCGCCGATCCCTGATACCCGGCCTCCTGGTGGCGGCCCGGGAGAATCTCAACCAGGGGGAAGCCAACATCGCTCTCTTTGAGGAAGGGCGTGTGTTTTTCAACCCCGAGGACGGAGAGTATCGGGAACCGGAACATCTGGCGATCGTTCTGGCCGGGGGTGGGTTGGCCCTTCCAGGATGTGACCGGACTGATTTCTTGGAACTCAAGGGTGTCGTCGAGGCGTTGCTCCGGGATGGGTCCTTTCCGGACGTGTCATGGCAGCGAGGCGGCGGACCATGGCTTGACGAGAACCAGGGCGCCGTCCTGATCGCCGAAGACGATTCTGTCATCGGTGTCGCTGGACTGCTCGGTGGTGATGAGTCGAGTCGTTGGGGTTTCAAGAACCAGGTCTTCGTAGCCGAATTGAACCTTCAGGCAGCTGCCGCAGAACCGGAACTACCCCGGTTCGAGGCTCTGCCGAGGTTCCCTGCAATTGCGGCCGACATGACTCTTGAGCATGGAACCGACCTCTCGTTTTCCGATCTGGAGAATACTGTTCAAGAGATCGCCGATCCGTTGGTGACGTCGGTGTCGCTGGTGGGGCGGTTTTCTGGGAAGTCGCTACCGCCCAACGTGGTCCGAACGACCCTGCGGTTGGTCTATCGAAATCCGGAGAGATCGATGACCCAGGACGAGGTTAACGTCGCGCAGGAGAGCCTCAAGGCGACCCTGTTGAATCGGCTCGATGTGAGAATTTGAGAGGAGTTCGTCATGGATATAGTGCTCAAAAAACTGGAAGAACGAATCGAGCAGATGATTGAGGCTCATGAGAAGGCCAAGGCTCGCGAGACCGAGTTGATGCATACCGTCGAAGGCCTCGAAAAGACGATTGGTGAACTGGAAGGCCGGCTGAAAGAGGGTGCTGGTCTCGCAGATCGAACCGCGGACCTGGAGCGGCAAAAACTGGAATTGGCCGAGCGGTTGGAGTCGGTGATCTCAAAGATTGATACGGTACTGGAAACCAAGTCCCCGTCGGACGAGGCGTGATCCCCAGTGTTCTGAACAAACCGGAGCTGGGTTGTGTCCGGTGAAATATTGATGGTGGGACGGGCCGCGTTTGACGCGGTCCTTCTGCTGTTGGTGGCTGCCATGGTGGGGTACGCGGCCACTCCCAGGAAGTGGCTTTCCTTTCATCCCGGCCTGGCCCTGTTGCAGGGGGTTTCCTGGGGATTGACTGTTATCAGCCTCTTCGTCTGGTTGGCGGGATCACTGGTGGGTACCCGGGCGACGGTATGGGTTGTTGGATTGCTGGTGGTGGCTTCGCTTGCGCGGGTGACAGGGTGGGTGAAACTGGTCAGGCAGGCGCTGGGCCTCGCGACCCGGACCCTTGGTCTCCATCCCTTGGCCGCGGGGCTCTTGATGCTGCCGGCACTCTGGAGTGTGCCTGCGTTGATCCTTCCGATCATCGACTCAGACGGGCTTCGGTATCACTTGGCTCTTCCGAAGCTCTTCCTGCTCGAAGGAAGGATCTTCCTCCATCCGTGGGATGTCGTGGGCGCCTATCCGCAGGCGGCGGAGATGTTCTACCTCCTGGGCCTGCAGATGGGTTCGGCCGAGGCTGCAAAGTGGCTCCATTTTATGGTTGCCGGCCTCGGTGTTGTCGCCCTGGTGATGATGGTCGGCGGTCGCCGTTCGGGAGGACTCCTCGGCGGTGTGGCCTTCGCTGTGACTCCTGCCGTCCTTGCCGGCGCCGGCGCCGCATTTATCGACGGTTTTTCGATGTTGCATATCGCCGTCGCGGCTGTGGGTCTGAAACGGAGGATCCATCCAGGGGCTCTTGGTTTGGCTCTGGCCGGCGCCGCATGGACCAAATGGACGGCGGCTCCGGCAATCCTGGGATGTCTTGTCTTCCTGATTTTGGAAAGTCCCAGGGGATCTCGCTGGCGAAGAGGATTGACGGCCTTGGCCCCGATTGTTCTTGTCATCGCTCCCGTGGCCATCAGGAATGCCGTTGTGACCTCAGACCCATTTTTCCCGATCCTGACGGGCATGATTCGAGGTGAGGTGCCGGGGGTGGATCCGGAACTGATGGATACGGTTTCACAGCGGCATCGTGCTATCCCGGGACCACTGGGTATCCCATGGGGCGTCAGCGTCGGGGAGGTCGAATGCGATGAAATCGTCGGCTGGCACCACCTCTTGGGCCTGATCCTTTTGCCCCTCTTTTTTCGGGATCGACGAGCTCGTCTCGCGGGGGTATTGATCGTGCCCTACCTGATCGTGGGACTTTTCTTTCATCCCTCCATCAGACTGGCAATTCCGATGATTTGGGGTCTGGCCGTGATTGAAGGCTTGGTTTTGAACCGCCTCAGGCCTGTCTTGGCTACGGTACTGGTCCTGGTGGCCGTCATTCCACTGTTGCCTCACGTTGGCGTTGATGCTCGTTCGGTGGTCGAAGGGTTCCTCTCCGGAGAACTCGACACCGAAGACGTCGTGGAGCGGTTGGTCCCTGGTGCAAAGGCGGCCGAATTCATCAATCAACAATCGGAGTCCGGCCGGGTGATGGCCCTGGACTTTCCTGCACCCTTCCTCTTTGATCGGCCGTGGGTGGCCGAGGGGTTGGTCAACCGTCCGCCGTTGGCCCTGTGGTTGAAACAAGACTTAACGGTGGACGAAATCCGTGCGCGGTTGGACGACAACGAAATCCGCTGGATTGTTGTTACGCCGGGCTACGGAGGCGGCCGGCCGGAAAGCCTGCTGCCGGTTGCATCGACTGTGGATGAGGGTGCGGTGATGTTGGGTCTTCGACGGCAGCTGGAGTTGGTGTTCAGCGAAGAGAACGTCGATGTTTGGGGTGTGAAGAAATTAAGTCCGAAACCATGAACGGCGCCCGATTCCAACGGGTTGTACTCCCCCCTTGATCGCTGAGGTATACTGGAAGTCGGAAAGGAGGATTCATTGACGACCGTCCGAGCCAACGTCGATATTTACGGACAACGGCTTGGTCTGCGGACCGAAGGTGACGGGGCGCGTCTGCAGGAGTTGGCGCGGTTTGTGGATCTTCGCATGCAGGAAGTCGCCGAGCGGAGTTCAAGTGTTGACACCGTCAAGATTGCGATCTTGACCGCACTGAACATCGCTGATGAATTATTTGAAGAACGTGACACGGATCAGGACAACCGGAACAAGAAACTGGAGCGGAAAGCTCAAAAACTCGTTACACGATTGGAAGAGGTTATGAACATCGGGAACAGCCCGGAAATAGATAAGTCTGGAGGTCCCTGCGCGGTTGGTGATGGGTGAAACTATCGTTGAACCAACACCTATTTGATGGTTTGCCGAGTTTTTCCATTCTGATGCCTGCTCTTGGGTGGGAGACGAGTGGGGGACAGGCGCCTACCTGTGGTTTCGCAGGTTCAAATAGGGTTGCCCACACGGCTGAAGTGGGGGCCTCCTCTTACCCCTCCCTGTAACCAGAGCTTCCCTCCTCTCCGGACGGCCTGACCGTTCTTAGGGGGTACGCCATGGAGTATGTGTACATCGCAGTCGCAGCGTCGGCCGCGGTTCTTCTCCTGGGTCTTGGTATCGTATGGGTGCTGTGGCGGCGCAGTCGTGCTGCCGCCCGATCCATGCTGGTCAAGGCACAGGATGAAGCGCGGAAGATCAATGCGCGGGCAGAAATCAACGCGGAGCGTCTCGAAAAAGATGCTGCCATTCAGATACGGGAGCGACTGCTCGCCGCACGAACGGAATTTGAACGAGAGACTCGAGAACACCGGTTGGAATTGGATGGGCTGGGGCGTCGACTGGCGGAAAGCGAAGTGGCACTCAACGAGCTGAGGTCTGATCTTGAGGAGCGAGCAGGGCGGATTGAAGGCGTTGAGGCAGAGTTGACCGCCCGACAGATTCAGATCACCCAGGGCGAGGCCGACCTTGAGGCCGCGGTCAACCTTCAGAAGGAGAAGCTCGAGCAGATCGCGGGACTCACTTCGGAGCAGGCCAAGGTGGAACTTCTCAAGGCTCTGGAGAACGAAGCCCGAATGGATGCCGCCGGAATGGCCAAACGCATCGAAGATGAGGCCACCGAAAAGGCCAAGGAGAAGGCGCGCCGGATCATCTCGATGGCGATTCAACGAATCGCTGCGGAGCACGTCGTCGAGAGCACAGTATCGGTCGTTGATCTTCCGTCCGACGAGATGAAGGGTCGGATCATCGGTAGAGAAGGTAGGAACATCCGGGCTTTCGAGCAGGCAACCGGTGTTGACCTGATCGTTGACGACACCCCCGAGGCGGTGATCCTCTCGTGTTTCGAACCGGTTCGTCGAGAGATTGCACGAATCTCTCTCGGAAATCTGATCGGAGACGGTCGAATTCATCCTGGGCGCATTGAAGAAGTTGTCGCCAAGGTCCGAGAAGAAATGGACGAAAAACTTCTGGCGGACGGCGAGGCCGCTGCCCTGGAAGCCGGGATCCCCGACCTTCATCCTGAACTGCAGCGGTTGATCGGACGGCTGCAGTTCCGGTCGTCTTATGGCCAGAACGCGCTGAAACACTCAATGGAGGTTGCCTGGTTATCAGCCCACATGGCGTCCGAGCTTGGCGCAGACGCACAGGTGGCAAAACGTGCAGGACTCCTCCATGATATTGGGAAGGCCGTTGATCGTGAGATGGACGGGACCCACCTCGAGCTGGGACGAGAGCTTCTCAAGAAACATGGCGAAAGCGAAGCCGTCATTCACGCGATGGAGTGCCACCACGGGGACTACGACCCCCACTCGGTCGAGGCCGTCCTGGTCACAGCGGCCGACGCACTGTCCGCTGCCAGACCTGGCGCCCGGCGGGAAATTCTCGAGAACTACATCAAGCGGCTGGAGAAGCTGGAGAGTATGGCGGCGGATTTCAAGGGCGTAACCAAGGCTTTTGCAATCCAGGCTGGACGCGAATTGCGCATCATCGTCGAGAGTCAACAGATCTCCGATGAGAACGCCGGGTGGATGGCCCGGGATTTGGCCAAGAAGGTCGAAGCCGAGCTGACATACCCCGGACAGATCAAGGTCACCGTCATTCGGGAAACCAGGGCCGTGGAGTACGCCCGTTGATTCGAATGCTTTTCGTCGGAGATGTGCTCGGCAGTGCGGGCCGCCGGGCCCTCCGGCAGGAACTCGAGGGTCTGGTTGATCGCGAGCGGGTGGACTTCGTGGCCGTCAATGTCGAGAACGTTGCCGGAGGCTTTGGCATCACCGGACCGGTGCTTGAAGAACTGGATGACCTTCCCATCGATGTCTGGACGACCGGAAACCACGTATGGGACAAGAAGGAGGGTCTTCCCCTCCTCGATGCCCACCCCTACCTCCTTCGGCCGGCAAATTACCCGGATGGAAATCCGGGTCGAGGATGGTGCCTCTCAGAAACCGCGGCCGGCGTTCCCATAGCCGTCATCAATCTTCAGGGTCAGGTCTTCATGACGCCGATCGAGAATCCTTTCAGGTCGGCAGACGCTGTCCTCGAAGAGATCAAGGCGGAGAACCCGGAAATTCGGCTCATTCTGGTGGACATGCATGCCGAGGCCACCTCGGAGAAACAGGCGTTGGCGTGGTATCTGGATGGCAGAGTAACGGCCGTACTGGGTACCCACACCCACGTGCCGACCGCCGACGAGCGTGTTCTTCCCGGAGGAACTGCCCTTCAGACCGATGTTGGCATGACCGGTCCCTACGAAAGCATCATCGGGATGAAGACAACCAAGGTTCTGGAGCGGTTTCTCTTCAATACACCGCGACCTTTCGAGCCGGCCAAGAAGGATATCCGCCTCTGTGGAACCCTGGTTGACGCCGACGAGGCATCGGGGAAAGCCCTGGCCATTCGCCGGGTCAGTGTCAGTGTTTCGTAGGCGGATTACGAAGTGGATCCGTAGACCCTGTGGAAAGACAACCATTGAGCGACCAAGTCCCTTCTCCCCGCCGCGTGTCTTCGACTCGAGCTTCGGCGAGAACACCCTCGTTGCCGGCCAGGATACTGGTTGACCTTCCCAACTGGCTGGGAGACTTGGTCATGGCTCTGCCGGCCACCGCCCGTCTGATCGATGCCAATCGGGGGGGGACCACGATTCTCCACGTCCGCCACGCTACCGCTGCACTGGTTGCGGCGATCTTCCCGGAAGCCGAGGTCATGGCCTCGACACATCGGGAAAATCCTCTGAGAACCATCCGAAGTATTTGGGGTCTCGGTCGAAGAGTGGACATTGGGGTCACGATGCGAAACGCGGCCCGGGCCAAGGCCATTCTGAGATTGGTATCATCGTGGTCTGCGGGCACAGCCTCTCAGGGTGGCCACCTGCTCCTCAGTTGGGCCTATGACCCTGATTTTTCACAGCATCAGCTTCATGATGCCGATGGGGCACTGGACTGTTTGGGGTTGAAACGGGCCGACGAGGAATGGCGTGCGACCTTGCCCGAATCCCTGAATGAGTTGGGCCGGAGAGTTCTCTCCGATGCCGGTGTGGGCGCCCCGGCTCGTTCGGTTGGGCTGGCCCCTGGGGTTGCCTGGGGCGGATCGGCGAAAAGGTGGCCGGAAGAGAATTTTGGGCGCCTCGCCGTATTATTGAAAGAGGGAGGGTTTGAGCCGGTCGTCGTCATTGGACCAGGTGAGGCCGAGATTGCACAGTCCGTGAGACGGGCTTCCGGTATTGATCTTCCGGTCGTTGCCGAAGACCTCGACGCAGCAGGCCTTGGAGCAGTCTTGGGTTCTCTTTCGGCTCTCATTGGAAATGATTCGGGTCCTGCCCACCTTGCCTCAGCCCTGGGTGTACCGACGTATGCCCTCTTCGGCCCCACCAATGATCGTCGAACGGCGCCGATGGCGCCCGAAGGCCAAGTGTTGCGCCACCCCCTGGATTGTGCACCCTGCGATCAGCAGACGTGCCCTCTGGTTCACCAGGCGTGTCTCAGAGACTTGGCCCCTTCGGAGGTTTTTGCCGCTGTTGCAGCGCAGCTGGATTACCCCCAGGAAATCAGGCTTGACGTTGCTCTTCCCGCCGGGGCATGACCGAGAGTTGGGGCGTTGATCGTTCGTCCTGTTCCAATTGCTGATCATCCCGGACCATACCCTGGAGGAGTTCGGTCAAGCGCATCAATTCGCCCCGAACCTCTCGTCGGCGAGACCTCAGGGTCGATATCGTCGTTTCAATGTTCTTGGCACGACCATAGGCCTCATCCACCAGTCGCTCGGCCAGTCCATGGCCCTCCTGGATAATTCTCTGGGCATCGGCCTGGGCGTTCTCAATCGTTGACTCGGCGGTTTTCTGGGCGGCTACCAGGGCCTCCTGCAGGGCATTCTCTCTCTTACGGAAGGCGCTCAGTTCCTGTTCCATCCGGTGGTAATCCTGCCGGAGTTCGCCTCGCTCGCGGAGGAGATCCTCCATCGATGATGCCAGTTGTTGCAAGAAGCCACGAACCGCTTCGGCGTCGTATCCGCGAATACTCCGCGGAAAGTCCACACCCAAAATATCAAGAGGTGTCAAATCAGACATCAGAACCTCCCAGTCCCCCATTGTGCCACATTTCGAGTCAATAAGGTGTGCTCAGAATCACTTCCGGTCATCCTTGCCAGACTTCTGGAGGGACTCTACACTGGGCTTACATGGTTCGCCCGGTCCCTTTTCTTGTGAGAATGCTAGGACAAAAGCCTTCGGGTGAAAAGCCGGCGGAGAATAACGCCGCCGAAGAGGCGGGGAGAGGATCGGCGCCTGATCCGTTTGCCGGCATGGCGGCGATGGTGAGCACCTTTCTGTTGTGTCTGGTGATAGGCGGATTAGTAGGAGTACCCCTGTGGTTTGATGGGTTTCTTTTCGATCCTGGTGCGACCATCATCAAATGGAGCTGCATGTTCTCGGTTTGGCTCGCAGCTGTCGGCGGTCTTCGACTCCTCTGGTGGATCGGCGTCATGAGGCGGCCAATTCGGCTTGAAATCCGGTCGGTTGCCGTGATCCTTGGGAGCATCCTTGGGTCGGTTGTGACCCTGGGGTTCCTGGCGTCGATCTATTCATGGGGCAAGCTGATGGTTCCTCTCTTTCACGCCGCAGGCTTCGATCAGCAGTTGCATGATTGGACCGTTTGGATGCACGGTGGCGTTGACCCAAATATTTTTTTGATGACCATTTTTTCGGGTTTTCCGGCGGCAGAACAATTTCTGGACTTCGTGTACGGACATTACCTCTCGTTCGTTCTCCTCTCAACAGCGTGGTACCTGACATCACCGGAGAACACAACCAGGCAACGGTATGTCCGGGGTTTCGTGCTTGTCTGGGGTTTGGGCCTCGCGGGGTATTGGCTGGTTCCGGCACTTGGACCGGTCTTTGTTTTTGAGGATGTTGCGACCGCTGTTTCAGCACACTATCCGAGGGCGGCATCCGCGCAGTTCATGTTGATAAAGAACTATCAAAATGTGATTGCGCTCCTTGGTGGAGCCCAGGTCCAAGTGTCTCCGGTACTTGGTGTTGCTGCAATGCCCAGTCTGCATGTTGCCCTTCCGAACTTCGTATATCTCTTCAGAGCGGAACGGTCAGAGAGAACCCGGTATATTGTTCTGTCTTTCCTGGTGTTGATTCTGGTGGGTTCAGTCGCTACCGGTTGGCACTATGCCATCGACAGTTATGTCGGTGCGATTCTTGGATGGGTCTGTTGGCTGGCCGTTCGGCGGCCGGTTGGCAACTTGGTTGCCGAGGGAGGCCAGGCTGAGAGATAGTGTTCAGGAGGTCCTTGAGCATTGGAGCCGAATCAGACTCCAAGAGCACTGAGAGCATTCTTGACATGCCCCAATCACGGAGTCACTGTCCGGAGTTCTCGTGAATCTTCTTCCGTTGTGTCCTTCGTTTTGGGAACGGGGAATGAGTATGAGATGGACAGCCGTGACATCAGCCAGCGTGCCCGCCGGCACGTCGGATCTCCAGTGAGTTTCCGTGTAATTTCGGCGACGATCCCGGCTCGGGCCGCAGGGTTTTCCTGGGCAATGATCTCCAAATGGGCACTGTCATCAGGTCTGACCCAGTGGTACTCAAGATTTTCGATGAGGTCCCACCGGGCCTTCGTTCGATCAACGAAAACCATAGCGATGTCATCCCAGTAGACCAGTGCCCATCGCTTCTGGGGAAACCACAGGGCAGTGTAGCCTCGATAGCCCAATTCTTCGCCTGAGGGGGTCAGGACCCGCAAGGGCTCGTGGTATCGAAGCAATGCCGTGTGGATATCGTAGCGGTCCATCAGGCCCTGCCACCGCCGGGGAGAACTGGCCTGGTCGATTTCCCACATCTCCTTGAGCAGATCTTCATGGATCTCATTCCGGTCGTCGATAAATGGCTGTACCGGAGGGTAATACCGACCGATCAACCATCCCCCGAAACGCACGTCGTTGTAGATTGGCTTGTTGAGGAGTCCGGTTCGTTCAAGGAAGTTACTGGCTCCAACCGGGTAGCGGTCAGCCGAGAAACCAAGGCCGAGAGGAAAACCGGGGGCATCAATCATCAAGGCCGCAAGGCCAAGAACCAGGGCTACGGCTGCAATAGTGGCTCGACGGCCTGAGTGCCTCAGGACGGCAATTCCGCTGAAAGCCGGGGCCACTGCCAATGGGAGCACGGCAAAAAACAGTCCGACGTTGCGAACATAGCGCAAGGCCAATGCCGAGATCACGGCAAGCAGAATCCACCTGATGACGTTGCGTTCCCGAAAGACCAAGAGTGCCCATGCTGCGATCAGGGCAACGTAGAGTTCGGGAACATCGGTCGGCCCCGGGGAGATCCATTCGGGATTGGGAACCCAGGGCTTCCCAACCAAATGAGCCAACCGGAACGGGGCGGCCAATGCTCGCCACCCCCAGGGATTCAACAGGGCCCCGCCAATCGACGCGGTGACGATGGTGATGCCGGGAATGAGTCTCGGGGCTGGAGACCGGTGATTGGTGAGATTATCCAACACTTCTCCAACAACCAAGGCGCCGAGGATGGCAGGCAACACCAGGATTGCACCATGAAAATTCACCCCGACGGCCGAAATAATCAAGAGAATGGTTGCAGTTGTCACCGTTCGACGGTTGCCTCGTGTCAGGAAGAGGAGAACGCCCAGCGGCACCAGAATCATGGTTGCCAGTTCTGGCCGAACGTAGAAGCGCATCCGGGCGCCGGCGACACACAGGGTGGCCAACACCAGGGCTATTTCGGGCGTCAGTCCGAAACGCTGACCACATCGATAGAGCAAGAAGGTCAGAAGAACCGCAAACAGGATGCGAAGGCCGATCAGGCCAGGACCTGATCCGAAGTGTTCGACCAGGGCAGCAATGACCTGGAAGAGCCATTCGTGGTTGAGCCACGGGGCACCGTCAGCGGTCAGTGTGAACGGGTTGTGTGCCAGGATTCGCCGATGTTCCAGCATCCATCGGCCGGAGGCCAGGTGCCACCCGATACTGGTATTGAGGATCTCAAACGCCCCGGCGACAACTCCGAAGATCAGGCCTGTCACTCCTGCCCATAGGGGGAAGGGGGAGAGGGATGGAATGAGGAATGG
>CAYSHZ010000039.1:0-18276 GCA_964430905.1 uncultured Thermoanaerobaculia bacterium | reverse complement strand
CGGGGTTTCCGGATGGGAACGGCCTATTTCTTTCGCCGGTTGAGGGTAATCGGCAGGGTCTCCCGTTTTCGTTCCAGCCAGTTCTGGTAGAAATCGACACTGAACATCAAGAGCAGGATGAATATGACGATCCACTGCGGAATGTAGGGGAACTCGCTGCCGTTGACCGTCAGCCCGGCGATGTGGCCTCCCTCGAGGAAGAGAACGAAACCAACCAGCAGTAGCACAAAGAGGCCGAGGATTTCGAAGTCCGGATTCTCATTGAGAAAACGTGAGATCGGCTGGACGAAGGCAAGCATCAGGGCGACCGAGATGACGACCGAGCCGACCATCACGGCGAAGATCTCGGTCATTCCGACGACCGTCAGGATTGAGTCAATCGAGAACACCAGGTTGAGTCCGACGATCAGCGCGACGACCTGGGCAAGGCGATCCGCGGAGGCCAATTCCTGGGCAGCCCCCTTGGACTTGATCCGGAGTTCCTTGACCCCCTTCCAGATCAGGAACAGTCCTCCCCCGGCCAGCAGTACCGCCTTGCCGCTCAGACCCCCTACCAGATGGAGACCGCCGGGGAGTGTCGTGTCAAAAGACCAGAAGACGGCCGTCGCGTAGCGCAGAACCCAGCTGACCACACCCAACAATAGGATACGAAAGACCATCGCCAGGATCAGTCCCAGGTTAATCGCCTTGACGCGTTGACTTTCCGGAAGGCGTCCGGCGATGATCGTGATGATGATCAGATTGTCCGCACCCAGTGCGATCTGGACCAGGGTGACCGAAAAGAGCGCGACCCAAAACGAGGGTTCGATCAGAATATGCATGTCAACTCCTCATGTCCGGGAATCCCCGGCGCCAAACTCTCCCCCGAGTGTGGAGACCAATACGCGGGGTCGATCGTCGAGGATTCGAACCCGACCCGTCTCAGTGCGTGAATTGTAAACCCATCACAATCGATTCGGAACTGCGGACCCTGCACTCAGGGTGGGTTTGCCACCGTCGATTGTGAATCACTGTCGTCGTGAGTCCGGTGGAGTTGCCAGCGGAGTTCAGCACTGGCCCCTGCAATTCTGTCCGGATGGGAACCAGCTCGGTTATCATGCAACGGAGCTGAAGGAGGAGATTGAGCATGAAAATTTCGAATTCGGTGGTAATAGCGTTAATGGGCTTTGCCCTTCTGACCGGGTGCTCCAGCACAACAACGGTGGACAGAGACTATGACCACTCAGTCGACTTTTCGAAATACAAGACCTTCGCATGGTTCGACCACTCTCAATCCAAACACAAACCCCAACACGCCAGTCAGATCGTGGATGTCAGAATCCGCCGCGCGATAGCGTCGGATCTTGAGAAGAAAGGCTTTACCGAGGTCCCACCGGAAAGTGCCGACATCCTGATCACCTACTACGGCTCGAGCGAGGAGAAGATCGAAATCTACAACTCCGGTTATGGATATGGTTACGGGCACTGGGGCGGCTACTGGGGCATGGGGTATGGTGGATACGGTGGATATGGGGGCGTGACGGCCTACCAATATGATGTGGGTACTCTGATTATTGATATTGTTGATGCGAGCAAGAACGACTTGGTCTGGCGTGGAATGCTCCAGAAAACCCTCTCCAAAAGTGACAGCTCACAAGAGAAGATCAACGAACACGTAGCACGGATCCTCCTCTGGTTTCCTCCCCCAGTCATCGCCGATGAGTGAGTCCCAGGTTGTTGCCCTCTTAAGGTGCCAGATGGGATGAGTAGGCTGGCCCCCTCATTTGTGAAGTAGCAGAATGCTCTTCAAGTTTAGCGGGCTCGAGGCCCACAGACGAGAGGAGACCAGCATGGAATATTGTGGCATTGACGTTCACCAGAAGAACAGTGAGATTTGCACCCTGGCGGAAGACGGCGAGGTGATGGAGAGGACAAGGGTCCAGAGCCTGACCTTGGAGAGAATTCGGTGTGGTAGTTTCAGACAGTTGAGTCGTTTCTTTTTTCGAAGATTCGAAGGGACTGACAATGAACAAGGCCCTGTTGATCGTCACATTCGTCATTCTGATCGTACTTGGCGCCGCCGTTGTTTCCGGCGAGACAATCGAAACGCCCCTGAGCCTGGACCCTGGCTCGAGTGACCTCTTCGCCCGGGACACCTTTCGGATCGATACGGTTATCTGCCCGTTCAAGGGAACCATCGACTACGAGCCGGGCGAGATCGAATGCGGTCTCCTGCAGGTTCCGGAGAACCGCGAGAAACCCGACTCGAGGTTCATCGAGTTGCACTTCATCAAACTCAATTCGACCTGGGACGATGAAGATTCCCAAGAGGGCAACGATGAGGACGATCACACTCCGGCGCCGGGAAAGAGGGATGACCCGATTGTCTACCTGACCGGTGGTCCGGGCGCCCATGTGACCTACTACATCAAGAGGTTCAAGGACCACGGCATCCGGAAGCACCGCGACATGTACATCCTTGAGCAACGGGGAATCGGGAACTCCGACGACTTCTGTCAATTCTACACAACGAGGAAGCCGGAAGAGCGTAATAGCCGGACTTTCGAGGAACACCTGGAGGCCGGCCTGACGGCGATGGAGGATTGCGCGCTCAACGCGACTGCCCGGGGCGTCGATCTCAGCGGTTACAACACCTTCGAGAATGCTCGTGACGTCAAGGCGCTGAGATTGGCCCTGGGCTTCGACAACTGGAATGTCTGGGGCATTTCCTACGGAACAATCCTGGGTCAGGCCTACCTCAAGGTCGATCTGGAGGGCATCCGGGCGATCGTCCTGGACGCAATCGTCCCCCTGGATGTCCACGGAAATCCCTGGGCATGGCGTTCGGTGCAGTGGTATGACCGCGACCTGCAGAAACTGGACGAGTTGTGCCAGGCTCAGCCCGACTGCGCCGAGCGCTATCCCGATCTCGGGGAACGAATCCGTCAGGCGACCCTTTCGGTCAGGGACAACCCCATCGTCGTGGAGGTCAAGGACATCGAAAAATTTCCTTCCGGAGAGGCCTCGATCTTCACGGACGTCGTGGCCTTCCTGCCCTTTGCCTTCATGTATGAGCAGTCCAACTACCCGGGGCTCCCCGCCTTGATCTACGCCTGGGCCGATGCCGTGGAGCGTCGGGACGAGGACGTCTTCAAGGCCATTACGACCTTCAGCGACTCCTTCTTCGGCGACAGCCAGGGCATGACCAACGCGATCTTGTGTAATGACGGCGACACCGAGGTACAGGCCGTCGCCGGGCTCCAGGACATTGAGGAGTTCCCGGTCCTGGCCGGCGCCATTGCCACCGAGGAAAGCATCCGGCGCGAGGCTGATCTCTGTTCACAACTGGGTATGGGACCGAGGGATCCGGGAGAGTACCTGCCGGTCGAGACCGATATCCCGGCCCTGCTGATCGAAGGCAACATGGATCCCATCACGCCGCCGCCTCTGGCCAAGGCGATTCTCCCCGGCTTCTCGAAAGGCACCTACGTTGAGTTTCCCTGGGCCGGGCACGGTCCATCCCGCTCGGTGAAGTGTGCGGGCGACATGCTCAATACCTTCTTCGATGATCCGAGTGGCGAGCCGGACCTCAGTTGCGTCGATCAGATGGAGACGCCGGACTTCTACGTGCCCCTGTTCACGACCACGCTGGGACCACGCGTGGTGGCCACCATGATGGAGGACAAGAAAGAACTGATTGCTCCGGGGATTTGGGGTGCTCTCGGCATCCTGATTTCGGTCGTTGCACTGTTGGTTCTGACCTTTGCTCCGATCGGCCGCCGGATTGATCGACTGCCGGCCCAGCCGGCCTTCGGCGCCAGGGCCTTCGCCTGGCTGGCCTCGTTTCTTGTCGTCATATCCGCCGCCGTCTTCGGTTCAGCCATTCACGCTACCTACAAGGCGTTCGAGGCCCTGCTGCTGTTCGGGTTGGTGCCATGGGCCAGATATGGCGCCATCGCAGGAGTGCTCGGGGGGGTAGCCGGACTGGTGACCATCGTGCTGACGCTTCGGGCTCAATCGCGGAGGAAGCTCCCGGTCGGCAGCCTGCTGGGGTTCATTGTGACCGGTCTCGCGGCGTTGAGTTTCAGCGTATTCCTGGTCTCGTGGGGCCTTGGGCCGTTCTGATATTGGTTTCCACACGGTACCCTTGTTGTGCCATGCCGAGTGGATCGGGAGAGAACAGGGAATCGACCTCCTCCCGAACACTCGTCTGACGTATGATCTACTGATCGACCGGGAGGATTGTTGCCGTGAGCCAGGCCGTCTTTAACCCGTTTGCCGCAGCCCAGGACCAGTTTGATCGCATTGCCGATCTGATGGGTCTGGATCAGTCTGCTCGGGCCCTTCTCAGAAGGCCGATCCATGAACACCATTTTGCCATCCCGATCCGAATGGACGACCGCCGGGTCCGCATCTTTGACGGCTTTCGAGTGGTGCACAACGACGCCCGGGGCCCGGCGTGGGGTGGCGTGAGGTTTCACCCCCAGGAGACTCCGGATACGCTGCGGGCCCTGGCGATGTGGATGACCTGGAAGACGGCAATCGTCAATATCCCGCTGGGCGGCAGCATGGGGGGAGTCGTCTGCGATCCCCATGACCTCTCCCGGTGGGAGCAGGAGAGTCTGTGTCGTGCATGGGTGCGCCGACTGGCGAGGGATCTGGGGCCCGAGCGGGATGTGGTTGCGCCCGACATCATGACTCGTGGGCGTCACATGATCTGGATGCTGGACGAATTCGAGGCGGTCCATGGTGGTCATCGGCCCGGCGCAATCACCGGGAAGCCGGTATATGCGGGAGGGTCGCAGGGGCGGGCCGAGGCGGCCGGCTATGGCCTGGTCTACACGTTGAGAGAGGCACTCAAGGAACTCAGTCTGGCGCCGGACAGGGCCGTGGCCTCGGTTCAGGGATTTGGTGCGGTCGGTCAGCATGCCATCGACCTTTTCAACCGAATTGACGGCACGGTTCTCAGCGTGGCCTGCCTGGACCGAGATTCCCAGACGCCAACAACCCTGGTCCGGCAGGGAGGCGTGGACCTGGAAGAGCTGAAGGGTTTCGCGGATGCCTTCGGAAGTATTGACTGCGGGAAGGCTCAGAGCGCAGGATACGAGATCAAGGACGGTGAAGCGTGGCTGGCCGAACCGGTGGATATTCTGATTCCCGCCGCACTGGAAAACCAGATCAACGACCTCAACGTCGAAAAGGTGGCGCCGTCGGTCAAACTGATCGTCGAGGGCGCCAATGGTCCGACGTCCGAGACGGCGGAAGCCGTACTTCGGGAACGAGGGATCACGGTCATCCCGGATCTGTTGGCCAATGCGGGGGGAGTGCTCTGCTCCTATTTCGAGCAGATTCAGGCCGCCTCCAATCATTATTGGACCTTGGCGGAGGTGATGTCTCGGCTGGATCATCAGCTGACATCGGCCTTTTTCGAGGTATCCGAGTTGTCCCACGACAAGGCACTGACCCTGCGGGACGCGGCCCTCATCGTCGGCATTGACCGGGTGGTCTCGGTATCGACCGACCGGGGCTGGGTGTGATGAACGTCCCCTTTTTTTCCAGGTCCAAGGGCCTGGACCAACCCGTTATCACTCGAATTGGCAGCGGGAGCCTGGGAGGCAAGGCCGCGGGACTCTGTCTGATCCAGGAGAAGATCATTCCCCTGATCGACGCAGATGAGATACTGGGTTTCTCGGTCGGTGTCCCCAGAATGGTCGTGCTGGGAACCGATGTCTTCGATCGTTTCATGAACGACAATGGGTTGTGGCATGTCATTGACTCGGAGTCTTCGGATGATCGGGTGGCCTTGGCTTTTCAGCGGGCAGAGATGCCGGTTGAGTATGTCGGCGATCTGTGGAGCCTGATCGAGGGCATGACGACGCCGTTGGCGGTGCGTTCCTCCAGCCAATTGGAGGACGATCTCGACCATCCATTCGCAGGTGTCTACGCGACCAAGATGGTTCCCAACAACGAATTCTCTCCCGATGCACGTTTTCGGTCCCTGGTCGACGCCATCAAGTTTGTATGGGCTTCGACCTTTTTTGCCTCGGCGCGGTCTGCGGTTGCCGCAACCGGCAAGGTGGCCCAGGACGAGAAGATGGCCGTCATTCTTCAGGAGGTCGTGGGTCAGAGGGCCGGCAGCCGCTATTACCCGTGTGTCTCCGGTGTCGGGAGAACATATAATTTCTATCCCTCCGGAGCGGCAAAGCCTTCCGACGGTGTCGTGAATCTGGCCCTCGGCCTGGGACGAACGATCGTCGATGGGGGTCGCAGTTGGGGATTCTCGCCGGTACTTCCCAAGGCGCCTCCGCCGTTCAACTCGGTCGGCGAGTTGCTGAAGAACACCCAGATCCGATTCTGGGCCGTCAACATGGGACCGGCGGAGGTTCCGGATCCCTTGCGGGAAACAGAACACCTGGTCGATGCGGGATTGGCCGAGGCGGAGGCCGATGGCGCCCTTCGGCTGCTTGTCTCAACCTATGACGCCGGTTCGGACCGGCTGGACCCGGGCCTGGGCCGCAGTGGCCCAAGGGCACTGACATTCGCTCCGCTGGTGACATCCCGGCTGGTTCCCTTTTCCGACCTGATGCGCCAGATGCTCAATGCTTCCCGCACGGTCCTCGACCAGGATGTGGAAATTGAATTTGCGGTGCGCCTTGACAGACAACACGGCCTGCCCGCCGATGTGGGTTTTCTGCAGGTTCGGCCGATGCGGGTTGCCACCGAGGGAATCGAGGTTGACGAGGACATGCTGGATGATCCCGCAGCGGTGATCGCTTCGACCCATGTACTGGGGAATGGGGTCGAGGACGGCATCAGGGACATCGTCTTCATTGATCCGGATCATTTCGACCCAGAGACGACCTTCGATGTCGCAGCGGAACTGGAAGAGATCAATCGCCGCCTGGTCGCCCAGAACCTCTCCTACATCCTGATCGGTTTTGGACGGTGGGGGACATCGGATGCCCGTCTCGGCATTCCGGTGACCTGGGGCCAGATCTCCGGGGCCAAGGTCATCGTCGAGGCGACGCTTCCCGAGGTCAATACCGATCTCAGCCAGGGATCCCACTTCTTTCACAACGTCCTGGGCTTCCAGATTCTCTATCTGTCGGTTGAGCATGACGGCCCAAGGCCGATCGACTGGGAATGGCTGCGCGGATGTCCCCGTATGCCGGGAACCAAGAGAGTGATTCACGCCCGCACCGATCATCCGTTGTGTGTTCAGGTGGACGGCCGGACCATGAGGGGAGTCATTCTTCGATGACCGATTCAGACCGCCCTGTCGAGAGACTGCTCAGATCGCTCCAGGAACGAGCCAAGGAACTCAACTGCCTCTATGAGGTCGAACAGGCCCTGAGCCGACCGGATCTTCCCCTGGAGGAGGCGTTTTCCAGAGTCGTCGAAGCCATTCCCCCGGGGTGGCAGTACCCCGATGTCTGTGCCGCCAGGATTGAGCATGCGGGTCTTTCCGTTGAGTGTGACAATTTCAGGATCACCGAATGGGAGTTGTGTGCCGATATCACCGTCCAGGATGAGGCCGTCGGCAGGATCAGGGTCTGCTATCTCGAGGAACGGCCTCGGGAGGATACCGGACCGTTCTTGAGGGAAGAAGAACGTCTGGTCAGGACGATCGCCGAGCGTCTGGGCCACTCCATCCTCTATCACCAGCTCCACTCGATGCGTTCCCAGTGGGAGGACGCCGGGCGGAAGGCCGTGACCGAGACCGAGGCAGCCTGGCGGGAACCGATGCGTTTACTTCGTCGGACCGATCGAACGCTGTATTTACGGATTGCAAGGAAGATGCTCAACCATCTGGCGTGGATGGGTCTCGAGGGGGCCCATGACCTCTTGCAGATCAGCACCCAGGAGACCGAACAGGAGATCGACGACGGTGCGGACAGCAATGTTCCCGCGCCGGTCAGGCCGAGAGACGACAGCCCCCTGCTGTCGGGCCGTTCCTTTGAGTTGGCGGCAAAGAGCCTTCCGGATGAGGAAATCCTCGAATTGATCCAGAACTGGATCGTCGAGGAAAATGCCGCGTTCTTTCCCAAGCTGCTCAACAATCCCCGCGCCACGGTGTCCGAGTTGTCCGAAGGTTTGAGACGGTTCCATCACCTGATGGCCGATGGCGCCGAGTTGTCGGAAGCGACGCTGGACGATCTTCGGGTGACCCTGGTTCGACGCTTCCTGACAACACAGCTGTCCTTCCTCAGAATTGCAAAGAACGTCGTCAACCCGTGTGATTTCATTGACTTGTTGGACCAGGTCATTCTCGAGGGTTCCAGCAACAGCCGTCTTGGGGGCAAGACTGCCGGCCTGTTTCTGGCGGAGAGGGCTCTTCGTCGCAAGGCCGAAGATGATCCGGATCTGGGGCGGTTCAAGGTGCCGAAGAGTCGGTTCTTGCCCGCAGAGTGGATCTACGATTTCATCGAGTACAACGATCTGGAAGAGGTCCTTCAGCAGAAATACCGGGACATCGGTCAGATCCGCCACGAGTACCCCAATATCATTCAACTGTTCAAGAACTCCCGGTTTCCACCGGCGATGGTCAGCGGCTTGTCGATGGCCCTGGATGAACTGGGTGACGGTCCGATCATCGTTCGGTCCTCCAGTCGCCTCGAAGACCGCCTGGGGAGCGCATTCTCTGGGAAATACAAGAGCCTCTTCCTGGCCAACCAGGGGACCAAGAGACAGCGCCTTGATGCCCTGCTGGATGCCATTGCCGAGGTCTATGCCTCGGTGTTCGGTCCGGACCCCATCACCTACAGGGCGGAGAGGGGCCTTCTGGATTTCGATGAAGAGATGGGCATCCTGATTAACGAGGTTGTGGGACGGAGGGTTGGGGACTATTTTCTTCCGGCCTATGCCGGGGTGGCCTTCAGCCACAACGAGTTCCGTTGGTCGGCGAGGATCGAGAGAGATGACGGCCTGATCCGCCTGGTACCCGGCCTGGGTACCCGGGCGGTCGACCGCATCCCGGACGATTACCCCGTCCTGGCGGTTCCCAGGAAGCCCCACCTCAGGGTCAGTACGACGCCGGACGAGATCATCCGCTACTCGCCCGCGAAGATTGATGTCGTCAATGTTCGCAAGGACACGTTTGAGACTCTCGAAATCAAGGAACTCCTGCTCCAGGTCGGAGCAGAGTATCCGGGGTTTGCCGAGGTTTTCTCGGTCGAGAAGGAGGGCATCCTCAGCCGGCCGGTCGCCATGCTCTGCAACCCCGCCAAGGACACGCTGGTTGCCGACTTTGGAGGAGTCTTCGAGAATTCCCAATTGATCCAAAGACTTTCCAAGGTTCTCGATGTTTTGGAAGAGGCCTTCGAGTCGCCGATCGATATCGAGTTTGCCGTTGACGGCAAGGATCTGTATCTCCTCCAGTGCCGGCCACAGAGCTTGGCCGACGACGAGGCCCCTGCGCCCATTCCGGCGGACCTTCCCGCGGAGGACATCCTGTTCACGGCCGATCGTTACGTCTCAAACGGGGTCGTCCCCGACATCACCCACGTGGTCTTTGTCGATCCCGAGGGTTATCGCCGGTTGGAGAGCAAGAACGAGTTGATCATGGTCGGTCGTGCAGTTGGGGAACTCAACAAGATCTTGCCGAAACGCCAGTTCATCCTGATGGGACCGGGCCGGTGGGGCAGCAGGGGTGACCTCAAGCTGGGTGTCAGAATTACCTATGCCGATATCAACAACACGGCGGTCTTGATCGAAATGGCCCATCAGGTTGGATCCTACGTTCCGGACCTGAGTTTCGGGACACACTTTTTCCAGGACCTGGTTGAGGCACGAATTCGGTATCTGCCTCTCTATCCCGACGAGGTGGAGGGAGGGCTCGACCGACGGTTTTTCATGGCATGCCCCAATCTGCTGGGCGAGATGACGCCGGAGTTTGCCGCCCTGGCCGATGTCATCAAGGTGATTGAAGTTCCTGCCGCCACCCGGGGACGGATTCTGAGGGTGCTGATGAATGCCGACCTCGACCGTGCCGTCGGGGTGTTGGTCGATCCCGGGGCGTCGGCCTTTGACGGCCTCACCGTTCCGTCGTTGTCGGTTGATCATCAGAACCAGGGTCACTGGCGGTGGCGATTGCGGATGGCCGAGCGTCTCGCGGCAGAAATGGATGGAGACCGATTCGGAGTTGCTGCTCTCTACCTGATCGGCTCGACCAAGAACGCCAACGCCGGTCCCAGCTCCGACATTGACCTCGTCGTTCATTTCAAGGGCGACGATGTCCAGCGTCGAGAGCTTCTGAGTTGGCTGGACGGTTGGAGCCTTTCCCTCGGGGAAATGAACTATCTCAGAACAGGTTATTCTACAGGCGGTCTGTTGGACATCCACCTGATCACTGACGAGGACCTCGAAAAACGAACGCCCTTTGCCGCGAAAATCGGCGCCGTCACGGATCCGGCCCGGCAATTGGCCTTGGGACAACAGTAGTTGGGAGATTGGGGAATGCGGCCACTTGTGGTTTTTATCGTGGGGTTGGTGGTTCTAACTCCGTTGTCGGCTGGTGCTGTTGAGCGGACGGTCGGAGCTGCGGCTTTCAGTGAAGCTCCGCGGATCGACGGTATTCTCGATGATTCGGTGTGGTCATCGGCTTCCCCTACAACCGGCTTCGTGCAGATCGAGCCACAGTTCGGAGAGCCATCGCCTTTTCGAACCGAGGTCCTGGTTGGCTACACCGAGGAGGCTTTGTTTGTGGCCTTCAGGTGCTTCGACCCTGAGCCGGACCAGCTGTCCGCAGCGATCACGTCGAGAGACGGAGAGCTCCGGGACGACGATAGCGTGACCCTGCTCCTGGATACCTTCGATGACGGCCGCAGGGCCTACTTTTTTGCAACGAACACTCTGGGTGTGCAGCAGGACGGCAAGGTGGCCGACAACGGCCGTGTGGTCGACCTGAAGTGGGATGCCTCCTGGTTTTCCGCGGCATCAAAGACCGAAGAGGGGTGGACTGCGGAGTTTGCCATCCCCTTCGAGATCCTGAAGTTCCGTGGTGGGGAGAATACAACCTGGGGAATCAACGCCCACCGAAGCGTACCGCGCCGCCTCGAGACCTCCATGTGGTCGGGGCCGGCCGAGTCGAAGTGGCGAGTGTCGGCTTTTGGGACGCTGACCGGCCTTGAGTTCGGCGTCAGGCGGGGCAAACGCTACGACCTGATCCCCTATGCAATCGTCGCTCTCGAGGAGGGTGGGGACACCGAGGTGGAGGTGGGACTCGATTTCAGGTATCGGATTACCAATGACCTCGGGCTTGACTTGACCATCAACCCCGACTTCGCCCTGGTGGAGGCCGATGTCGAGCAGATCAACCTGTCACGTTTCGAACTGTTCGTTCCAGAGAAAAGGCCTTTCTTCCTCGAAGGGGTGGAGATGTTCAGCCAGCGGATTCGCCAGTTCTACAGCCGGCGGATCGGGGACATCTCATGGGGGGGCAAGCTGAACGGCACAATGGCCGGTTGGGACGTGGCCGCATTGGCAACCCGTGCTGATCTCGAAACCGAAATAGGCCCGGGAGGGGAGATTGAGCTTGAGGATGCCGACTACAGTGTTCTTCGACTTCAGCGGGGCATCTTCGGTTCCTCGACGGTCGGGTTTCTCGCTGCCAATCGAAACACCGACGAGGGCAACACCGGTTCGGTGGGTATCGATGCGACGTTGTTCTTCACTGAGAAGCTGGGGATGACGGCCCAGGTGCTTCGTGCCCACGGAACTGAGAATGACGGCGCGCTCGCCTGGTTCGTGCGGCCGGCTTTCGATTCGGCCAATACGCACTTCCATGTCCGTTATACCAACCTCGACACTGGGCTCAAGGACAACATCAACGCCATCGGATTTCTCCGGGATGACAATCGCAAGGAGGTGGACAGCTACCTCGGTCACACCTTCTGGTTCAAAGACAGTGTCACCGAGAAACTCAGGGTAGGCGCCAACTACAACCGTTACTGGAGCCAAGAGGGGGACCTCCGTGCCTGGGAGATTTTCGGCGAGGCTGAGTTGGTCTTCACCAACTTCTGGGAGATTCGTATGTCCTACGTTGACGCCCTGGAAATCTTCGAGAAGGAGTTTCGCAATACGATTTTGAAGACGGAGGTGGGCTATGACAACCGCTCAGGAAAACGGTTCAAGCTGTCCGCGGGAGTTGGTGAGAACTACGATAGTGACCTCAGACTCTTCGGTCTCGGCACCGACTTGAGCCTGTCCGAGGCATGGAATCTCTCGTACGAGGTGACCTGGCTCGAGCTTGACCCCGATCCGAAAAACAGGAGCACATGGATTCATGTCCTGAGCTCCAGCTACCATTTCACCAATGACCTCTACCTCAAGATCTTTGTGCAGACCAACTCGGTAATCAGCAAGGAGAATGTTCAACTCCTGGGCGTGTGGCGCATCTTTCCTCCGTTTGGCTCGTTGCAGCTTGCATTCCAGCGGGGTACTTCGGAAATCGGAGAGAGTTCGGAGCAGGGGAACAGCTTTTTCACCAAGCTGTCGTGGGTGTTCTGAGGCGTTCAGGCGCACCGGTTACCGGCGGTCACACCAGCTGACGGGTTGCGGCCTCCGGCCGATCAAGATCACATCGAACCAGAGCGAGTTCGGGGCCGTCGTGTGCTGCGGAAAGCATCCACGTCCGGCCCAGTTGTTCCCGCCAGTGACCCGTCAGTCGGGCGGATTCGTGAACATGACCGTGGAGGGTCAGCAGGGGTTGTTCCTCCTCGATGAATCGCCGAATTGCGATACTGCCGATGTTGACGTCGAATGGAACATGATCGACATATCTGTCGTCGAGTGCGGCACGATCAAGCCCTGTTTGGTAGGGGGGGGAATGGAAGAGCCATACCGAGTTGGTCAGGTCTTGAGCATTCCCCAACAACCCCAGGTCGGCGGAAATCGTGCCGAATTGGATATCGTCAGGGTCCGCCGCCAGCGTTCGGTGACCCTCCTCGGGTGACACGCTCCCCGGATCGACGAAACGTGAAACGTCGTACCGTTCCCAATCCTTGAGCATGAATGGCGTAGGTGGTACGCAGCCGTAGCCGAAGATGGCATGCTCTGAGATGCGGTCCTGCCTGTTGTGGATGATTCGCCACAGACCGAGCTTCTCGCCATGCTCAAAAGCGGTGAAATCCACCGCGGCGTCGTCGTTGCCCGGGATGAGAAAGATCGTTGGGAAGTCGAATCCAAGTTTTTCCTGCAGGCCGAGAACGTGTGGTTCGATCGTCTCCTGGATGAACTCCCGGGCGTTGATGCCGGGCAAGAGGTCACCGCCGAGGAAGATTACCTTGGGGTGTTCCAGAGCCGCGGCAGCCCACAGAGAACGGAACCGGTGGTTGGAGCCGTGCAGGTCGGAAACGAAGAAACAGGGGATACTCATCGGTTGGACCACCTTACACCCATGGGGCGGTGTTTTCTCGTTCTTGGAATCTTTGGCTTTGCCGCTGTCTCTCCGGTGTTGGGGAAGGCGCACATGGTAACGTTCTCCCCTATGAATGGCGTCGCTTCCTCCGTGTTGATGGTGTTCTCAGCCGTCAATCTTGTCGCCTTTGGTGTTTTTGCTGTGATCTCTCGGCTCGAGGGTGAACGGAGGGCTTCGCTGGTTGCGGCCCTGCTTGCTGTTGGTGGATCCGCCCTTTTGATGTTAGTCGCGGTACTTCCGTTACCGATACCTGGGATTGTTCTGGGTTTGATGACCCTGACCCTCGTGATGGGTGGAATTGCATGGTTTCTTCCGATCGGCCGGGGAATGGCCCCGGGTGGGCGTCCCTCGCGCAGGGTCGATGAACGAGGAATCATGTTTGCCCGGGCTCATCTGGAGCTGGGCAGCCCGGAGTTTGAGGCCTACTATCGGATGCATCCGGAGCACCGAGGTGGTGATGATCGAACCCGTGCCTTGCCGGGGCTGCTGTCGCCGGATTCAGAGCTGGCCGACCCTGTCGCCTTTGCCGCTGCCGATGCGTCCTTTGACCTGACGGAGGCCCTTCGCCTCGAGGTTGACGGCGAGTCGGCGTCCGAGCGAGTCGTTCTTGATCCCGAGGTCTGGGTTGACCGTTTGAAGGAATTGGCCCTTTCCAACGGGGCAATATCTGCGGGTGTGACCAGACTCGAGCCGTATCAAATTTACAGTCATATCGGGCGTGGAGCTGGGACATGGGGTGAGCCGATCACGATGGATCACCCCTGGGCAATCGCATTCACCGTTGAGATGGACCACGCCGCAGTGGCCCACGCTCCGGGTGCGCCTGCGATCGTCGAGTCTGCCCACCAGTACGTCGAGTCGGCCAAGATTGCTATTCAGATGGCATCGACTCTGCGGCGCTGCGGGTGGAAGGCCCGGGCCCACATTGACGGGAACTACCGTGTCATTGCTCCCCTGGTTGCGAGGGATGCCGGTCTGGGAGAGATTGGTCGCATGGGTCTGCTGATGACTCCTGAGCTCGGACCTCGGGTCCGACTTGGCATCGTGACAACCGATGTTCCGCTGGTTGCGGATGCCCCGGGCGATGATGTATCGGTCCTTGATTTCTGCCTTATTTGCCGGAAGTGTGCCGAAACCTGCCCGGTGGGAGCCATCCCTACGGGCGACCGGAAGCCGATCGATACCGGGCTTCGCTGGGCGATCGATCCCGATACCTGTTTCCGCTACTGGAACGTCGTCGGTACGGACTGCGGGCGGTGCATGAGCGTCTGCCCCTATTCCCATCCCAATAACGCCGCCCACAACGTCGTGCGCTGGGCCATCGCCCGATCGGGGGCCGCAAGACGGGCAATGCTCAAGATGGATGATGTGTTTTATGGGCGGAATCCCAAGCCGAGAGGCTGATCGCCCTTGTTGGTCTCGAGAACTCACGTATAGAAGATGCTGACCCTCTCGTTGCTCCAGCCGTAGCCGCAAACCGCCGCTGTTCCTGCCGCGGATGCTGCGGTCTGACGGGGTCCAGTTTCCGTGGGCCGTGGGCCGAATCCGGGACCGTTGACCGTTGACCGGGACCGGGGCGGTTGGCCGACGCCGTCGCCGGTCGCGGTTACTGCCGTCTGAAGCTGAAACTGCCGCTGAGCCTGACGCTGTCCTCTTCCCCGGCCGCCCGGAGCGCGAACGAGAGATCGGTACCGTCGGTGATGGCCGATGATGTCCCTCGTGTTCATGAGGGTTGCCCACCAGCACAAGGTTTTTTTGTAAGACCTTTTGGCTTTCAATACGCGCAGCGCAATAGGATTCTGCAGGACAGAGGGTGCGGTGACCCACCCCAAAGCGGAATCCCGGACCTCTGCCCTGCAGAATCCTGAACTCTGGCGGAATTGACATCTGACTGGCGGAGTTGTACCTTATGGGCTGAGTGCGGCGCGTTTGAGGCGAAAAGCCTCCCTCCGCGCCGTTTTTCATCATTTTTCGCCGGTAGCGGTGTCTCCTGTGGCCCGGTATCATTGACCTTCAACTATTGAGTGCGGCCTTGAGACCGCGCGGGTGAGACAGCATGAGTATCGACATTCAACGAGTCCGCAACATCGGTATATCCGCCCACATCGACTCGGGCAAAACGACGTTGACCGAGAGGATCCTCTTCTATACGCAGAAGATTCACGCGATTCATGACGTCAGGGGCAAGGATGGTGTCGGGGCGACCATGGACCACATGGAGCTCGAGCGGGAACGCGGCATTACCATCACCTCCGCCTCGACCTACGTCGAGTGGAAGGGCCACCACGTCAACATCATCGACACACCGGGTCACGTCGACTTCACGATCGAGGTCGAAAGGGCGCTCCGGGTTCTTGATGGCGCGGTGTTGGTTCTGTGTGCGGTGGCCGGCGTTCAGTCCCAGTCGATTACCGTTGACCGGCAGATGAAGCGCTACAAGGTGCCCCGGATTGCCTTTGTCAACAAGTGCGATCGCTCCGGTGCCGATCCCAAGAGGGTATCAGCAGCCCTGCGAGACAAGCTTGGGCTCAACTCGGTCTTGATGCAGCTGCCGATCGGCCTTGAGGAGAAATTCGAGGGTGTGATCGATCTGGTCGAGATGAAGGCGATCTACTTCCGAGGCGACAACGGAGAAGAGCTGGAGATCACCGATATTCCGGCTGAGTTGCTGGCCGAGGCGGAAGACGCCCGAGCCGAGCTGATCGATGCGGCCAGCATGTTCTCCGACGATCTGATGGAGGCTGCGCTTGAAGACGAGGCGACGCCCGAGCTGATCAACGAGGCCGTTCGCAACGGCGTTCTGGCCTTGGAGCTGACTCCGGTCCTGATGGGTTCCGCATACAAGAACAAGGGTGTGCAACCCTTGATGGACGCGGTGACCGCTCTTCTGCCCTGTCCGGACGATATTCCGATCGAGGCGGTGGATCTGGACAACGACAATGCTCCCGTGGAACTGATATCGGATGCGACGAAGCAGACCGTTGCCTATGTCTTCAAGCTTGACGAGGGGCGCTACGGCCAGCTGACCTTCATCCGGGTCTACCAGGGAACCCTGAGCAAGGGTGACACGGTCTGGCAGACCCGAACCGGCAAGAAGATCAAGATCGGCCGTCTGGTTCGGATGCATGCCGACAAGATGGAGGACATCGCTACAGGCGAAGCCGGCGATATCGTTGGGCTGTTTGGTATCGACTGTCACACAGGTGATACCTTCGTTGGAGAGGGCCCGCGCCTGGCAATGACATCGATGTACGTACCTGAGCCGGTGATTTCGTTGTCGGTGACGCCGGTTGATGCCAAGGCCCAGGCAAATATGGGCAAGGCACTGTCACGTTTCACCAAGGAGGATCCGACCTTCCGGGTCGGTACGGATCACGAGAGTGGCGAGACCATTGTTTCCGGCATGGGCGAGTTGCACCTCGAGGTCTATATCGAGCGGATGCGACGCGAGTACAACGCTGAGGTCGAAACCGGGGCGCCACAGGTTGCCTATCGTGAGGCCATCAGCCGGCGGGCGGACTTCGACTACATTCACAAGAAACAGACCGGTGGCTCCGGTCAGTATGCAAAGGTTGTTGGCTATCTCGAGCCTCTCGAAGAGGGCGAGTACGAATTTGTCAACCAGGTTCGGGGTGGTTCGATTCCGACGGAGTACATCAACGCCTGTGACAAGGGTTTCCAGCAGGGCCTGCCCAAGGGTGGTCTGATCGGTTTTCCCATCGTTGGGGTTCGCGTCGTTCTGGAGGACGGCAATTCCCATGCGGTCGACTCGTCCGATATGGCCTTCCAAACCGCGTGCCGTGCCGCCTTCCGGGAGAGTTACAAAAAGGCCAAAGCCCGGATCCTTGAGCCTGTCATGCGGGTCTCCGTTGAGGGACCGGCGGAATTTCAGGGGGCCATCTATCGCTCCTTGATGCAGCGTCGTGGTGTGATCGCAGGATCCGCCGACGACGGTGGTTTTACCCGGGTGGACGGAGATGTTCCACTGGCCGAGATGTTCGGCTATTCGACCGATTTGCGCTCGGCGACCCAGGGCAAGGCCGAGTTCACGATGGAGTTTTCGAGATATGCGCCGGTGCCTCGCGAGGTATCGGAAGAACTACTCAAGGAGTACGGCAGCAAAAAGGGCCAGGAGGACGAATCATGACGAATCTGATGTTTGGACTGCGCCGGTCCCCGAGAACCTTGCTTGAACGTGACGGTCACCCCGGCCCGGGTCCCGGCAAACTGGCATTGGTACTGGGTCGAGCCGGCGTCGGCAAAACGGCCTTCATCGTCGGCATCGGAATTGATGCCCTCCTTTCGGGCCAGAAGGTGCTCCATATTTCGCTGGAGCGGACTGTGGACAAGGTGAGAACCTGGTACGACGATTTGCTGATGGAGATGCTCCGGCGAGAGAAGAAGCTTGAGCATTGGGCCGCAATTCAGCTTGATATCGAGCGACACCGCCACATTCACACCTACGTCGGTGGGGCGTTTTCGGTTGACCGCCTGAAGCAGGCGCTGGAGCTCTTGCGGTCGGCAATGGACTTTACGCCGGACGTTATCATTCTCGACCGCCTGGGATCGACCGAGCTGGATCCGGAGATGATCAAGGCTCTCAGGGGGGTCGCAGGTGAGGCCGAGGCCGAAATGTGGATGGCCTTCCGGACGCACAGGGAAGATCCGGAGCGCGACGCCGGACATCTTCCAGGAGGCGCTCGGGTCTTTGAGGACCAGATTGACCTTGCTTTCAGTCTGGAACCTCGGGATAACCGGGTTCGGCTCCACGTGATCCGGGACCAGGATGAGGTCATCGACAAGGACCTCAATATTCTGCTCAATCCGAAAACATTGCTCTTGAAAAGCGGAGTAAAGCGGTAGGGGAGGAGCTGTCAGCT
>CAYSHZ010000038.1:4939-18295 GCA_964430905.1 uncultured Thermoanaerobaculia bacterium | reverse complement strand
ATCTCGTCGAAGGGGGAGTGCTAGATGATTCTCAGGCTTTAGGAACTTAGGAAGTTGTGTCAGGGTTGGGTCATGGCCAGGAAGCCGCGGGTACAACCGTCGACACCGGAGGACGGGTGGATTGAAGTTCCTAAAGCCTGGCACGGACGAGCACGGTTGCTCTCTACTGAATATATCCCAGGCTGCGCAACTGGTTGAGGGTGTCGTCGTCGAGATCCTCGGTCTTTCGGTTGGGATCCAGGGATACGGCTGCAACCATTTTTGACCAGGCGTCGCGGTGTTCACTGAGAACGGTCACTTTCTGAGGGAACTGATCCGCCACATTGGTCAGGGCCATGGGATCCGAAGCAAGGTCAAACAGGGCCGTTTCCTCTGCCGTAGTGACCAACTGCATTCCGTTCATGACGACCGAGGTCATGCCGCCGGCCATATCGCTTTCCGAAAAGGCAACATAGGGCGGATTGGATGTGCCCGAAATGATGGCCATCAAACTCGAACCCTGAATGCCTTCGGAGGAAGGAATACCGGTCATTTCGAGTACCGTCGGCATCAGGTCAAGAACCTCGACCACGGTATTGATCACCGCCGGGTCTCCACCGGGTTTGCGGATCATCAGGGGAACCCGGGTGACGGCAGGGTAGAGGGAGTTGTTGATCAGATCCCCATGCTCCGAGAGTGCAAAGCCCGAGGTTCCTACGACAATCAGTGTTGCGGTTTCAAGGCGGCCGGAGGAACGCAGGTTCTCGATCAACTGACCGACGGCCGTGTCAATCCGGGTGACATGATCTGCGTAGGCCGCGCGGGCATAGGCAAGATCCTCATTGCCGAGGGGATGAGAGTTCTCTGAGGCAAGTGCCTCCTGGAGACGCAGGGCAAATCCCTCGGGAGCCGGCAGGGTGTCTGTTGTGTCTTCCAGATGGCCTGCGGACCAGCCGGCAATCATCACGAAGACATCGTCTTCCCTGTGCTCGTCAAGCCAAGCCAATGCGCCCTGTCCTGGCTTTGGACCAATGGCGTACTGACCAAAACCTTGGTCCATTCCAAATGCATCGCCGCCTTCCGGTCCCTGAATGAATGCGGCGGTCTGCAGTCCGGCAGCAGACAGGCTCTCGGCGAGAGTCGTGGCCTCCGGAACCAGACGGTCGCCTGGCTCCACCAGGCCGTTTGTCGTTGGGTACAAACCGGTCAGCAGACTGGTCAGTGAAGACTGCATGGCAGGGGCCTGGGACCATGCCTGGTCAAAAAGGACGGACTCCCTTGCAAGCGCATCAAGGGCAGGTGTCTCTGAAGAGCCTCCATAACAACCCAGGCTGTCGGCCCGAAGACCGTCTATGGCCAGGATAATGACCGAACGAGTCTGCGTGTGGTCTCCGGCGTTCTTTGGGGCGCCACCTCCGCCACAGCTGCCTGAAAGCAGCATTGCAAGACCGAAAATCGAAAATGTCATCAGGGCGGCAAGGGTCGTTCTCCGGGTCATCATTCCTCCGTTGGGCCTCACGGGCCGCCGGAAGTCTAGCATTCCCATCCGATGGCTCCGGATGGGTTAGGATGTGCCCCTGCACCATGGTGCGATCACGTCGATGGGGTGTTTCATGCGAAATCTGGTAATTGTTCTCGTAATAACAGTTGGTCTGAGCCTGGCGGGTTGCGGTGGGGACGTCCCGCCGGAGACACCCAAGGGGGAAACGCTCTCAAGCGGGTTGTTGGCGGCGCTGGCGGTTCTCGAGACCGGTCCGGATGGGAAACCCGTGCCTCAGCCGGCCCGACTGGGCATCCTGACCGAGACCGATGGGCTGTGGTCATGGTCGGAGATCGAGGATAAGGACAGCAACGTCTTTCACAAGGCAATGGTTTACAGCCCGCGGGAAGGGGTCAGGGGAATCCTGACCGCCGGGGGAACCAAGGCCATGCTCAAACTGCGGGTTGGTGACGGCGAACCCGAGATTCTGTGGGAAGCAGACTTCGGAGGCAAGTGGAGTCGGATGCGAGACGTCGAGGTTGGCGACATTTACGGTGACGGCACCCAGACGATAGCCGTGGCGACCCACGACCAGGGCGTTGTGGCCACAGTTCGGCCGGCCGCCGATGGAGGCTGGGAGATCACGGAACTGGACCACCAGGAGAACACGGTGGTTCACGAGGTCGAATTGGGAGACCTCGATGGTGACGGGGTGATGGAAATCTATGCAACGCCGAGTTCTCCCAACAAGCTCGACGGGACTCCTCAACCGGGGTTGGTGACACGATACGTCCCGGCAACCGGTGAGGGGCGAGTGGTTGTTGCCGACCTTGGTGACCGCCACGCCAAGGAGATCCTGGTCGATGACATCGACGGAGACGGTACCGATGAGTTGTACGTCTCCCTTGAGGCTGTTGCCGGCGGCCAGGTTGAAATTCTTCGCTTTGACGCCGGAACCGATCCGCTGAAGGGCCAGGCAGTGGCGACCCTGCCGGACACACTTTGCCGCTTTCTTACGGCCGGAGACATCGATGGCGACGGAAAGAGGGAGATGGTTGCGGCGGCTCACAAGAGTGGTCTGTGGCTTCTGAGACCCCAGGGTGAGGGCCCGTGGACCGTGACGCAGATCGATGCAACCTCTGGCGGCTTCGAACACGCTGCACTCCTGACCGATCTCGATGGTGACGGAGTCGATGAGCTCTACGTTGCCAATGACAAGGGTGGTGAGATCAATCGGTATCTCTACGGGAACGATGGTTTCACGAAAGAGACCCTCTATTCATATCCTGCCGGTCTCTCCGGCTTTACGTGGAATCTAATGCCCGTTCCGATTGGCCTGGTTCCTCGTTGAGCCTCCGAGAGCCCGTTGAGGGCTGGTGACCGATGCCGTTGAGGGAAAGGTTGGCGGAATTCGCCTATCGTTTGGCGACCGAGGGACAGTCCCCGGGCGCCCAGGCGGCAGCGATTGGTCTCGGTCTCCTGATCGGCTGTACCCCATTCTATGGCCTGCATCTTGCCGTGGCCCTGGTTGTTGCAAGAACACTGGGTCTGAGTCGGGTCAAGATGATGGCGGCCACGATGATCTCTTTCCCCGCTTTTGCACCACTTTTGGTCTGGGGAGAAATGCAGGTCGGCAGCAGGCTGCTCAGGGGTCGATGGCGGGCGATCCTTCCCGGGGATGCGGGTATCCCCAGTCTTGGAGAGGTAGGAGTCGACGTCATTGTCGGTAGCCTGGTTGTCGGTATCGTGCTCGGCGGGATCGGTGCCCTTCTGGTGTGGTTGTGGATCCCCAAGGGACCGGTGGCAGCTTTCCGTCGGAGGGTTATCGATCGGGCGGCCCATCGTTTTCTGACCATTGGATACCGTGAATGGTTACGGACGCGGCGGGAGTTGTGCCGGCATCCGGATCTGGCGATTCGGGCCGGGCGGGGTGATTTTTCACCGCAAGGGAAATTTCTGGATCTTGGATGCGGGGACGGGGCGCTCTTGGCCGTGGTCCTGGAAGCCGAAGAAGGCCGTCGTCCGGATCACCTCATGGGGGTGACCCTTGAGGCCGGTGTTGCCCGGCAGACCGAGATCGCGTTGGGCTCGGACGTGACGATGGAAGTGGCGGATCCGGCCTCATGGCCCATCGAGGACCAGGACGCAATCGTCATCTGGGAAACGCGCCGCCGAAGGGCGCCGGTTCTTGATGACAGGTTGCTTGACCGGATCGCCCGGGGTCTGAACCAGGGTGGTGTGCTGATTGTTGCCGGACTGGAGGGGCGAATGCCTTTGCCGGTGGGGGAGAACCTGCTCGGCCTCGTGAAGCGCCTGGCAAGCCAGGGCTTTCGGGTCGAGGTAACGAGAGGCCGACGCCAGGGCTTCCGCCGTCCGGCCCTGGTGATAGCCACCAGGGCCGGCTGAAGCTGGATCTACCTCCGCCGTCCGCCTCCGCCTCTGCGAACCGAAGGGCTTCTGGTCATCGGACGACTGTGCATCGATCTGGATCGGGTGCTGCCTCTCTGTCGTGCTCCGTAGTCCCGATTGAGTGACCCGGAAGAAGGCCGAGTCGACGGCCTCGTTGAGGGTCTGGTCGATGGCCGTGTCGAAGGTCTTGTTGAAGGTGTTGAGGGTCTGGTCGATGGCCGAGTCGAGGGTCTTGTTGAAGGTCTCGTCGACGGAGTTGTTGGGCGTGTCGAAGGTCTGGTTGATGGAGTGGTCGGCCGTGTCGAGGGCCGTGAAGAGGGCGTGGTAGGCCGTGTTGAAGGTCGGGTTCGATCCCCGGCAGACGGTATTCCACCGTTCGGTTTCCATCCCCCTTTGTCCCTTCGATCCCACGACCCATTCTCGTTCCGTCGATAGACGTTTCCCTTGCGGTCGGTATAGACGTTGTTGGCCTTGTCGCGTGCCACTGCGGGCCGCTGACGAGCCACCCGGTCCCTCGTGTTGGCAACCCTGTCACGGTTGACCGGTCGACCATAGATATTGGGATTGGAACCCCGATAGTGGACCGGGCGGCCGGAAGCATGCCGGCCGTGGTAGTAGCCGGCCCTGTAGCCGGCACGATACCCGGCACGGAAGGGCATCGGATAGGGTCGGTAGAAACCGGGACCGAACCACCCACCACCACGCCATCCGCCGTAGCCTCCCCAGCCAATTCCAAAGTGGAAGGGGCCTCTGGAATAACTGAGACCGAAACTCCAGCCATACCACGGGTTCCAACGGACGTGAAAACCCCACGTCGATGGACGGGCGTAGTAGTGGTAGGGGGTGTACCAGGGTCGGTAGTAATAACCGGTTCCGTAGACGACACAGTTGTGCGACACATAGGACCCGGTGTAGCCGGGTGTGTAGCCTACATAGACCACCTCGGGCGTCGACTGGTAGACCTTGACATAGGTGACGTTGTAGTGGGGGTTGGAGGGCGGAATGGTGTAGATAACGTCGGGAATGTTGTCGCAAACGGCCCACGGTCCGGTCGCCGCGGCGGAGATATACCAGATCCCCTGATGGCACCAGTAGTAGGCGCCTTCGGCAAGGATGACGGACGAGGAGGTGTTGACCGCATATTGCATTTCCGTTTTTTCGACTGGCTCGAACTTTGGTTGACCGTCGTACTCGACATTATTATCGGCGCTGCCCCGCTTGACGCTGGCAGTCTGCGGGACACTCTGCTCAAGCAGGGCATCCCTGCTTTCATCGGTTCCCGCGATGCTCGCCCGGAGGTAGCCGACATCGGAATCGGAAGGAATTTCGGCAAAGGCATCAGGGACCTCGTCGTTGGCCACCCACTGCCAGGGACCGTTGTCGAGGTTTGACGACCGAAACCAGCGTCCCGAGAGCAGGACGTAGAACTGCTGAGATGCGATGTCGAAGATGACGTCTGAATCGGTATTGCTGACCTCGAGGATGTCGTTCCCCTGAATGGGTTCCAAATTGGTTTCGCCGTCGATGAAGATCAGTTCGGCAGGGACCGTCGAAATGACGATCTCGGGCGTTCGGGGATCCCCCTCTTCGCCGGAATCTTCTGTCTCGTTCTTGGCAGCCTGCTCCTTGAGTTGCTTGTCAATGTTGGCGATTTCTTTGGGCAGCCTGTCGGTGAGTTTCCAGGGCCCCTTGACGTTCGAGGCTGTGAACCACTGGGTGTCCGATGCCAGAAAGAACGTCCCGCCATCCTTGATCATGACGAACGGGGTATTGACGAGTCGCTCCAGTTTTGAGTTTTCGATCTTTTGATATTTGGGGTCGCCGTCGATCAGCACCAAGACCGCGGGTTCGTGCTTGATGATGATCTTCGGCACGTCGTTCTTGAGTTCAATCTCGCCCCGGCTGTCTCTGTTGGCCAGTTCGAGTGAGGGAAGCAGGGTATCGAGATCGACCTCATAAACCCAGTCATCGAGTTCGTTCTCGAGGAGATCTATCAATTGTTGTTCCTGATCTTCTTCGGCGTTCGGAAATCGTACGGCGGGGACTGTGACGTCGTAGAAACTGACGATCCTCGTGGCCTTGTCGGTGCTGAAGTGTCCGGAGAGCCACACGGCGCCGAACACTGGTTCCTTGCCGGCAGCGCCTACGACCGAAACTGCAGCCCGCGCTTCGAAAGAATTCCCCTCCCAGCTGTCGATCTGGGGTTGGTACATCGTGATCGAGGCACCCATCGCCTCGACCATCTTGGGCCAGTCCTTGGTGTCTTCGGTCTGCGCCGAGACCACGGCGTGCGATGCCAGGATCATTGTGAATGCCAATACTGAAGAGACGGACCTGATGGTTCTCATAGGGGAACTCCTTCTCGAAGACACCGATTATAAGCCAATTCTCCCATGGGTTGGGAAAGAACTCGAAAGGCTATCCTCTGGGTCTGCGGGCAAACCAGACCAGGATCAGACCGCCGATCAACAAAAGCGGGAGAACGACAGCCAGAAGCTGAGCCGAACGGAAAATGAGGTGATCGATCAGATCCTGGCGGGACTGGACCAGCGTCGATGCAACAATTTTCTGGAGATCCTCGAAAGCGGCGGATCGTTGCTGGTCGAGGGCCTCGATCAGGGCGTACCGTTCGCTCTTGATCGCCTCAAGGATAGCGATCCGCTCTTCGGTGAGATGGTCCAGCACCACCTGTCGTTCGGTTGAGACGAAAGCGAAACCGCCGTCTCTTTCATTCTGAACCCACCGCCCGACCAGGAAACCCTCGCGCCGAAGATCCTCGATCAACGCCTGCCGTTCGGCATCGATATCGATCGGGATCTCTTCGATTGACAAGGGGATGGCCCCGACGCCTTCAACTGCCTGGTTGACGATCCCGTCGGCCAGCATCTCTTCCACCAACAGCTGAGCCTGCCAGCGAGCCTGACGGGGCAGGTGCTCCGCATAGATGTCCGCCCGGACGGCGAAATCTGCCATTTCTTCCTGTGCAGACGAGATCGCGCCCCCCAGTCCTCCACCGATCAGGGCTGTGGAGGCTGCAAACAGGCTTTCTGTCGAGTCCCTGACCGCAAAGTTGCCGGTGATAGGGTGGTTTCTGGCCCAGTCTTCAATCTCGACCCAGAAATCGTCAATCTCAGCCTGAGAGGCGCCGGTGGCCAAATACACTACCTGCAGGCGGTGTTTGATGGTGTCGGCGGCCTGGAGGATGACCTGCCGTTCCTCGGCCGTCATGGCGAGGTGCTCTCGAAGGGTATAGTCCTGCTTGATTTGTTCGATCAGGGCTGACGCGTCGATGAGAGCGGCGCCTGGGTCCCTCCGAAACAGGGCATCAAAGAGCGCCGGAATCGCCTCGGTCTTTGCAACGAGGGCCGCGCGTCGTACCTCCGGGTCGTCGGTCATATCCATGATCTCATCGGCTGCGGTCTGGAGGATACCCGCCAGTGGTCGGGCCAGACTTCGGACCCGGATCCTCAGTTCCTGTGAGGAGATCGTCACGGACGGGTTCTCCTGAAAGAGGTGAGGTGATTGGCCGGTGGAGGCGCAGGACCATAGGAATGACGCCAGACACAGGACAAGGACATTGATTGTTTTCATCTCAACCTCCGAAGATCATCGGTATCTTAACCTACGCAACGAGGGGAGACCCCTGTGGTGTATGGTTTGGAGAGGAAATTGGAGAATCGGATCATCCGTGGGTTGTGTTTCAGGGCTGGAGGGAAGGGCGATGCTTCGGGGAAGAAGCTGTGTCGTCACCGGGTGGGTAAACGCAATCCTGGCGTGGTCTATTCGGCTGACGCCCCGGAGGTTGGCGACGGCATTGGCCGGCGTATTGATGCGATAGACAATCAGGGCCAGAAGATTGCAATAACGAGGACTATACCCAGGACCGTATTTGTTGCCAGATTCCAAATGACATTGGCGCCCAGGGCCGGGATTGGCGGGTCGGTTTGGGGTGATTTCAGAACCCATTTGAAGACGCCCCCCAATATGAGAGTCGGCAGAGCCGCGGCAAGGGCCGGCATGGGCAATCTTCCCAGGCAGACAGCGCCAACCAGGACTCCCGGAACCGCCAGTGCTGCACCAACGTAGATTCGGGCCGCCCAGGTGCGTCCCAGAATCAGGACGAGATTTCGTCTTCCTCCCCGTCGGTCGGCCTTCTCGTCCGGGAATTCATTCAGCAGGAGGAGATTGAAGGTCATGAAGAAGCCTGGAATAGATGCCATCATTGCGGCATCTCCGATGTGGCCGGTCTGGACCAATGCGGCGCCGAGGATTGGGAGGGCGCCCAGACCCAGGCCGGCTGCCACTTCTCCGAGCCCGATTCGTGCCATGACGGTTGTGTAGGTCAGAACGAGAAAGGCGCCGGCGATCACCAGTGGAATCATGGGCCGGCCGATCTCGAACACGAAATACAGACCAACGCCCCCACCGATGATCGAACAGAGAATGCCGAAGGCCTTTGCAGTATTCGGGCGCATCGATCCAGAAGGGAGAGTGCCACTGCCTCCGGAGAAGGGCGTGGCCTGGGTTTCCAGGTCGATTCCCGTCTTGAAATCACTGAACTCGTTGAAAATATTGACGGCCATGTGGAGCGCAACAAGGCCCACGAGGGCCAGGATGGTGTGGGGCCAGGAGAATGAGTGGTCATAGGCTGACGCACCCGCTCCACAGATGATCAAGGTCACGGGGAGGATCAGGAAGGGCCCACGAGAAACGCCGAGAAATGCAGATGCCTTTGCCATGGCGACAGTGTAGCAATCCGGTGGGTCGTTGGAGTTGTGTCAGCAGAAGATGGCGCCGCAATGACTGGTAGCCAATGGCTGATGCCTCAGGTGTCAGCGGATCTCAGAGAAACCGGGCGGGGATAAACCCCGCCCGTTCGATCGGACAGGGGAGGTCTTAATGCATAAAGGCCAGCCGACAGCTGAAAGCTCCTAAGGCAGCGCCACCAGCCAGGCGCCGTCATCGAACCACTTCTGCTCGAGGATATCCAGCGCACCAATCAACTGAAGGGTTCCGAGGGAATTCTCGACCATGTTGAGAAACACCGTGTCGCCCGGGGGAATTGCGATTCCGATCGGCTCCAGGGTCAGGGGTCGATCGAGGGTGACCAGATCGGCGTCCGGGTGGCGCAGAATCGACAGGGCGCAGATCGGGTAGTCCGCTACGAGGGCGTCGGCCTTGTTCTCAATCACCATCTTTACACCTGTTTCGTAGTCATTGACCGCGGTGTACTGGGCGTCGGGCCAGACATCCTTGACGAACTCCTGGCTGGTCGAATCCTTCAAGGCCACAATACGGGCCTTGGACTGGTCCAGTTCCTTGGCCTCGACGATGGCGGCGATGGTCTTCGATTTCGTCAGGATTGATTTTCCGGAAACCTGGTAGGGACCGACAAACGCCACCTGAAGGTTGCGCCTCGGAGTCATCGTCATTCCGGACATCACAACATCGACCTCGCCCTTCTTGAGAGCCGGCAGCAGTTCCGCAAATGGCTTTTGGACGATCTCCAACTCGACCTGCATGGCGTCCGCGAGCAGGGTGGCGATATCAACCTCATAACCGATAACCTCGCCGGTCTTCGAGACCACGGTGTAGGGCGGCTGGGTCCCGGTCATGCCGACGCGGAGCTTGCCGCTCTCTATAATCCGAGTCGCGACGGGTGCGTCGCTGCCGGCCATTGCCGCGAGAGGCGCAATGACCATCAGGGCGAGTACGAATGCTGTGAGTATTGCTGTTTTTTTCATTGTTTTTCTCCTCATTTTCCGACCCGTCAGGGTCAATATAATTTGTCTGTTTCCTCAGAATACTTACTTTTGGACCCCTGGAGGGAAGCTGTGGAGAAGTCGTGCCGCGTGCTTCTTGACCTTCTCTTCCGAACTGTCACTCCTTGACAGGGCCTTCTGAATCATGCCTCTCCATACCAGATCATTGGTCGATCGATCGATGACATCCAGGATCAGCGTCCCTACATCGTACTGCGAGACCGTGGTGGTCGGCATTCCGCCATAGGGTCCCCAATAGCCTCCCCAGTAGCCATACCCGTACCCGTAGCCGGAGTGATAGACGTCGATCTTCTGTTCGGTCGAAGTGTGATAGGTGATCAGGATGTCAGCCGTGTCAGGAGCGGTCTGGGTGAAACCCTTTGAGATCAGCTCCTCTGCGATGGCGCGGTGAATTCTGGCGTCGACGATCTGATTGGCGTGCTGTGGCTTGTATTTTGAGTGGGAGTGGTCAAACCATGCGAAAGTCTTGTATTTCGAGAAATCGATGTCATGGTCGAAGTCGCTGTCAACCGTTGTACTCGAACAGCCGGTCATCATCATACCTATGAGGACCATTCCCAATGTAGATGCAATTCTTCGTTTCATTATTCCTCCAATTAATCTGAACCAATGATACTCCAGCGAGACGCCGATGGTTCGATCGATTAAGATCACCCTTCATGAAGAACCTCGATCTTGAGTTATTGATTCCCCATCGGCCTCCGGCCTTGATCGTAACGGGGGTTGAAAGCCAGGGACAAGGTTCTCTGATTGCCACGGGACAGATCGACCATGACCATCCAATGGCGGTCCAGGAAAGCGTGCCCTCAATCCTGGCAATGGAGTTTGCGGCTCAGAGTGCAGGTCTGTTATTGGGCCTTCTTCAATCGGTGGAAGATCCCGACACTCCTGCGCCAACTGCGGGCTATCTAGTGTCCCTTCGAGATGTTCGACTGGAACGGCCACAACTCTCGGTCGATGGGTCCCTGGTGGCAAACGTTCAGCTTGAGGGTCGATTGGGCTCGATGGCACTGTTCTCGGCGACGGTTCGGGAAGATGGGGAGATTGTCGCCGAGGGAAGGCTTGCAGTTGCAGCTCAGAAAGGGAAGCCCAGGTAGATCCTCCACGCCCCGTAATCGTTGGCGAAGCGATAACCAAAACCATACCAGGAGGGGAGCTTGATCCCGAGCACCTTGGGTTGTCTCGGGAGTTCGAAGGAGAGGCCTATTTCCATGTGGCGGGTGATCTCCAGGGAAGCTCCATCGGGACTCTCGATGATCAGGTCCTCAAAATACCATCTGGGGAAGAAGAATACACCGCCCATTGCTCGACCGCCGAGAAGATCAAAGCCCAACGGAAAGCTCGCTCCACCGCCGATTTCCAGGGAACCAACATCATCATGGGTGTTCCAGTCTTTGGTCCAGGCGAGAGTGTATTGGGCTCTTCCACCGGCCGTCAGCCGCCAACCCTGGAAGTCCCATGAGGAAGATGCCCTGATGCCTGTTGATCCCAACCAGGCCAACTCACTGATCTCCAGGGCGCCGATGGCGCCGAATTCCGCAAAGGGGCGCAGCATCCAGTGCTCCCCTACGGGTACCAGAACTTCGACTCCGGGTGTGATGACCAGCGTCTTCAGGCTGTAGGAAATATCGTCACCGCCGACGTCAGAGATTGTCGTGTTGTTCCAGGAGAAATAGACGGGAATCCGGAGTTTGAAGCCGACCTTGCCGTCCTCCTGGGCTCTCAAGGTAATGGAGAATGGCAACTTGACGACCGTCGACTCACTGTTGGTCGAACCTTCTTCCTCCAAATCCAGATCGGCGCCCTGAGCGAGATTCAGGTTCTCCCATGAAATCTCTTGGCTCCAAAGCGTGGCCGGGCTCAAGAAAATCCCCACCAGAACCAGGCCGATTACCAACTCTGAGAAGGGGGGTAACTGTGAGAACGCACTGGGCCTGGGCCGGGAATTGCCATGCCGGCGCCGGAAGAAACGTCCAGTGGTTGAGCCTGCCGGATACAGCACCCTTAACACTCCGTGACGTTGATGGCCAAGCCACCGGTCGAGGTCTCCTTGTACTTCGATTGCATGTCCCTGCCGGTCTCACGCATCGTCACGATGACCTCATCGAGCGAGACGTAGCTTGACCCATCCGAGCGCATGGCCATTCTGGCGGCGTTGATCGCTTTGACGGCGCCCATCGCATTGCGTTCGATGCAGGGGATCTGGACCAGTCCGCCAACCGGGTCGCACGTCAGGCCAAGGTTGTGCTCCATGGCGGTCTCCGCAGCACTCTCGACCTGTTCAGGCGTTCCTCCGGCCGCTTCAACCAGTCCGGCCGCAGCCATCGAGCAGGCGACTCCGACCTCGCCCTGGCAACCGACCTCGGCGCCGGAGATCGAGGCGTTCATCTTATAGAGAATGCCGATGGCGCCTGCGGTCAGGAGGAAATCCCTTTCCGCATGAGCGGGTGGCCTGCGAACAAAGCGTTCGATGAACCGCAAGCAGGCGGGAACGATTCCGGCGGCCCCGTTGGTTGGCGCGGTGACGACCCGCCCGCCGGCCGCGTTCTCCTCGTTGACCGCCAGGGCATAGAGGACGATCCAGTCCAGGGCGCCCAGGGGATCGCCGAAGGCCCGCTCGTTCTCACCTTTCAGGGTCTCGAAAAGCTCAGGGGCGCGGCGGCGGACCTGCATTGGGCCGTCCAGCACACCCGGTGTTCTGCAGCCTCGATCAATGCAGTTATTCATGGTGTTACAGATATTCTCGAGGCCGGTCTCGATCTCCTCCGAAGTACGCCAGGCGTGTTCGTTGGCAAAGACGATCTCCGCGATGGTCTTGCCGGTTTTTCGGGTCAGTTCGAGTAAATCGTTCCCGCAGGCGAAGGGAAATTCGACTGTCACCGGGTTCTTGATCAGTTGGTCGTCTCTGGCGGTCTTCTTTCCAACGATGAATCCGCCGCCGATTGAGTAGAACTCCTTGACGAAGATGGCTTCGTCGGTCTTTCCGAAAACGCTGAACCGCATCCCGTTGGGATGAAAAGGGAGGAGCTGGTCAGGTTTGAAAATCAGGTCCCGGTCGGGGATGAACTCGATCGAGTGTGTTCCGCCAAGCTCCAGGCGACCGGAGTCGACCACGCTGCGGTAAAGCGGGTCCTGCCGGTCGGGATCAATGGTCTCGGGCGCTTTGCCCTGGAGACCCCAGATGATCGCTCGATCGGTGTGGTGGCCTCGGCCTGTCGAGGCCAACGAACCGAAGAGCTCACATTCGATTCTGCCGATTGAGTCGAAGAGGCCGCGCTTCTTGAGCTTCTCGAGCAGAAACAGGGCTGCACGCATCGGTCCTACCGTGTGGGACGACGACGGCCCAATTCCGATCTTGAAGAGGTCGAATACGCTGATTTCCATGGGGAGAGGTTAGCAAATCACCCGGGTGCAAGGATAAATATCCCGATCCGAGGGTTGTCGGGATCTGTTCGAAGGGGAGGGTTTACCCCTTTCCGGAACCGTTGAGAACCTCCGCAACCAGGATCGACGGCAGTAGATCGGGTGTCAGGGAGGGAAGGAGTTCGGTGGCTTCGGCTTTGGCTCGTTCACCTTGCCCGTCATCTTTGAGGGCGACGACTCTCAGGGCCCTGGCGAGGTCGAGAAGTTGGCGGTTGGAGAAGTCGTCTTTTGAGGGATAGACCAGTTGTTGGGTGAGGACGGTTATTTCGTCCAGGGCCTCGG